>JBDHED010000152.1:0-7665 GCA_039591175.1 Gemmatimonadota bacterium | reverse complement strand
CTGGTTTCTGCTGACGGGCAGCTGGTTTCTTCTCGGCGGCGCGATGAGCTCCGCAGTCGTGGCCATGAAACAGCGACGACTCGGCAAGCAAGCACGGGAGAGCTAAGCGCTGTCGCTGGAAGGCGACGTACTTACGCCAGGTCGGTGACCTCGGGCTTCCGGAATCGGTGCGTATAGCCCCACGGTCGGCCGGCGCCATAGTCGAAGTCGAACCGCTCGCGGCGCGTCAGCTCATGCAACACCGGTTGCGTGATAAAGTCGGGGTCGACACGCAGCTCGCCGACCACGAGAAAGCCACCAGTTTTTAGAACGCGCCAGATTTCGCGCAGACAAAAAGCTCGGTTTTCGACCTCGCCCAGCACGGTGAAAAGCAGAGCTCCATCGAACGACCGATCCGCATACGGCAGCGCCATCGCGTTGGCCTGCACGTAATCGGCGTTCCAGAGAAACTGGGTGCGCAGCTTGTGACGCGCCCTGACCAGCATCTCGCGCTGGATGTCGACCGCCTGAAGCCGGTTGTTTCCGGTCCGCTTGGCGATCTCGGTGCTAAAGAACCCCGGCCCGGGGCCGATTTCAAGCACCCTCGAGTCGGGCGATAGACCCAGCAGCCCGACCACCTTGGCCGGGTCGGCGAAGATGCGGCGCAATGGGTTGTCGAGAACCCACCAAAACCGAGCTGGACATGGGCCACTCATGTCATTCGTTTCTCAACCCCACTTCGATCCATTTGATGCCGTAGAATACTTGCGGAATCCGGTACCCGTCGACCCATGGCTGAACGATGTCGGCGTCGACCGGGTGCACGGTGAAGATCCATGGCGCTTCGGCTTGGATCACCGAGTCAGCCTGGGCGTACATCGACAGGCGCTGGGTCTCATCCAAAGTGGCTCGAGCCGTCAAGATCAGCGAATCGACGGTGGTGTTCGAGAAAAACGCCGCGTTTCCCCCGGCGCCGGCCATCTGGCTGTAAAAGAGCGGGTAGAGGAAGTTCTCTGCGTCAGGGTAATCGGCGTACCAGTTCGCGAGGTAGGCGTCGAGTTCCCCCTGCTCCATCGCTTGACGTACGGCGGTCCAATCGCGTTGGCGAAGGTTCATCGAGACCCCGACCTCGGCCAGATTCGCCTGCACCGCCTCGAGAAATCGCTGATTCAGGGCGAGCGTTCTAAAGAAGACGTCGAATGAGAGATCGGTCGCGCCGGCCTCGGCTAGCATGTCCCTGGCCCGGTCGGGGTCGTAACGGTAGGGCTCGCCGGCTTCTCGAAAACCGGGTAGGCCGGGTGGGATCGGGCCGTGCGATCGTACCATCTCCGACGGGTAGATCGCTTCAGCGATCCCGGCAACGTCGATGGCGTGGTTGAGCGCCTGCCTGACCCTCGGGTCGCTGAACTTCTCCTTGTCGTTGTTCAGCGCCAGGTAATACGTGATCAACGCGGGTCGCGTGTGGACGTACGCTTCCCAGCCCGAGTTGGTGGCAAACCGGTCGTACTCGGGCTTGGGGAACTCGTTCAGGTCGGCCCAATCGAGATTGCCGCGTTCAAACTCAGCGATGATAGTGGTGGTCTCGGGGATGATGCGGATCTCCATCCCATCGGCTTTCGGTCGGCCACCGTGGTAACGCGTGTTCGCGGTCAATCGAATGACGTCATCGTGGGCCCACGACTCGAACACCCAAGGCCCAGTCCCGACCGGGGCTTCCGAGAAGCCATCACCCTTGCTCTCGACCTCCTCGCGAGGCACGACGTGGGCCGCGGGCATCGCGAGTAAGGAGAGAAACGGTGCGAATGGCTGTGTCAGCCGGATCTCGACCCGGTCGCTCCCGATCGCGCGTACACCGGTCAGAGTCGTGGCTTCGCCGGCGAGCATCTCTTTGGCGCCGACGATGAACTCGAACACCCAGGTCAACGGGCTGGTGTTCTCCGGTCTCAGCACTCGCTCGAACGAGTATTTGACATCCGCAGCGGTGAGGCGACGGCCATTGTGGAAGACGACGTCGTCGCGGAGTGTGAACCGGTAGCGGGTCCCGTCGTCCGAGACTTCCCACTCCGATGCTAGGTTGGGTTGAATCTCGTCGTTCGCGTATTGCACCAAGCCGTCGTACAGGTAGACGACCATCCGGCCGCGGTAGACGTCGACCGCCTGGATGGGGTCCAGGCTCGCCGGATCGGATTCGAGGTAGAGCCGCAGGACATTGCGGTCGGCGACGCTGGACTGTGGCCCGCCGGCGCCACAGGCTGCCATGATCAACCCGCTCATGGCGAGTGCGATGCTACTCGTCCGGCCCATACTCCTCTTCCAGCTGATGCTCGCGCTTTCGGTGGAGGAGCCAGATCACGAGCACAACGCCAACCACGAACGCGACTGTGCCACCCCAACCGAGACCAACGTAAACGTCGTGCCCCAGACGATACACGACAGCACGCTCCACGGCAGGAACCTCCAGTACGACATGTGGCTGATGCCGGCGACCACCGGTCCGAACGATCGGAGGATCGACATGAAGCGCCCGATAAAGACCGTCTTGCCACCGTGATGATTGTAGTAGTGTTCGGTGGCACGTAAGCGCTTCGCGTCGAAGAAGAAGTACCGGCCGAAACGGCTGATCACTTGGTGACCGAAAGTGCGACCGAGCAAGTAACCGACCTGATCGCCAGCGAACGCGCCGACAATGGCGATCACCCCAACCACCCATGGGTCGAGCACACCGCGAAAAGCATAGAAACCGGACAACACGATCACCGTCTCGCCCGGGGCGATCAGTCCGAGAAAGGCGCTGGTCTCGAGGAACGTCACGAGGAACAACGTCAGGTATCCGTATTGGTCGAGAAACGGAACGATGAATTCTAGGATGCGCTCCTGCATAACCTCTCATAAGTTCGGCGCTGGCCTCGACTGTGCCACGGACCGCGGCGCCAAGGTATGCATCGTGCCCGGTGCATGGTACTCTGCACCCGGCGAATCGACTCTCGAAGACCCCGGAGCGCACATGAGCGTTCCATCCTGTAACCCGCATCGTATGTGGCCATTGACTTGGGCGTTGGTGATTTGCGTTGTGTTGGCGATGGCGACGAGCGCCCTAGCTCAAGAGCCAGCCGATCAGATCTTGACCAATGGCGTCATCTACACCATGGATCCGGAGATCCCGCGGGCCGAGGCGATGGCGATCGCCGATGGCCGGATCGTAGCGGTCGGGACGGCCGACGAGATCGGAATTCTGCGAGGCTCGGACACGGAAGTCGAGGATCTCGGTGGTCGCCGTATCATTAAAAAATTGATTGACGCGCACGCTCATGTGATCAATTTAGGGTTTGTGCTCCGGACGCTCGATTTGCGGGGAACGTCGAGCGCGGAAGAGATCGCAGCGATGGTGCACACCGTCTCGGAGACGCGCGCTGCAGACGAGTGGATCATCGGAAGAGGATGGGATCAGAACGATTGGCCGGTGCAGGAGTTTCCGACCCGCGAGCTGCTTGACCAAGTCGACCGGGATCACCCGAACCAGCCCGTGTATTTGACGCGGGTCGATGGCCATGCGGCGTGGATCAACTCGCGGGCGCTAGAGCTAGCGGGGGTGACGGCTGATACACCTGACCCGGACGGGGGAAGGATCGTGCGCGACGATGACGGCGAACCCACAGGCGTGCTCGTCGATAACGCGATGGCTTTGGTCTTTGGCGAGATCCCCGCGCCCGATGACGCTGAGTACGCGGCACGCCTCGAAGCGGCGCAAAACCACTTGCTCTCGCTCGGCGTCACCGGCGTGCACACGATGGGTGACGGTCACGAGAACGTTGAGACGTACCATGCGTGGGCTCGAGCCGGGAAGCTCAAGCCGCGCATCGTGGTGTACCTCGACAGCGACGAGGAGGGGATCCTCGACTGGCTAGCCGAGCGCGGCGGTCCGGCGGCGTTTGCGGGCCCGCACCTGCGAGTCGCCGGTGTGAAGCACTATTCGGACGGCGCACTCGGCAGTCGCGGCGCTGCGCTGCTCGCACCCTACAGTGACGATCCCGACAACGCGGGTCTCCTGGTGACACACCCCGACACGTTGGCGGCCGAGATAGCGCAGGCAGTCGGCCTCGGCCTGCAGTCGGTGATTCATGCCATTGGCGATCGCGGCAATCGTGAGGCTCTGGAGGCGATCGCGACGGCGCTCACCGTTCACCCGCCCGATCATGGAGACGTCGACCTGGCGTGGAAGCGCCCTCGCATCGAACATGCTCAGGTAATGGCACTCGATGACATCGATCGATTTGTCGAGCTCGGCGTGATCGCTTCGATGCAGCCAACTCACGCGACCAGCGACATGTACTGGGCCGAGGATCGGGTTGGCCCGGACCGAATCGGTGGTGCCTACGCGTGGCGAAAGCTTCGTCACGCCGATGTTCACATCGCCTGTGGGAGCGATTCTCCGGTTGAGAGCGCCAACCCGTTCTATGGACTCTATGCTGCCGTCACCCGACAGGATCGGGAAGGCTGGCCCGAGGGCGGCTGGCATCCGGAAGAGCGCATGACCCGCCAGGAAGCGTTGGCCTGTTTCACACGTGACGCCGCGTACGCGGCAGGTATGGAGACCGAGGTCGGGACTCTCTCGCTAGGTAAGTGGGCCGATTACTTGATGCTCGACGGCGACTTCATGCGCATACCCGACGGTGATATCTGGCGTGTGGAGGTGTTGCGTACGGTGATTGGCGGTGAGGTCGTGTACGAGGCGCCGCGGAGCGAGGGCGAGTGACTACTGCTTGGGGTTGGTCAACCGTTCCAACGTTACAGCGTCCCACAGGGCACGAATGTGACTGTTGATTCGCTGCTCTGCGCGCGCCTGATAGAATGGCGTCACGATGCCTTCCCAAACACCTTGGTCGAGCAGCTTGAGCGCGCGGCGTTGACGCAAGCCAGCCTCCTGCAAATCGTCGGCGGCGAAGACAGCAGCGATAGCGCGTTCGATCTCGATTTGGTCAGGCATGCGAAGGGGCAAGGTATCCGATGGCCGTCGGCGTAGCCAATTTGGCCGAGCTCGCACTCCGGGAATGGGAAACCGGTGTCCGGTTTGGCGCTGAGTGGGGTGACATCTCGCGGCCGCTGGGTGGGAAGAAGCTCGGCTGTGGACTGTGGGTCTTGCCCCCCGGCAAGGCCAACGTGCCCTACCACTATCACTTGGTCAACGAGGAGTTGGCGGTTGTGCTGGGAGGCGAACCGTCGATCCGGCTCAACAACGTGGAATATCAGCTCAAGGCTGGCGACGTCGTCGCGTTGCCTCCGGGCGCTGACAGCGCGCATCAGATTCTCAACCGCACCGATCGATCCGCCAACCTGCTGATGGCCTCGACACTGCTGACGCGAGATGTGGCTGTCTACCCCGATTCGGACAAGCGACTGTATTGGGTCGACGATTTGGCTGCAGAGGAGTCGAAGGCCAAGGTGTTGATTCGCGACGGTAAGGTGCTAGAGGGCCCCGATTTCGGCCCCTACTTCGAGGGCGAGCCGGTAGACGAGCCCCTCCCGGACGCCATAATGGCGCAGACGCCGCACCCGAACATCGTGTCGATCGACATCATGTCTTGGGAGTCGTACGAGGCGGGGCCGTTTCGAGGTGACCGAAAGCGTGTCGGTCGGACCATTGGCGCGAAACGGCTGGGCTACAGCCTGTACCGATTGGCGGCTGGTGACCGGATGTGGCCGTTTCATTTCCACCACGTAAATGAAGAGTTCTTCTGGATTCGATCGGGTTACGGCGAGCTGCGCACCGTCGCCGGGGCTCGCGACATCAAACCCGGCGATGTCGTCTTATGCCCCACCGGGGCTGACGGGGCGCACGCGATCAAAAATACCGGGGACGCACCGCTCGAGATCTTCACACTTTCGACGATGGAAGAGCCCGAGGTCGCTGAGTATCCGGATTCAGAAAAGGTGTACATCATGAGCGGGTCGGCGCCCGGTGGTGATGAAGCGGTGCGCACGTTGAACCACGTGTTCCGAAGGAGCGATGCGGTCGAGTACGACGTGGGAGAGCGATGATAGACGGTGAACAACAAGCAGAAAGGAGACCGACGTTGAAACGCAAGACATGGCTTGGCGTCGCGGGCATGACGACGATGTTGCTCGTTTCCGGTACTGCGGCTGGGCAGGAGATGAGCGCCGAAGAAATCGCGATGTTCGACAAGTACGCGATGCCGGGCGAGAACCACAGGCTGATGGAGCCGATGATCGGCGAGTGGGAGGAAACGGTCGTGATGTGGTTCGCGCCCGAAGCACCACCGGTCACGATGGAGGCTTCGATGACCGCCGAGTGGATCTTGGACGGTCGCTGGGTGCGGTCGGAGCACCGAGGCACGATGATGGGTCAACCGTTTCATGGCATCGGGCTCGACGGGTACGACAGCTATCGAGAAGAGTACGTCTCGATCTGGATGGACAACATGTCGACGGCTTCGATGGTCTCACGCGGGACCCACGATCCGGCAACCAACGCGGTGACGCTGATGGGCACCGCCGACGACTTCATGGCCAGCCGGGAGGACGTTCCTGTGCGGTCCGTTACGCATTGGACCGATCCCGATACGTTTGTCTTCGAGATGTACACAGAGAGCGAAGATGGTACGGAGTACCAGGTGATGGAGCTGACGGCGAGGAGGGTTACACCGGCCGACGCGACGGAGTAGATCGCCAACGCCGTCTCGGCAACAACGGCGGTAGCTCGTAGGCGATGCGCAACACGGTCGCTGGGTGGACCACTCGAACCGGGGACCCGGCCGCGCGCAATCCAGCCGCGATCTGAAACGTGCAGCCGGGGTTGCCGGTCACGACCAGCTCGGCACCGGTAGTCAGAATGTGGCCGACCTTCCTCTGCTGGAGCTTGGCTGCCGCCTCGGGGTGGGTGACGTTGTACAGGCCGGCCGACCCACAGCACCACGTCGATTCGGGGAGCGGTGCCAGATCGAGCCCGGGGATCGAGCGCAGAAGGAGCCGCGGGGCCTCGACCACGCGTTGGCCGTGGATCAGATGGCACGCGTCGTGATACGTCGCCTTCAGGCTGATCGGGCGACGTGGTCGGCGCACCCCGCTATCGACCAGGTACTCGGTGACATCTACGACTGCGGCCGCAAGCCTCTCGGCGCGTTCCGCCCAGCCTTGATCCGCAGCCAAAAGCTGTCCGTACGCCTTCATGTGGGCGCCGCACCCGGCGGCGTTCGAGATCAACCGGGGTGCGTTCGACGCTTCGAACGCCAAGATGTTCTTGCGCGCCAACGAGCGAGCGACGTCCGGCTGGCCATAGTGAGCGTGAAGCGCACCGCAGCACCTAAACCCTGCGGGCACCACGACCTGCCAGGCGTTGTAGGCCAAGACCTGCGCGGTGTCGGCGTTGATGTCAGGCAAGAACACCGACTGCACACAACCGGGGTGAAGCGCCACCGTCCCGCGCACTGATGGCGCATCACCGTTTGTAACGACATCAGAAGGCCCGAGCATGGTGGGCATTCGCCACCGGCGGCCTTGACGCGGGACCTCGGGTGTCAGCGACTCGAGTGGATCGAGGTCTGGAAATCGTTTCGTGACCCACCGCCGCCACCGACCGCGCTTTGCGAGCACGCGCTGATGGAACCGTACCGATCGTGCGGTCCACCGCAGCCGCGCCGGGTAGCCGACGATGCGGTCTAGAAGCCATTT
>JBDHED010000151.1:0-5337 GCA_039591175.1 Gemmatimonadota bacterium | reverse complement strand
TCCACGCGGTTGTTGAGAACGATCGGTATGTCGTAGTCGACGCTCTCTTCGACGAGCACAGCTCCCTCGTCCTCGAGCAACTGCTCCAAGCTCTCATCGAGCTCGGGGGGTCGGTGGTCCGATGGCGGATCGTACTGCGCGACTCGAATCGCACGAAGATCCGCTTCCTCTTCGGCGGTCAACTCGTCACCAAGAATTAGCTGAAGCTCTTCGATGCGAGTCGGTGTCGGTTCCGAAACCCTGGGCGGTGGACCATAGGTCGCAACGGGAGCCCGGTTGCTGGCGCAGGCGGCCAAGCTAGCTACGGTGAGCAAACAACCGACAGAGCGAAACACGCGGCGGGGGGTCTCCGTTTTCATAGTCGTATGCAACCTGACTGAGCCGCGCGGGTATTTAGGTCAGAAGCCAGTGGCTGGCCACCCGCCGGCCTGACATCTTAAGAGCATGTATATCCCCGATTCGCCCTCGTGTTCCACGCAAGGAGTGCTGTCATGCGGCTGATCCGATTTGCTGCCCCCGTGGTGCTCGCCGCCGTTTCGACCCTGATCGCGGTACCCCGCTCGGCCCTCAGTCAAGAGTTCGACCTGCGAGAGATCTTTTCGAACGATCGGTTCTACGAGGACCATCAGATACTTCGAGCTCGAGGCGATGTCGGATTCCTAGCTGACACGTGGCTGTTACCGGGGACCGCCGACTCGGTCCAAGTTTTGGTCGGTGTGTCGCTCTCCAACAGCAGCCTCCAATTCGTTCGAACTACCGAGGGTCTTTGGCAGGCGAACTATCAAGTGCGAGCGGAATTCGAACCCGAAGACGGCGACGCCGACAAACTCGAACGAACTTGGGAAAAGAGCGTCGAGGTCGAGTCCTTCGACGAGACGATGTTGGAGTCGGAGACGATCGTGTTCCAAACCGAAGTGCCGATGGTTCCTGGCACGTACGACTTCTCGATCACGGTCCGGGACCAGAACGCGAACGACGCCTCGCGGGCTTCAAAGACTCTCGAGATTACATCGTTCCCGACCGCCACCGCGG
Organism: Gemmatimonadota bacterium; assembly: GCA_039591175.1. GTDB lineage: Bacteria > Gemmatimonadota > Gemmatimonadetes > JACCXV01 > JAHWKZ01 > CAMYLR01. The sequence continues at coordinate 4,305 of JBDHED010000151.1, read as the reverse complement.
TCAGCGAGCCGGTGCTATTGCGGCTCTATCAGACCACCGATTCCGGTGTCAGCTACGTCGTAAGTCCTAGTCACTATTACCCTTCCGCCCCGACCCGCTTCGACTTTATGATCGATCTGGCCCGCATCGACCAGGGCGGTCCCTACACCGTTCGCGCGCAGCTTGTCCCAGAGGATGAGTCGTCGGGTCAAGCATCATCTGACTGGTCGGAGGCAGTGGTTTCCGAGGACGACGGAACCGCCATGGTGTTCGGCTCACTCGAGAACAACGATGCACGGTTCGGCGAGTTCCGATTCGAGATCGAGTTGATAGACGACGCTGGAGAGGTGCTCGTCAATCGCAACACGCCGTTGATCATCGCCGGCTCAGGGGGCTGGATCGCAGAAAACTGGAAGGATGCGCTGTCGCTTCTCAAATACGCGGCGACACCCGACGAGCACGATATTCTAGAAGATGTAGAAGGCGCCGAGGCTCGAGTCGAAGCGTGGAACTGTTTCTGGCGCATTCGCGATCCCATACCTGCAACCGCGGTAAACGAAGAGTTGCAGGATTACTTCCGTCGTATCGCGATCGCGAATAGAGAATGGAGGAGTGCGCTGCGGCCCGGCTACCTCAGCGACCGCGGCCGGGTTTACATGACGCTCGGTTCTCCCGACGAGATCAGCCAAAACCCGGTGCCGTCAGGTGCGGAGGCGTTCGAGATCTGGATCTACTACCGGAACAATTTCCAGATCGTCTTCGTCGACCGCATCGGTTTTAACAATTATCAACTGGAGAGCATCGGCGTATACCAACGCGAGCTGGGCTCCCTCGAGCGCCGCAAGCGGAGGTTCCTGAAAGAACGTTCGCGGGAGTGTCCGCTACTCGCCCCGGCGTACGAGTAGCCTAACGCTGAGACTCGATCCAGGCGTGTACTCGACGATCGAGAACGTCGAGCGGGAGCGACCCTTCACATAGCACGACGTCGTGAAAAGCGCGCGCATCAAAAGACGTGCCGAGCGCACGTTCGGCTTGAGCGCGCAGCTCTTTGATCCTCAACTCCCCGATCTTGTAAGCCAGGGCCTGTCCGGGCCAAACCATATAGCGATCGACCTCGACCTTTACGTCGTGGCCCGTGTGGCCCGAGCTCCGCTCGAAGAAATCGATGGCTTGTTCGCGGGTCCAACCCAGAGCATGCATCCCGGTGTCAACGACCAACCGGATGGCACGCCACATTTCGAATGACAGGCGACCGAACTGGCTGTAGGGATCGCGGTAGAACCCCATATCCTCGCCCAGACTCTCTGAGTACAATCCCCACCCTTCGATGTAAGCCGTAAACCCACCGTGGCGCCGAAACTCGGGCAGCGCGTCGAGTTCCTGAGTGATCGCGATCTGCAGATGGTGACCGGGCACCGCTTCGTGGAGAGCGAGCGCCTCCATCTCCCACTTCGGTCGCTCGTCGAGAGCAAACGTGTTGGCGTAGAAATAGCCCGGGCGCCCGACCTCGAGTGATCCCGGCAGGTAATAGGCCGCGGGCTGAGAGCCGTCGGCGTAGTCGGGAACCGCGATCACCTCGTACGGCAACCGCGGCAATGTCTTGAAGAGCCGCGGCAGCTTGGCGTCGGCACGTTTCGTGATATCGCGGTATCCGGCCAGCAAATCCTCGGCACGGTCATAGAAGAAGCGCGGATCTGTGCGCAGGAATTTGGCAAAGGCAGTGAAGTCACCCTCGAAGCCGCTGTCGGCCATGACGACTTCCATCGCCTCGCGAATCCGCTGCACCTCGCGCAGGCCGATCTCGTGGATCTCGCTGGGTGACAGCTGCGTCGTTGTCCGTAGCCGAACGCAGTAGTCGTACCAAGCCTCGCCATCGGGCAACTCACTGGCGGCGATAGGTTCCCGCGCGCGCGGCGCGTACGTGTCGACGATGTAATCGAGGAGCCGTTTCAGCGCCGGCGCGACGTGCGATGTGTACGCTTCGATCGCATCGGCGCGCAGCCGCTCGCGATCCGCCTCTGAGACGGCTTCTGGAAAAATCTTGAAAGGATAAAGCAGGGGGCTGGACATCGCCTCGGCGGCGATCAGACTCCCGATTTGGTCCGGGACCTCGCGCAGCGTAACCCGTGGCTGCGTCCACCCCTCGGCGAGCCCCGCATCGAGGAGCGCGATCGTCTGGTCGATGAGCAGTGGCAATCCGGACAATCTCGACAGAATGTTCTCGTAGTCGGACCTGTTTCTGGTGGGCATCATGACCAGCATCCGAGTGGCCGAAAGTTGCAGGCCGTTCATCTGATCCATCGCCATCAGATGATCCGGAAAACGCGTTCCTTCGACCGCGTCCTCGATCTCTTTCCTAAACAGCTCCTGATTCAGTCGATCGCTGACGCTCAAGCTCCGGGGATCGATCGCATCGAGCACCGGAAGCGGGTCGCCATACTGAGCCCGGCGATCCTCGATCGTCGTCAGCGACATGTCGCTCCAGGCGCCGTGGTCGCCAGCCTCGTACCCAACGTGGGTCGCAAACTCGGGATTCCACGCCATCGTTCGTTCCCAGGCGAGATCGAACAGTGCATGCAGCCGCTTGTCGGGGGGGAGCTGGTCGGGGTTCTCGGCCAGCCGGGCGAAACGAGCGCGAAAGTCGTCGTCCGAGCGATTGGCCATCTTGGCGTTTTCGGTTGTCGCGGTTTGTGCCACCATCACTCTCCGGGGAAGCTCCCCGCGGCAAAGGCGGCATCGATCTTTGCCGCGAGTATGAAATCGTTCTCCGAGAGGTCGTCGATCGCGTGCGTCCAGATCGTAAACGTCACCTTGCGGTAGTCAATGGTGATGTTGGGATGATGGTCCTCCGCTTCGGCTATGTCAGCGACCTGCTTGACGAAATCGATAGCCGTCACAAAATCGCGACACGTAAAGGTACGCACGAGCTTGTGACCGGTAGTGATCGCCCAGTCGGAGGTCTTCTCGTGGAGTTTGAAGATCTCCGGGGGCTTGAGGGGCGGTGTCTCCGCCGTGCACGGCTCGCAGTGTCGCTGCGTCAATTCGGTCGTCATCGATCGTCCCTTGTCGCTGCAAGTAGAGTGGCGATCCTCACCCCAGGTGGTCCTCCAGCCACTCGGCCAACCGGTCCGTCGAGACCCGGTCCTGGGTCATCGAATCACGGTGCCGCACCGTGACCGTCCCATCGCTTGTCGATTCGCCATCGATCGTCACACAAAACGGCGTGCCCGCCTCGTCTTGACGCCGATACCGCCGCCCAATCGAACCACCATCATCGAAAAAGGCGTTCCAGCGACGCTTGAGGGCGGCGTGAATCTCGGTCGCCATCTCGGGCATACCGTCCCGCTTGACGAGCGGGAAGACGGCCACTTTTATCGGTGCGATCCGGGGATCGAGACGCAACACCGTACGCGCCTCCTTACCTTCGCCCTCCTCTCGGAATCCGTCAACCAAACAAACCAGCAACGTGCGATCGACCCCGGCTGAGGTCTCGATGATATAAGGAACGTACCGCTCCTTCTTTTCTTCATCGAAGTACGAGAGCTTTTTGCCCGAGCGCTTTTCGTGCGCGGCAAGGTCAAAATCGGTCCGGTTGTGTACGCCCTCGAGCTCCTGCCAGCCGAACGGAAACTCGTATTCGATGTCGAACGCGGCCGCCGCGTAGTGCGCAAGCTCTTCCGCGCCGTGCTCGTGCACGCGAAGCTTGTCGTCGCGAACGCCCAGCTCACGGTACCATCCACGGCGCTCCTCGAGCCACCGCTCCAACCACTCACGGTCCGAACCCGGTTGGACGAAGTACTGCATCTCCATCTGTTCGAATTCGCGGGTCCGGAAAATAAAGTTGCCGGGCGTAATCTCGTTGCGAAACGCTTTTCCGATCTGGGCGATGCCAAACGGAAGCTTTTGCCGGGCAGCGTTCATGACGTTGAGGAAGTTGACGTAGATGCCCTGGGCGGTCTCCGGCCGCAGGTACACGACCGACGCGTCATCCTCGACCGGACCCATGAACGTCTTGAACATGAGGTTGAACTGGCGTGCCGCCGACAGATCCGCCATCCCACAACGCGGACAGCGCGGCTCTTTGTCGGGATCGATCTCGTCCTCGCGGAAGCGATGCTTGCAGTTCTTACAATCGACCAACGGATCGGTGAACCCCTCGACGTGCCCCGAGGCCTCCCACACCTTGGGCGACATCAGGATAGCGGCATCCAACCCCTCGATGTCGTCGCGGCGCTCGACCATCGACCGCCACCAGAAATCCTTGATGTTGCGCTTGAGCTCGACCCCCAGCGGACCGTAGTCCCAGGTCGATCCGATCCCACCGTA
>JBDHED010000150.1:0-5351 GCA_039591175.1 Gemmatimonadota bacterium | reverse complement strand
CTCAGCTGGTAGAGCGCAACCTTGCCAAGGTTGAAGTCGCGGGTTCGAGTCCCGTTTCCCGCTCCAACTGTGTGCGAATGGCCCTTCCTACGTTGGGAGGGCCTTCGCATTGGACGCTGCAAGGCGGCGTAGCCAAGTGGTAAGGCAGAGGTCTGCAAAACCTCCATTCGCCGGTTCGATTCCGGCCGCCGCCTCCACCACTTCCAGCCTACAAGACTAGCCGGGTTCTAGAAACAGATCGGTTCGGAGTTCCCTCCCCGGCTCGACCGCATACCGATCGAAGTCGGTCACCCCGTCGGCCACCAGCACCTCTTCATCGATGAAGAAATTGCCTGTGCAATCGTGACTGTCACGCGTGACGATCGCGTAGGCCGCATCGGCGACGATCTCGGGCCGGCGACATTGCTCCGGCGATACCAGGCCCTTGAGTCTCGCGAGGGCGGCGGTCGCGATCACCGTCTTTGGCCACAGCGCATTTACACCGATGCCCTGGTTCTCGAACTCGGCCGCCATACCGATCACGCAGAGGCTCATTCCGTACTTCGAAAGACTGTACGCAAGATGCGGTGCCAGCCACTTGGAGTCGAGGCTAGGCGGTGGCGCGAGGATGAGCACGTGAGGGTTCTGAGAATGCTTGAGGTGAGGGATGCAAGTCCTTGTGCACAAGTACGTTGCCCGAACATTAACCGCCATGAGCAGATCCAGCCGCTTGGCCCCGGTTTCGAGCGTCGACGTGAGGCTGATCGCGCCGGCATTGTTGACGACCACATCGATCCCGCCGAACGCGTCGATCGCACGCTCGACGCCCGACTCGATCTGGTCCTCAAAGCGAAGATCGACCGCCACGGGCAGCGCGCGTCCACCAGCAGCCTCAACCTCTGCGGCCACAGTGTGGATCGTGCCGGGCAGCTCGGGGTGCGGATCGGTGGTCTTGGCGGCGATCACGACGTTGGCACCATCGGCTGCAGCGCGCAGAGCGATCGCCCTGCCGATGCCCCGGCTGGCGCCGGTTATGAAGAGCGTCTTATCGCGGAGGCTGGCCACCCTGCGCGGATCAGCTCGGGAGGTTGGTGTACTGCTTGGTGTCCCGGCGGATCCAATGCGCCAGCCCGCGGGCGTGGACACGAGCCAGATGGCCGAGCTTTTGTTTGGCTGCCGGGCTCGGAGTCGTTGCAAACAGCGGTTCGCGGTTGAGTGACGCGTACGTGATCTCCACCGGCTCAAAGCCTTCCACGTGTTCAACTCGCCGGTCCATGTGCGCGCGCTCACCTTCGGTCAGCACGTCGAAAAAGGGCTCGGTCACAAGAAAGTACTCGCTCGTGGGAATCGAGTTCTTGAGCAATCGGTACGCCAAGATGACCGAAGGACCGGAAAAGTCCCTTGATCCACCTCTCTCTGAGACAACCGCTTCGCCGGCGTGGGCAACGAACTTGATGCGTAGCTCATCAACCGCTTCACAAGCGGTGCACCGACAGAGCTTGGCGGATTGAATCTCTTCCTGCTCGGACGCGAAAGCCGTCAAAAGCGCGGGAACTGAGTCCACGATCGCCCGCCGGGTAGCCTCACCATCTGGCATCGCATAGAAGATCGTGGCGTCACCCTCGATCTTGCTCAGTGCCAACGGGCGCTCGACGATCTCCACCAATGCGGTGGTCAGGCGGTCGATGAGCGCTTGGGCGTGGAGCAAGCTCATGCGCGGTTGCCGCATGAAGCGCGTATACCCACTGATATCCGCCAGCAGAAGCGCCACACCGCTGAGCTTGGGTTCAGACATGTCGCCTTCTTCTCGGGACGAGCCGCACCACTAATAGCACGGCCAGGATCAAACCGTACACGAGCGGCACCCGGGTGTCGGCCTTTACCGCCCACCAGTAGTGCATGACACCACCAACTCCGGCCAAGTACACCAGTCGATGCAAGCGTCGCCATCGGCGGGCGCCGAGCCGCCGCACCATTCCGTTGGTCGAGGTCACCGCCAACGGGATAAGGAGCAGCAGCGTCGCGAACCCGATCGTGATCCACAGGCGGTCGGCGATCTCAGCGACAATGTCGGCCCATACGAACCATTGGTCGAGCCACACGAAGCAGGCGAAATGAAAGACAGCGTACCCAAAGGTCGTGAGGCCAACCGTGCGACGGTACCGAATGAGCTGGTTCAGACCCAGGAACCGGCTGGCCGGGGTAATCGCCAACGTGACCAACAGGAACCGGAGCGTCCAATCGCCCGACACCTGGCTCAGAGTCTCCACCGGATCGACACCCAGGTCGCCATTCAACGCTCGAATGGCGACCCAAGTCGCCGGAGCGAGGCCGAGCCCGACGACGAGGAACTGACCGAGACGCCGACTCACCACTCGGGACGACACTGTCTTAGAAGTACCGGCGCAGGTCCATGCCCTGGTAGAGATGCGCGACTTGATCGCCGTAGCCGTTGAACATCAGCGTCTCGCGCCGGCGAAACTCGCCGATCCGCCGCTCTTTGGCTTGGCTCCAGCGCGGATGATCGACATCCGGGTTTACGTTGGCAAAGAACCCGTACTCGTTAGACGCCGCCACGTTCCACGACGTCGCCGGCTGGCGATCGGTGAACCGAATCTTGACGATCGATTTGATGCTCTTGAAGCCATACTTCCACGGTATGATCAAGCGCACGGGGGCACCGTTCTGGTTCGGAAGCGGACGTCCGTAGACCCCAACGACAACGGTCGTCAGCGGGTGGTTCGCCTCGTCCAGTCGCAGCCCCTCGACGTATGGCCAATCGAGCACCGAGCGTCGCTGCCCGGGCATCTGGTCGGGGTCATACAGCGTCGTGAACTCGACGTACCGGGCCTGGCTGGTGGGTCGGAAACGGTCGATCCAATTGGAAAGCGAGAAGCCCTGCCAGGGGATCACCATCGACCAACCCTCGACGCACCGCAACCGGTAGATCCGCTCCTCGTGGGTGTACGGGAAGATGAGCTCGTCGACATCGTAGGTGGCTGGATTCTCTACCAGACCGTCGACCGAGATCGTCCACGGCTTGGTGACGAGCTGACCCGCGTTTCGGGCCGGGTCTTCCTTGCCGGTGCCAAACTCGTAGAAGTTGTTATAGCCGGTTACCGCCTCGTACGGCGTGAGCTCCTCCTCGTCTCGGCTGCGCGGACTGGCTGTCATCCCGGTGACGAGTCCCGGCAGCGAAGCCCCGGCAACCGCAGCTGCACCGATCCCCGCGGCGGCGCGCATGAACGCCCGTCGATCTACATACACGCGCTCGTCGGTGATCTCGGATGATCGGAAATCAGCTGGCTTTTGGATCAGCATACGCCCTCCTGCAATAGGGATACGCGCCGGCAGCCCAAAATGTTCGTTTCCGGTTTCTTTTTCTAGGCTGGGACGACGAGCGCGGTGGCATACATGACGAGCACCCCGACCGCCGCACCGGCCAGGACTTCACCCCGCCAAAGGCCAACTCCGCCGGTCTCGGTACGGGTTACCAGGCGACCGACTTCGTACACGACCTGCAGGATGGCGCCCGTCCCCACCGCCAGCGCCAACGCGCCCCAGAAGGGGCTGAACACTAGACCGCCAATCCACGTCCCCAAGATCGCCGGCCCGCCCGCTAGCAGCGCCAGGCCGCCGAAATGCGAGATCCGCGGTTCGCCACGCAGCAGCGGCGCCGCGATCCCTATGCCCTCGGTGATGTTGTGAAGAGTGAACCCGACCACCAGGAAGGTGCCCAGCCCGACCGCGCCGGTCGCCAGCGCCGCACCGACGGCCAGCCCCTCGCCGAGATTGTGGAGCCCGATGCCGAACGCGATCAGCGTGGCGATCGCGAGTGGGCTCAACGTCCCGCTGCGGGCGCGCCGCCGGCCAGTCACGGCGAGCAGCCCCAAGACGGTGGCGAGCGTCACGATCCACACCAGAATCGAGGCCTCAAAAGCCTCCGGAACCTCGGACGCCAACTCGAGCGCCTCGGTCAGCGTGTCGATCGCCAGGAACACCAGCAGACCCACCGTGAGCGCCAACAGAAAGTTGATCCCGCGCGATCCCAACCCGCGCAAGAACGGGTAGGTGGCCAGACCGAGAGCCACCGGAACGACCCCTATATAGAACCCCAACAGACCCAACCTCCAGAACCACCCGGCGGTCGCTTGGGGGGTCGGCATCGCGACCTCGATCTCGGCATCGAACGTTACGCCGGTGCTGGATACCAGAACGATCTCGTGGGCCTCGCCTTCAACCCACGGATACGGGATCTCGATCGTCGCCCGTCTCAACCGACCGATCGTTGCACCGGGCTGGATATCGAATGCCCAGATCGCGTCGTCGATCATGAGCTGACTCACCGTGACCGGATCGGGCCCGCCGTTGACGAGGTTGAGCCGGATGAGCCCGGCTTGGGGCAGCTCGATCCGCTGGATCGTCAGCTCCTCGATCGGTGGCGCAGCGCGTTCCAACCCCACGTTTCGACCCAGCAGAAAGGCCAGCAATCCGACCAGCAGCACGATCACCACCGAGCCGGCGATGAGGCCGGCGTTACGCGTCCGTGACATCGAACAACCCCATCCAGCCCAACTCGGCGAACTCGCTCTGATGGGCGTGAAACATAAATCGACCGGGATGCCTGAACTCGAACTCGAGCACGTGGCGCTCGCCCTGACAGAACATCACCGTGTCGGTGAACTCATCGGACTCGAGCCCGGTCCCGGTACGGTAGACATGAAAGAAGTTCGCGTGCAGGTGGAGCGAGTTGATCAAGTCGAACTCGAGCAAGTTCACCACGTAGAGTCGAATCCGCTCGCCAACTACGGCCGGCAACGGATGGCGCATGTAGTGGAAAGCCACCGTGTTGACGGCGTAGAACTCGTTCTCGGCATCAAAGTTGGTGTCAAATCCGTTCATCACCATCACGTACTCTCGGGCCGGTTCACGACCGACCGCCGGGTCCACGATGAACGCGCCGTACAGCCCCTTGTGGATGTGACGCTTCAGCGGTGTCGTGTGGCAGTGATACAAATGGAGCCCAAAGGGGTCGGCGTCGAACTCGTACACGAACTGCTGCCCGGGATCGACGATCTCGAACACGCCGTCCATGTCGGCGGGATGGAAACCGTGAAAGTGAATCGTATGCGGATGACTCCCACCGTTGCGAAAGTTCACCCGGATGCGGTCACCCTCGGTGCACCGAATCGTCGGACCCGGGACGCGGCCGTTGTAGGTCCACGCCGGATACCACACCCCGGGAGCGATCTCGATCTCCTTGTCGATGGCTACGAAATCGTACTCGCGGAGGGTCTGGCCGCTCGGCAGCTGTGACACCCGACCTCCGTCGAACTCGGTGGCAAACGCGGTCGAATCGAAGCCTCCCGGCT
>JBDHED010000149.1:0-10178 GCA_039591175.1 Gemmatimonadota bacterium | reverse complement strand
CCAGCTCCACCGAGCGCGCCGCCGAAGTTGGGGACCAAACCTGGCATGATCTCCTCGAACAACACCACGTTCTGGTGCGCGGCGCGCTGCGCCGCTTCGAGGGTGAAGAGATCGCCACCGCTGGCGAGGGGTTTCTGGCCATCTTCGACGCACCTGACTTGGCGATAAGGGCTGCTTGTGCGATCCGTGATGGGGCGAGGGAGTTGGGGCTCGAGGTTCTTTCCGGCCTACATATCGGTAAGGTGAAGCGAGAGGCCAGCGGAGACATCGGCGGAATCGCTGTGCATGTCGGAGCGCGAGTGGCAAAACGGGCGGCAGCGGGTGAAGTGCTGGTCACAAGCGGGCTGCGGGATGCGGAGTTGGGGTCGGGCTTCAGTTTTGAGGACCGGGGGAGTCACAAGCTCAAGGGGGTGCCCGGCGAATGGGACTTGTATGAGGTCACGGGTTTGCCGACAGAAGCGGATGAGCCGACTTCGGCACGGCGGGCCGGGGGGTCAGACGAAACAACTCAGTCGATCGCCGTGCTGCCTTTTGTAAACCTCAGCACAAACCGAGATAACGAGTTCTTTAGCGAAGGCGTGTCTGACGAGTTGATCAACCGCCTGTCCAGGCTGCCCCAGCTGAGGGTATGCTCGCGTACGTCGTCGTTCTCGTACAGGCACAAGGACATGAGTGCCCGCGCCATAGCGGATGATCTCGGCGTGCGAACGATTCTGGAGGGGAGCGTGCGTCGCGCAGGGAACCACATACGGGTGACCGGTCAGCTGATAGATGCGATATCTGATTCTCACCTTTGGGCGGCGACCTACGATCGAGAATTGGAGGATATTTTTGCGGTTCAGGATGAGATCGCCCACAACATCGTCAACGCACTCGAGATCACGTTGAGCTCGAAACAAAGGCGTGAGATTGAGAAGGCATCGACGACCGATGTTCAGGCTTATGATTACTACTTGCGTGCACGGAAGTTCTTCTACCAGCAACGAGGGGGGAGTGTCGAGTTGGCCCGACAGTTGTTTTCGCGGGCTGCCGAGGTCGATCCAGAGTACGCGCTCGCCCATGCTGGGATCGCCTACTGTGCGGCGCATCAGTACTTGTATTTCGACAGCGATGAATCACACGTGGCGCAAGCCGCGGCCGCCAGCCGTCGCGCGCTCGAGTTGGACCCCGAGCTGGCGGAAGCTCACGCGTCACACGGTCTTGCTCTGTCGTTGATGGGTCGGTTCGATGAGGCGGACAGAGAGTTCGAGGCCGCGATCCGGATCGACCCGGACCTTTTTGACGCACATTATTTCTATGCCCGCCACGTCTTCGTACAGGGTAAGTTTGACCGTGCAGCGCAGCTTTTTGAGAAGGCGATCGAGGTGCGCCCCGAGGACTACATTGCGGCCTGCCTGGTGGTCCAGGTTTATCGCTCGCTCGGCGACCACGCGAAGGCGAAAGAGGCCGCACAGCGCGCTCTCAAGATCACGCGAAAACACCTTGAACTGAACCCAGACGACCAAAGAGCGACCTCTCTAGGGGCCGTTGCTCTGGTGGCATTGGGTGAGATGGAACAGGGGGTGGGATGGGCCGATCGCGCGTTGGCGAAGGACCCCAACTCTGCAGTGCTTTATAATTTGGCTTGTGTATACTCGCTTGCTGGAGAGATCGAGAAATCGATCGACTGTTTGGAGAGAAAGGCGGCCATAGCGCCGATTTTCAAGGTGTGGGTAGACAACGACAGCGACCTCGATGCGATACGGGATCATCCACGCTATCAGGCCCTTCTGAAACAGATGCAGTAGGTCGCGCTCTTGTTTCCACTGCACGCGCATCACGGCTATCGTAGTAATCTCGATGCAGACTGAACGTTCAATCACCACGATCCTGTGCACCGATATCGTCGGCTCGACAGAGCGAAGCGCGGAGTTGGGTGATCAGGGATGGCGTGACTTGTTACAGCAGCACAACGAGGTCGTGCGTCGAGAGCTCTCTCGTTTTCAAGGCCGGGAGATAGCTACGGCCGGCGATGGCTTCCTAGCATTCTTCGACGACACAGCGCGCGCCATCCTATGTGCCACGGCGATTCGCGATGCGATCCGGGAATTAGGGCTGGAGGTCCGCTGCGGCCTCCACATGGGGCAGGTACAGCGGGACGCGAGCGGGGACGTTGGCGGAATCTCTGTTCAGGTCGGGGCCCAAGTCGCCGAGCAGGCGAAAGCGGGCGAGGTACTCGTGACCAGTGGCGTGCGGGATGTAGAGCTAGGGTCGAAGATCGGTTTCGAAGACCGCGGCCGTCATGAGCTGGAGGGGATGCCAGGGCGGTGGCGGTTGTTCGCGGTCACGAAAGTGCCCGGTGCGCGGGCCCCGCTGAGCCAGCGTGTACGGGAGCTTCAGCGACTCCCCCAGCGGGTAGGTGTAGTCGGAGTCGTCCTCGCGCTAGTCGTTGGGGTGACGGCGCTCTACCTGACGACCCGAGATCGTAACGAGAGTCTTGGCCCTGGCCCGGTGATCGCCGAGGCTGCCCACGGGATCGCAGTATTACCGTTCAGAGTGCAGGGTCTGGATCTCGATCTCTGGCGCGAGGGGATGATGGACCTCCTGTCGACTGGGCTGGATGGCGCGGCGGGCCTTCGAACGATCGACAGCCGAACGCTCATGGCGCGATGGAACGAGCGCGTTTCAGCGACGACGACGCCAGACCTGGCCGCTTCGCTGGAGATCGCTGCTGCTACCGGGGCGCGGTATGCCCTGGTCGGCTCGGCCGTGGCCGCGGGCGAGCATGTCAGGGTCAGGGCGGATGTCTACGAGGTGGAGACGAGCGAGCGCATCGGCCAAGGGATGGCGGAAGGATCTCCCGAAGATGTACTACCCATAATTGATCGCTTAGCGGTCGAGGTGCTCCGCGTCATCCTCGAGCGAGGCGAGGAGGAACTTCCGGAAATCGACCTCGAGAGCTTGACGACCGGGTCTCCTGAGGCTCTCCAGGCGTTCCTCGAGGGTGAGGTCCACTTCCGGCACTTCGATATGAGCGCGGCCCGGGATGCATTCAACCGGGCCGTGGAGGCGGACTCCAGTTTCGGGCTGGCACACTATCGATTGGCCAAGATCCATGAGTGGCTGCCCCTCTTCAACCAAGCATTGAGGGATCGACATTATCAGTACGCGGCACGACTGTCCGATCGACTGCCCGCGCGCGAAGCAGTGTTGGTAGGAGCCGCACGCGCCAAGACCCGGCTGAGCCTTGATGGCGTTGAGCCATTGCGCAATATCGTCCAGACGTATCCAGAGGATGCCGAGGCGTGGTATCAGCTGGGCGATACATACATGCACGTGACGAGTGCGTGGGCCACGGTGGCAGAGATCGATCGGATGTTCGAGCGGGCCGTCGAGCTCGACCCCCGGAATCCAGAGTACTTGTACCACCACGTTCAGTTCGCATGGGAGGTTCACGCCGATAGCGCTCTTGCGGCACGGTCGCTGGAGATGTTCGCGCGAGCCGCGCCGGATGCTCCTCTGGCCGTCGGAGGAAGAACCGCGCTCGAATTGGCATTCGGCGACTCCGCAGCGCAGCGGGATGCAGCGAGTCGCCTCGGTACGATGGATCCAGACGCGCTGCGGTCGGTTGCCAGGCTCCTATCTCACCCACGGTACGCCGCGCACAGGATCGTGCGCCGCGAGCTCTATACCCGTGGCGATGAACTCCGCAGAAACCTGGCGGCGTTCTTTCTATTCATGGACGATGGTCTTTGGCATGGCCGGTTGCAGGAGGCTCTTCCCTGGCTGGACGATCCAGCGATGTCCCGCAACCACCGTGCCTGGGCCGCCTATTGGGCCTTCACGGTCGGGCTCCCCGTGCCCGAAGAGACTCTCGATCGAGCCCTCGAACCTCTCGACACCGGTGGTATCAGGGAAGGAGAGGCGATCTTCTATGCCGGCGCGTTTGCGGCTGATCGCGCACGCTGGCCCGATCACTCACGCGCGATCGAGGTGCTCGAGCAACACGCGCGGCGTGCGCTGGAAGCGGCGGACTCGATCGATGGACATCAGTCAGCTGGCCTGGCAAAGGCTCTGCAGGGGTATGGGTTGTGGCGGCGGGGGCAAACGGCGCGCGGGGCAGCGCTTTTTGAGGACCCGCAGGTGAGAGGGTTTTGGATCGTTCGGTGGTGGCTGGGTCAGCTGTACCAGGAGACGGGTCGGTTTAGGGACGCAGAGCGGACGCTCAACTCTTATGGTTACACCAGGACTCTATCAATCCGTCCGTTTTTCTCGAGCGCGCTATCTAATGAGCCGCTGGTACAAAACCAGCTAGGACGTGTTTACGAGGCTCTGGGCGATGACGACAAGGCCCGGGAGTCCTACGAGGAATTCATCGAGAACTGGCACAACGCCGACCCCGAGCTGCAGCCGATCGTCGAAGAGGCGCGGCAGGCGATCGCCCGGCTCAAGGATTTGCAGCGGGAGTGAAGAGCAAATCGCGAACCACCCACAACAAAGAGAGCGTCGATGAGTAAAGAGAGCTTGGGGCCAGACGCCGTCGCCCCCGTGGACGTTGAGGTCGACGTCCTGCGGAAAGCGATTCAAGAGGAATACGACACCGTCGCGCTTGATCCCGGCCGCGGCTTTCACTTTCACACAGGCCGCATCCTGGCGGAGATCATCGGCTACCGGGACGAGTGGCTGGAGGGGATCCCCGAGATCGCGATCGAGCGGTTCGCGGGGACCGGCAACCCGTTCTCGCTGGGCCCCCTGCGGTCGGGAGACCGCGTGGTTGACGTGGGGTGTGGTGCGGGGATCGACTCCTTGATTGCGGCCAAGATGGTCGGCCCCGAGGGTCGGGTCATTGGGGTCGACATGACACCCTCGATGCTCGAGGTGGCTCGGGCGGCTGCTGCCGAGGCTGGGTTCGACCACGTCGAGTTCCGCGAGGGGCTGATGGAGGATCTGCCGGTCGACGACGCGTGGGCCGATGTCGTGATCTCGAATGGCGTCCTAAACCTGACACCCGACAAGCCACGCGTGCTGGCCGAGATGCACCGCGTGTTGGTCCCCGCGGGTCGGCTCCAGATCGCTGATATCCTCGTCGAGCGCGCCGTCTCGGAAGAGGCAAAGCAGGACATCGATCTCTGGACGGGTTGAATCGCCGGCGCTCTGCTGGAAGCAGAGCTTCGGGCGACGATCGAGGCAGCGGGGTTCGAGGACGTCGAGATTCCGTGGCGGAAGGCGGTCTTCGAGGGAGCACCGCAAGCCTCCAGCGCAGGCCAGTTCGGCACCCAGGGCGTCAACGTCCGCGGACGCAAGGCGTGACTTGATCATGCTCACCGGTGTTTTCGAGGCAGACTGATCCATGAGGCCCAACACGGCCAGAGGAGGCAGCAATGAGCATCGTTGTTATCACAGGTCGGCGAAACAGCTCGCTGAGCGCGGCGACCATGTCTTTGCCACTATGCGTGGGCCGGACGGAAAGAACCAGCCAGCCGCCGAAGACCTGCGGGGTTTTGCCGCCTCTACGGGTTCGAACCTCATGGTTCTCGATCTCGACGTCACATCTGACGCGTCGGTCGACGCTGCCGCGGCTGAAGTCCTTGCCAGCGCTGGCGCCCCCGACGCCGTTATCAACAACGCGGGCCAGATGTACGTGGGGCTTTCCGAGGCATTCACGGCAGAGGAAATGACCTGGCAGCTGGATGTGAACGTGGTCGGCATCCATCGGGTGTGTCGCGCTTTTCTTCCATCTATGCGAGACAGCGGGGCGGGGCTGATCATCAATGTCAGTTCCGTGGCGGGCCGCATGGCGGTGCCGTTTTTTGGCGTTTACCATGCGAGCAAGTGGGCTGTTGAGGGATATTCGCTTGCCTTACGAGCCGAATTAGCCAGCTCCGGCATAGATGTAGTGGTGGTGGAGCCTGGACCGTTCACCACGGAGCTGTTTCCGCAGAGTCCGCGGCCGAAGGACCAGGACAACCGCGCCAACACCTACCCGGCGGAAGCGGGGCAGGCCTTCGAGGAGATGGGCGCCGCCTTCGATGAGCTGTTCAAGGACCCTGAAGTGCTTACTGACCCTGCCGCTGTCGTGGACCGCTTCGCGGAGTTGATCGACATGACTCCGGGAACCCGCCCATTTCGCAGCGTCGTCGGCGTCGATTTCGGCGTTACTGAACGGAATTCGATAATCGAGCCACATGACAAGCAGATTCTCCAGGCAATGGCCCTGGAGGAGTTCGCACAGCTTCGAACGACCTAGCGCGGGGTACCGCGCGATGAGCAGCTGGTAACCACTCGGGCGGTCCTTCAGGGCCGCCCGCCACATATCCATTCATTATCAATTATCCTGCGCGAGAGACCCCCACCTACACCACAACAAGGTTCTTTCCCACAGACAGCACTCTTCCAGGCGCACTACAGTTGTCTTGTCACATGCTGCCGACCGAGGAGGCGCGTATGGCAGGCATAGCTGGTTACGGCGCCTACATCCCCAGGAAGAGGATCCGGACCGAGGAGATCGCCCGTCAGTGGGGGAAAGACCCTGGTGCGATCGAGAGAGGGCTTCTCCTCAAGGAAAAGTCGGTTCCCGGCTTCGATGAGGACACGATCACGATCTCGGTCGCCGCGGGTCACGGCGCGATCGATCGCGCGGGGGTTAATCCGCAGAGAATCGGCGCGCTCTACATCGGTTCGGAGTCGCACCCTTACGCGGTAAAGCCGAGCGGAACCGTGGTCGCCGAAGCGCTGGGGATCGGCCCCGAGGTTCACATCGCGGATTTCGAGTTCGCGTGCAAGGCGGGTACGGAGGCGATGTTTGTCGCGCTGGGTTTGGTGGAGGCGGGTAGGGTCGAATACGCGATGGCGATCGGCGCGGATACTTCCCAGGGCGCGCCCGACGACGCGCTCGAGTTCTCGGCCTCCGCCGGCGGGGCCGCTTACGTCTTCGGAAAGGAACATGTGGTGGCGGACGTGGTGGAGACGTACAGCTACACGTCGGACACGCCGGACTTCTGGCGGCGAGAGGGCGAGTTCTATCCGCGGCACGGGGGTCGGTTCACGGGCCAGCCCGCCTACTTCAAGCACGTGCTCACGGCGAGCCGCGCGATTATGGAGAAGACCGGTCTCACGGCCGACGACTTCGCCTACGCGGTCTTCCATATGCCCAACGGCAAGTTCCCTTTGACGGCGGGTAAGCAACTCGGCTTCCGTAAGGAACAGCTGGAAACGGGGTGGGTGGTTCCGACGATGGGCAACACGTACTCGGGCTCGTCGCCCACGGGGCTGGCCGCGATTCTCGACATCGCCGAACCCGGCGACCTGATCCTGATCACGTCCTTCGGCTCGGGTGCAGGTAGCGACTCGTTTGTGCTGAGGGCGACGAAGCGGCTTCGCGAGGTGCAGGGCCTGGCACCGACGGTTCGCTCGATGCTCGAAGGCACGCGACAGTACGTGACCTACGGCGAGTACGCGAAGTTCCGCGGGAAGATCATCGCCAATGACTGATAGCGACGGGAGATATTCGCATGCGTGACGTCGCGATCGTCGGCGCCGGGATGACGCGGTTTGGCGAGCTCTGGGATCAGGGGCTGCGCGACCTGTTCGTCGAGGCCGCGTCGGGTGCGCTGAGCGACGCCGGCGCAGACCGCATCGACTCGTTGTACGTAGGGTGCATGTCGGGCGGCCAATTCGTGGGCCAGGAGCACCTCGGGCCGTTGATGGCCGACCACTTGGGCATGACCGGGGTGGCCGCGGTGCACGTGGAGTCGGCGTGCGCCTCGGGTGGGGTCGCCCTGCGACAGGCCTTTCTCGAGGTCGGCTCGGGGATGAGCGATCTGGTGCTGGCGGCTGGGGTCGAGAAGATGAACGACGGCGCAGACGTCACAAACGTGCTGGCGACGGCCGCCGATCAAGAGTTGGAAGTCTACTACGGTGTGACGTTTCCGGGGCTGTATGCGATGATCGCTCGCGCGCACATGGAGCGACACGGCACGACCGAGGAGGATCTGGCGTGGGTCGCCGTCAAGAATCACAAACACGGGGCGATGAACGAGAAGGCCCAGTTTCGTCGCGAGGTGACCCCTGAACAGGTGATGGCATCATCGCTGGTGTCCGAGCCACTCCGGCTCCTTCACTGCTCACCGGTGACCGACGGCGCCGCCGCCGTTCTACTCTGTCCCCTCGAGATGGCGAGAGAGTTCACCGACCGGCCGGTGAAGATCGTCGCCAGCGGGCTGGCGAGTGGCTCGATGGCGCTGGCAGACCGCGACGACCCTGCCTTTCTCGACGCCGTCCACAAGTCGGGCCAGCGGGCGTTCAAAATGGCCGACATCGGGCCGCAAGATGTCGACGTCGCCGAAGTCCACGACTGCTTTACGATCGCGGAGATCTGCTGCATCGAAGCGTTGGGATTCGTCGAGGAGGGCAAGGGGGGTCCAGCCGCGCACGATGGGCTCACGGCGATCGGCGGCCGGATCCCGGTGAACACCAGTGGCGGTCTCAAGTCCAAAGGGCACCCGGTGGGTGCCACTGGCATCGCCCAAACGATAGAGATCTTCAGGCAGCTGCAGGGTGAGGCCGGGCAACGGCAGGTCGAGAACGCACGCGTCGGTCTGGCGCAGAACATGGGGGGATCAGGAGCGAGCTCCGTGGTCCACATTTTCGAAGGGGTGTGATCGTGCCGAGTCCGCGATACACCAGAGAGATCCCCACCCGTTACCGGCTGGAGGCCGGTCGCTGTAGCGATTGCGGCAAGATCGTCTTTCCGGTCCGGCGGTTCTGCCCCTCGTGCCGGGGCGAGGAGTTCGAGAAGCTGACGCTGTCGCGCAAGGGGACGGTGATCACGTCGACGGTCGTACACGTTCCTCCCGACGATTTTCTGATGGAAGCACCGTACGCCATGGCCGTGGTGGAGACGCCGGAGGGCGCCCGCCTCATGACCCAGGTCGTTGATTGCGACCCGGCCACGGTACTTCCGGGGATGGATGTCGCGCTCGAGTTCCGCCTGATCCGCAGGGAGGGCCACAGCGGGATCCTCTGCTACGGGCACAAGGGAGTGCCGGCTTAACAGGAGAGTCCAGATGCACAAGGTCAAGGTCTTGGCAGAGCTCACCGACGAGCACTACCGTGCGTACGAGCATGAAGCGAAGCGTCGTGGGGTCAAGCTCGAGGAACTCGTGCAGCAAACGGTAAACTGTCTGCTCCGGGAGCTCGAGCAGGAGGAGGAGGACGCAGGTCCCGACCAGTTCATCAGCGTCTCCTGACGGCGACACAATCTGAACCGAACAAGAATGGGTGGTCCTTTGGGGCCGCCCTTTTTTGTTAGTTTCCAGTTTCCTTCGTGCGTAGAGCGTTCAGCGCAACACGGGAGTCGATGATGTTGTCCGCAAAGGGTCTCGGACGCCGAATTGACGACGGCTGGATCTGGCGTGGCGTCGAGGTGGAGCTCAAGGCCGGTGAGAACCTGGCGATCGTCGGGCCGACCGGCGTCGGGAAGTCACTCTTGCTGCGTTGTCTCGCCGGCCTCGATGCGGCTGACGAGGGTCGAATCGCCATCGACGACAAGCCGCTTGACGAGTGGCAAATGCCGGCCTACCGCGCCCGCGTCGTCTACCTGCATCAGCGCCCGGCGCTCTGGGAGGGAACCGTCGAGAAGAACCTCCAAACGGTTTTTCGCCTGACTGCGCATCGTTCCAAGGGTTACGACCGCTCGGTGGCGATCCGGCGGCTCGAGGCGTTCGATCGTAATGCTGCGTTCCTCGAAAAGGACGCCGCTGACCTGTCCGGCGGCGAGGCCCAGATCGTTGCTTTGACACGCGCCTTCAGCGTGGAGCCTTCGGTGTTGCTACTCGATGAGCCCAGTGCTTCGATGGATGCTACAGCCACCGAACAGGCCGAAGAGCTGGTAGCGCGCTGGGTCGCCGAAGCCCCCGGACGGGCCAGTGTGTGGACGAGTCACGACGGGGCACAGGTGGCACGCGTCGCCGATCGCACGCTGACCCTGGACAACTCACGGGCAACGATCTCGTGAACGGCTACCTCCAGATCGGATATGCGCAGACCGCTATCGCGGGGCTCTTGATCGTCGCCAACATCGGCTTGTCCGCGGCGCTCAGGCTTGGCCTCGGTCGTCGCCTGGTGATCGCGGCGCTACGTATGAGCGTCCAGTTGCTTCTTGTCGGTCTTGTTCTCGAATGGGTGTTTTCGCTCGAGAA
>JBDHED010000148.1:0-7889 GCA_039591175.1 Gemmatimonadota bacterium | reverse complement strand
CCGGGCCGGAATACACGGCGGCAAACGTCATGGCGATAAGATCGGTCCGGTAGTTCAACACCTGGACGTGCCACGCCGCATCCTCGGCCCGCCCGAGCATGTCGACGGTATCCAAGCGACCGTCCGCCATCTCCCGGTAACGTTCCAGATCGATGGCGAACGCGAGTTGCTCCTCCGCGCTGAGCGTGTCGGGCAGCTCGACCTCGGCGTCATCGACGGTCGGGTCCGCCGAGTCGCTTCGCTGGCAAGCGGTCAGACCGACTCCGACTGCGATTAGCAGCGACATCGGTATCGACAGAAACGGAAATCGCATTCGCACCTCTGCTTCTATGCGGTGGCTCTCGTGGTCAAGACGATTTTTCCAAACTGATCTCCGCTCGCCAGGCGTTCCAGAGCCGCCGGGGCCTCCTCGAGCGGGAAGGTGCGATCGATGATCGGCTCGATATCACCGCCGATGACAAGCTCCGAGATCGCTTCAAACTCGGCCCGGTTGGCCATCGTCGAGCCGTGGATCGAGATCTGCTTCCAGTATACGCGGTTGATCGGCGTGACGGCATTGTTGCCGGTGGTGGCCCCACAAGTGGCGATGCGCCCGCCGCGTCGGACGCTCTCGATCGAGTCGTGCCAAGTCGCTTCGCCGACGTTGTCGATGACGAGATCTACACCGCGTTTCGAGGTGTGCTGCCGAATGGCCGCCGATATGTCCTGCTGCGTGTAATCGAGGACAACGTCTGCACCAAGCTCGGTCGCTCGATCGAGCTTCGCCTGGCTCGACGACGTCACGTAAACGTAAGCGCCGACGTGCTTCGCGATCTGGAGCGCGGCGCCGGCGACGCCACCTCCGATACCATGGATCAAAACGCTTTCCTCGGGTTTCAATCCGCCGGCCGACATGAGCAGCCGCCAGGCGGTCTCGTACGCCAGCGGAAAGGCAGCCGCGGTCTCCCACGCCAAACTGTCCGGCTTGAGATACGCGTTGACCGCGGGAACAATCGCGAACTCTGCCAACGTCCCCGGGACGTGCTCGCCCAGCAGTCCATAACGAACGCACAGCGACTCCTCGCCCTGCTTGCAGAACTCACAACGGCCACAAAAGAGACCCGGTTGCAGGTACACCGGGTCGCCGACGGAGAACCTTTCGACACCATCGCCTAGCGCATCGATCACACCCGCTCCGTCGGCTCCCAGCACATGCGGCATCGAGAGCTCGATCCCCGGAATGCCACGCCGCACCCACAAGTCGAGGTGGTTGAGTGCTGCGGCGAAGATCTTGACGCGAACCTGTCCGGGACCGGGTTCCGGTACCGGTAGCTGACCGACAGCTAGGACTTCAGGCCCACCGTGACCCTCGATGTAGACAGCCCGCATCAGCGAAACGGATGCCACTCCGGATCGTTCAGGATTCGCCGGCCGATCCACGGCACCGGGGGCGCGCCAAGGTGTAGTTCAGGTACTCCGGGTCGTATGTCCCGCGCAGTGCCTGTTGGCGTGCGTTGACCGAGTCCTGATAGGCCATGGCTCGAAACATCTCTTCGGCCGTTTCAACCGCCATGCCTTCGGTGTGGAGACCGATCGACGCCAGGTAACGGACGACCCTCAACAAGGCGTCCTGAACGACCGCCAGCCCGAGTTTGGGTCCGCCACCCACCAGACCCTGACGCCAGCTCATCTCCTCACCGTAGTGGGCCCAACCCTCCGTGGTGACGTACGCGGTCAGGAGCTGCTGGGCCCGGGTCGGGGCGCGGTTGATGTGATTGCGGTGGTGGTAGTGGCCGGGGTAGGCCTCGTGACCGCTCGTGTTCAGGATCGCCCAGTCGTTGTTGCGCGTCAGAAACTCTGCTCTTACCGCTTCCGACCACTCATGTTCGACCGGTTGTATGAAGTGGAATCCGGTGGTGGCGACGGTCTCGAACGGACCGGGGATGAAGATGTACGCGAAGTTCGTACGTCGAAACGGCGGGATCTCTCGAACCTCCACGTCACCCGGAAGCACCGTCCCGATCTGTGAGTCCTCGACAAATGCTCTCAGGTCACCGATCACGTCGGCAGCGGTGCTGACGATCTCTTCCGCCGCTGGCTGATCCTGCCCGATGGGGTCGAACGCCGCGAGCACGACCGCATCGCGGTCCGAGTTTTCGACGTCGCCGGTGATCTCGAGCGCCAGCTCGTAGGCGAGGTTCTGCAACCGGCCGAGTTCTTCCTGGCCGATCGCCTTCAACTCGTCGAGCGGCAGATCGACAGCGGAGAGCTGCGCATTCATGCGCCCATAGCTCTCGGAGCCCATCGCGAACTCGCCGAAGGACGGGGTGCCGAGCCGTGTTTCGAGCTCGCGGGCGTAGTCGTCGAGCGCATCTGATGCCTCATGCATCGCGCGCTGGAACTGTTGCTGCAGCTCCGGATCGTCAACCGATGCCAGTGCCTCGACCAGATCGTTCTCTAGGAAACGGGGCAAGCCACGGTAGGTGATCAGCGCGGTCTCGAGGAAAGGCTCGAGCGGAGCGTAATCGAGCAATAGGAGCAACGAGAGATCCATCTGGCCGGAGTAGTAACGCGGGTTTTGACGCCAGGCCGCCAGCTCCTCCAGCCAGAATTGATCGCGATCTATTTGCCGCAGCACGACGACGCGGTCGAGTTGCTGGTCCGGCGAGAGCTCCGTGGGCTCATACGCGAGGAGCTGTCTCTCGAACGCGTCGATGTCTGTCAAGTAGGCTGCAATCGCAGCTGAGCTTCGATCGCCGAGGCGGCCGTCGTACTCGTGCAGGCCAGCCGCCATCGCGGCGGTCGGGTAGAAGTCGAAATAACGATCGAGAAAAGCGTCGACCACGGTGTCGAATGTGTTGTCGGAACGCTGTTGCGCGCGGGCCGATGTCGTCACCAGCGCGAGCGTCGCCAGCGCGAGTAGGATCGGAAGTACGGCTTTCATGAGCTCTCCTAATCGATGTGCATTAGAGCGGAGACTCGCAGTCGTACAACGTTAGCACGCGGCGGGTATATTGACCCAATGGTCACCGAGTCGTGGGAAGACGACACCGCGTTGACGTTTTGCGATCAGTGTGGTCATCTGCAACCGGGCGTCCAGGCGGCATGCGAACGGTGTGGCGTCCCGCTCGACCGCAGCGTCTACGATCCGTTTGTCGCCATCCACCAGAACGCGGCGGTGGTCCGTCAAGCCGTTCGCGGCCGCGGCAAGCCATCCAAGTTCGGCAAGTTCGCGCTGCTCACGCTGGGTGCGTTGTACCTCGTCTACTCGGCGATCTACCTCAAGACCTTGCTCGAAGACTCCTTCTCGATCATCGCGTTGGCGCTGTTGTTGCTGCATCTCGGGATCGGCGTGCTGATCTTCGCCGGTTTCCGACGCATGGCCCGACGTGACTCGTGGGCCGAGTACCGCCTGTACGACGATTAAAGACGCAGGTTGGCATGATGCCGGTAGAACTCCCGAAGAGGCGCTTGCGTAGGAGCGAGCGGAGGCCCCACAGGTGGAACCGAGGAGGCTCCGTGAGTGGACGCGCGCCGAGATCGGGAGCTCTCCCGGCGTAATACCACCGTGTGCACGCTGATCGCATTTCATCACGTTTTCCACGATGCACCCCTGGTCGTGGCGACCAACCGGGACGAGGCGTACGCGCGACCGGCTTCACTACCCGCGTGGGGAGGTGATCGACCTCGGTTTCTGGCGCCGCGCGACGACGAAGCCGGTGGGACGTGGATGGGCGCCAACGAAACGGGGTTGTGGGTTGGACTAACGAACGCCGAGGACCATCGCATCGACCGTGACCGGCGATCGCGAGGATTGTTGTGCCGCGAGCTGCTCGGTTGTGCTGACAGCGGCGAGGTCGTGGCCCGGTTGGCCAGACTGGACGAGCTGTACAACGCTTTCAACCTGGTTGCCTCCGACGGGGAGATGGCCCATCTGGTGGAGTACGCCGAAGGACGCGCGACGGCGCGAGCGCTCGAGCCCGGGTGCCACATCGTGACCAACCGCGCCATCGATGACACCGCTTCGGAGCCCAAAGTGCAGCGCGCGATCGAGCTGCTCGGAGCGGCCGATCTATGGGATCTGCGACCCGGATTACGAGCGCCGGAGTCGTTGATGTCGAAGCTGGCCCTGATACTGGGTGACCATGGCAGCGGCGGAGACGACGCGCTGTGTCTGCACGGGGAGCGGTACGGGACCCGGAGTGCGGCGTTGTGGCGAGTCGGCTCGCCCGGGGAGGCCATCGGGATCGAGCTCCGCTACGCCGACGGGGCACCCTGCTCGACTCCGTTTGTGACGGTTCAAACGCGCGTGTGAAGCGCTCCTGCCTCGTTGACGGTCAAAAAAGCGGCCGCTAACGTTTCCCCACTCGCGCCCTCCGCCTGGCGAAACTTTTCAGGAGAGCCCCATGTCAAATATTCGCGACGATTTACGCTATTCAGAAGATCATGAGTGGGTGGCGTTCGATAGTGAAAGTGGCGTGGCCACGATCGGGATCACCGACTACGCCCAGGGAGAGTTGGGCGATGTCGTATTTCTCGAGTTCCCGGAGATCGGCGCCAAGGTCGCCAAGGGCGATTCGGCAGGCACAATCGAAGCGGTCAAGACGGTGGCCGATCTCTTCGCGCCGTTTGGCGGCGAGATCACCGAAGTGAACGCCGCGCTCGACGATCGTCCGGAGATAGTCAACACCGACCCCTACGGCGAGGGTTGGATGATTCGCATTCGAGTCGACGACTCGTCCGTCGTCGATGGACTCCTTGATGCCGACGGGTATCAACAACACATCGGCTAGGCCCTCACCCAAATGACGGCTATCCCGCCACCGGACCGGTTCGCCGACCGACACATCGGACCGCGCGATGGTGATATCGACGCGATGCTCGAAGTGTTCGGGTACGCGAGTCTGGATGAGCTAACCACCGCGGCCGTGCCCGCGGAGATTCAATCAACCAAAGAGCTCGATCTCTCACCGGCCACTCCGGAGCACGACGTTCTCGCCGAGCTGCGTACGATCGCCAGCCAGAATGACGTTTACCGCTCCTACATCGGGATGGGCTACTACGGTTGTGTCACGCCGCCGGTGATTCTGCGGAACATCCTCGAGAACCCCGGTTGGTACACCGCCTATACGCCGTATCAAGCAGAGATCTCTCAAGGTCGCATGGAGGTGCTGCTGGCATTCCAGACGATGGTCGCGGACCTGACCGGCCTCGAAGTCGCCAACGCGTCGCTGCTCGACGAGGGTACGGCCGCGGCAGAGGCGATGGCGATGTCGATTCGAGTGAGACGCAATCGCAACGTCTTTCTGGTCGATCGGGGATGCCATCCGCAGACCATCGCGGTCGTCGAGACGCGAGCCGCAGCTCGCGAGATCGATGTCCGGGTGGTCGATGCGCTCGAGGCCGAGATCGGTCCCGATACGGCCGGTGTCTTGGTGCAGTATCCAACGACCGAGGGCACGATCGTCGATTACCGAGAATTGTGCGACCGCGCTCACGAGGTGGACGCGCTGGTAACGGTGGCGACCGATCTTTTGGCGCTCACGCTGTTGTCTCCACCCGGTGAGTGGGGCGCCGATATCGCGATCGGTAGCAGCCAACGCTTTGGGGTGCCGATGGGATACGGCGGGCCGCATGCCGCTTTCTACTCGACGCGCTCCGAGTTCGCGCGCAAGGTGCCGGGTCGGATTATCGGCCTCACTCGTGACGCCGTCGGCGATCCGGCGCTCAGAATGGCGCTGCAAACGCGTGAGCAGCATATCCGCAAGGAGCGGGCGACCAGCAATGTCTGCACGGCGCAGGTCCTGCTCGCCGTGGTAGCGGCTATGTACGGAGCCTATCACGGTCCCGAGGGGCTCGAACGAATCGCCCGCCGGGTACACGGGCTGACGCAGCAATTGGCCGCGGGTTTGCGCGGGCTCGGTTATCGCGTCGGCAACGAGACGTACTTCGACACGCTAACGATCGAGGTCGAGAATGCGGCACAGATCCATCGTGCGGCGGCCGAGCACCACATCAACCTGCGACCGACCTCGGACACACAGATCGGCGTATCGCTCGACGAAACCACGGCCGCGAGCGATGTGGACGACGTAATCCGGGTGTTCGCGCCGGACGAGGCCCGGTTGGAGGCCGGCGGCTCGTCTTCAGGCCACTCTGAGGCGATTCCGGCCGACCACCGGCGAACGTCGCCTTTCCTCACGCATCCCGTGTTTCACAGCTATCGCTCCGAAACCGAGATGTTGCGCTACCTCAAGCGGCTCGAGAATCGTGACTTCTCGCTGACCCACGGGATGATCCCGCTGGGCTCGTGCACCATGAAGCTCAACGCTACAACCGAGATGATTCCGATCACGTGGGAGCCGTTTGGAAATCTCCACCCGTTCGCGCCACGCGATCAGGCGCGCGGCTACGAAGCGCTGATCGCCCAACTCGCAGATCAGCTCGCAGAGATCACCGGGTTCGCGGCTATATCGATGCAACCGAACGCGGGTTCGCAGGGCGAGCTGACGGGTCTGCTGGTGATCAGGGCGTACCACCGGGCGCGGGGCGAGAACAACCGCACGACATGCCTGATCCCGAACTCGGCGCACGGAACGAACCCGGCCAGCGCAGTCATGGCCGGGATGCAAGTGGTGCCGATCGACACCGACGACAAAGGCAACATCGACATCGATGACCTGCGCGCCAAAGCCGAGAAGTACGGCGACACGCTCGGTGCGATCATGGTCACCTATCCGTCGACGCACGGCGTCTTTGAGGCCTCGATCCGTGAGGTCTGCGACATCATCCACGAGTTTGGCGGGCAGGTCTACATCGACGGCGCGAACTTGAACGCTCAGGTCGGGCTGTGCCGACCCGGGGAGTACGGTGCCGACGTCGCGCATTTGAATCTCCACAAGACGTTCTGCATCCCGCACGGTGGTGGGGGACCGGGCATGGGGCCGATCGGCGTGGCCGAACACTTGGCACCCTATCTGCCCGATCATCCGATCGTCGAGATGGGTGTGCCGGAGTCGTTCGGAACCGTCTCGGCAGCGCCGTGGGGCAGCCCATCGATCCTGCCGATCTCTTGGGCCTATATCCGGCTGATGGGGGCTGGTGGTCTAAAGAAGGCGAGCCAAGTCGCGATCCTCAACGCCAATTACATCGCCCGCCGGTTGGAGGGCGAATACGATCTGCTGTATGCGGGAGCGGATGGTTTGATCGGTCACGAATGCATTCTCGATCCGCGACCGTTTCGTGACGCCAGCGGTGTTGACGTCGAGGACATCGCCAAGCGCCTGATCGACTACGGTTTTCACGCGCCGACAATATCGTTCCCGGTGGCCGGCACGATGATGGTCGAACCGACCGAGAGCGAATCGAAAGAAGAGCTGGATCGATTCTGCGACGCGCTGATCGCGATCCGTGAGGAAATCCGAGAGATAGAGACTGGCGTCGCCGATAGGGACGACAACTTGCTCGTCAACGCGCCCCATACACTCTCTGCCGTCACGACGGACGAGTGGACCCATCCGTATTCACGCGAGAGAGCGGCGTTCCCGACCCCCGCATCGCACGAGCGCAAGGTGTGGCCCGCGGTGGCGCGGGTCGATGCGGCTTTCGGCGATCGGAACTTGGTGTGCGCGTGTCCTCCGATGGAGGCGTACGAACCCGAGCCAGCGGTGGCTTCAGCGCACCATTCGTCGTGAAAGGAGGGTTTGATGGCCAGGCTGACGTGGCACGGACACTCGTGTTTTGAGTATCAAACCACGCGCGGGAAGATCTTGATCGACCCGTTCCTATCCGACAATCCCAAGGCTGACGTGAGCCCCGACCAGCTAGACGAGATCGATGCGATCGTGCTGAGCCACGGGCACGGCGATCATTGGGGTGACACGGTGTCGATCGCGAAACGTACTGGAGCC
>JBDHED010000147.1:0-5454 GCA_039591175.1 Gemmatimonadota bacterium | reverse complement strand
CGGGTGGTGTGCTTTGTCACTGGCCACGGCCTCAAGTACCCGGCCGTCATGAGTGCGGCGTGATGGCCGGCGCCCAGACTACACTTGGTTCCATGCGGATCGGTTATCTCGACATGTTCTCGGGTGTCAGCGGCGACATGCTGCTCGGTGCGTGTTTGGATGCGGGTGTCGGGCTCGACCGGCTCGAGGCGGCGCTCGAGCCACTGGCGCTCGATGGCGTCGGCCTCACGACCGAGATCGTCTCCCGTCACGGGATCAACGCGACACTGTGCCACGTGGATGTGCCCGACCGGGTCGAGCACCGCTCACTGACCGAGATCATCGAGCGGATCGCGCACGCCGAACTTGGGGCTTCCGTGACCGATCGAGCGCGACACGTCTTCGAGCGACTCGGCCAGGCCGAGGCCAAAGTGCATGGCACGACGATAGACGAGGTTCACTTCCACGAAGTCGGGGCGCTGGACGCGATCGTCGATATCGTCGGGACCGTGTGGTGTCTCGAAAGCCTTGGCATCGGGGCGCTCCACGCGTCGCCGTTTACGTTGGGTTCGGGTTGGACCGAGACGAGTCACGGACGGCTTCCGGTTCCGCCGCCGGCGGTCATGGAGCTCGTTCAGGGCTGGCAGGTTCGCGACTCGGCGGTCCAAGCCGAGCTCACGACTCCGACCGGAGCGGCGTTGGTGACGACGCTGGCGTCTGCACAGGGGTTACCGCCCGACTTCGTACCCGATCACGTCGGTTACGGCGCCGGCACTCGCGAGTTGGGTGAACAGCCCAACCTGTTGCGACTCGTCGTCGGTGATTCTCGCGAGCCGGCTCAACGGCTGGCTATCGTCGAGTGCGACCTCGACGATCTCGAGCCGCGGCTGTTCGGTCCGCTGGCCGATCGGTTGTATGCGGTCGGCGCGGTAGAAGTGCATTGGGTGCCGGTGCAGATGAAAAAACAGCGTCCGGGTGTGACGGTTCGGCTGCTGGCGCCACACGAGGCGGTTGATGCGACGACCGAGGTGCTGTTCAACGAAACCACCACGCTGGGCGTTCGTTATTGGGGCGCCGCCCGCCACACGCTGGCGCGCGAATCGATCGAAGTCGACACGTCTTTTGGGCGAGTCGCGGTCAAGCGAGTACGGCGCCGTGACGGTCGGGTCGAGCTGCGGCCCGAGTTCGATGGGTGCCGGGCGATCGCGGAAGCCCGCGGGCTAGCGGTCCGTGAGGTGGTTGCGGCGCTAACGGCTGAGTTGGCGCGGCTGGAACCCGATCCCGATCTGGAGGTATAATCTTGCGCTATCTGATTCTTTTCTATGGAGGAAATCGATGAAACGGATCCTGCTCGCCGGGGTGCTGGTGCTCCTGAGCGCTGAGCTCGGCTACGGCCAAACGTGCCAGGCCTACATCAACGGGTCGAAGGCCCGAATCTCGAAGAACAAATGGGCCGACGCGCGCAAGGTGCTGGCCGAGAACCTCGAGATGTGCACCGACAACTCCGAGTACCAGTACTTGTATGCGGTGGCGTTGGCCCGCGTCTCGCCCGACTCGAGCTACAAGGCTCTCGGCCTGTTGGCGGTCGCCGATAGCCTGAACGGGAATCCCGGCGCCGGCGATGAGCTGCAAGACGACATCGATCAAGCCAAGATGGCGCTGTGGGGGCCGATGGTGAACGAAGGCATACGCTTGTTGTCGGCCGGCGACGTCGAAGCGGCCGAGAGCACACTCAGGACCGCGGTCGAAGTGAACCCGACGGGCAAAGAGGGCTACCTCGGCTTGGGTGCCGTCCACCAGACTAAGAAGGAGTACGACCTCGCGATCGAGAGCTTTAGGCAGGCGCTTGAGTTCGACCCCGCCTACAAACCGGCACTCTTGAGGCTCGGTCAGACATACCAGTTCAAGGCTGAGGAAGCGGCCGCTGCGGGGAACACCAACCAGGCCGAGCGAATCGCTGGTGAAGCCGCGACCGTGTATGAGAACTACCTGGCCGACAACCCCGATGAGATCGAGGTCGAGATACAATTGGCCGGATTGCACGCGTCGCTTGGAAACATGGAGAAGGCAGAGCCGATCATCCGCAAGATCATGGATTCCGAGGCCGCCAACGCCGACGTATTGACCGAGTTCGGTTTTCGGTTGGCCAACGCCCAACAGTTGGAGCTGGCCGACGAAGTACTGTCAAGAGCCGTCGAGATGAGCCGTTCGCAAAACACCGAGCCGCTTTCGTACCTCGCATTCGTGCGTATTCAGAGCGGCGATCTCGAGGGAGCCAAGGCGGTGCTCGAACAGCAAATCGAGCTGGAGCCTGACAACCACGAAGCTTGGGAGTACATGGGGTACGTCAGGCGCGATCTGGGCGACGTAGAAGGTGCCCAGGAGGCGTTTGGGTACGCTGAGGGGATCCCGCTCAAGCTCGAAGCGCTGCGCCTAAGTCAAAGGAACGACGAGACGTGGGGCGTCGAGGTGACGTTCTCGAATCGCACCGAAGCTCCGGTTCAAGATCTGACGGTCAAGTTCATGCTCATCTCTGCAGATGGAGACGTGATCGAGGCCAAGGAGATGTCCGTGGCTGGCGACCCGCTGCCCGCCGGTGAGGCCGAGAACGTGACGGTCCAGTTCTCGACCCCGGCTGAGAACCCGCGCGTTCGGTACGACATTCTGTAGCTGAGAGTTCGGGTAGCGAAAAGAAAGTGGGCGACGGCTCGGTTGGGCCGTCGCCCGTTTTTTCAATATCTTGGGTCCGCACATCGCGAGCGGGCGTAATTCAGTGGTAGAATGCCAGCTTCCCAAGCTGGACGTCGCCGGTTCGAATCCGGTCGCCCGCTCCAAGTGATCCGTTAACCTCACAATACCGGAGAACCATATGGCAACGCGGCCGCAGTCAGCGCTTCGCTCTGCGTCTACATCATTGTCGGAATGGTTTGGGCGATTGCGTACGGGATCGTGGAGCGGCTGTCTGCAGGTTCGTTCAACGGGCTCGATTACAGCAGTGACCTGGGGCGGCAGTTTGTCTACTTCAGTTACGTGACGCTGACGACCCTTGGATACGGCGACGTCACGGTGGCGCGACCGCTGGCACAGACTTTGGCCACGGTCGAAGCGATCGCCGGACAGCTGTTTCTTGTCGGACTGGTAGCTTATTTGGTTGGCCGCACGGTAGCAGGCGCCAGAGATTGAGACGTAGAAACGTCATTTGGCTCGCAGCGCTATTTCTCGCGATCCTCCTTTTCATCGTCGCGACCTCGTCAGATCCTACACGACAGCCTGTAAGAGACCCGGTCGTTCTCGTTGTTCTTGACGGCACGAGTGAGATGGTATTCAGGTCGATGCTCGAGTCCGGTGAGCTTCCGTACTTGGGACGGCTATTGGCGCCAGATTCAAACGGCGTCAAACACGGGGTGTACACAAAGGCAACGTCCGTCTGGCCGAGCACTACGGGCCCAGCCTACGCGCCGTTCCTGATGGGGCTCTTCCCGGATAAGTCGCACCTTTCAGGGATTCGTCAATACCTGCGGAGCGAGAAGGCATTCCGAGCCTACATCGGTCAACATACAAAGGATATCAGCGAGGATCTTACTACCGAGTTTCCGATGATCTTCGAGGTTCTCGGACGCGAAGAGACGTTTAACCAGGCGGGGTTCGTAACCCGCCGCGGGTGGCGAGATGATGGATCTGTCCTCCGGCCTCTTCACGAGAACTATTTCAGCTTGCCGGGGGCAATCGGCATGTATGGCTTCGGGCGCGTGGCCGACAACGATCTTCAGAACCTGCTCTCGTTCTTGAATTATTTGAGCCCTGACTTCAGCATCAAGCGATTTGCGGACATCACCGAGTTTGAAGGCGAACTATTTCCGTGGGGTCGTCGCGGCCGGGGGCGATTATTGGTCGAGGAGTTCTTTAGCCTGGCAAGTCTCGAACGGGTGGTCCGCGAGAGGCGATGGTCCGCACGCAAACTAGGCCACACCCCGAAGTTCTCAATGATTTCACTCCGGCTGCCGGACGACACCTCGCACCACTACGGCGTCGGGAACGAGTACACTTTGGCGCTACGCCAGGTGGACGAGATGCTGGGCGCAATCGGCTATGTGTTTCGACAACGCGGTGCGCTTGATGACCTCACGATCATCGTAACTGCTGATCACGGCACGAGCACGGTTCCCGACACACCGGATGCACATTTCAACGTCATTCGGCGCCTTTCAGAGGACACCGGTATTCCGATTCACGATTCCTACTTGAACATGATGGGAAACTCGGGGCGCGAGATTGACCGGTGGCGAGAGCTTTCCCATCGCCAGTGGGCCGGGATAGGAGCTGTCTCAGGGAATGGCAACGTCCAACTGTATTTCCGGCGAAGTGACGCGCTTGAGGATTGGACGGCGCGGCCGTCATACGAGGAGCTTCGCGCCTACCAGGTGACAAAGCCGGAGGGTGGCAACCGCGAGCCGGTAGATCTTGTTCAAGCGCTCCTGGCGTACCAGCAGGTTTCGCACGTCTATGCACGGGATCGAAGCCGACTTCAGTACCATATCTTTTCTCGTTCCGGCGAGGCGGTGATACACGCTCGGCACGACGAACGTGGAAAGCCGGAATACTCATACGCCGTGAGGCTCGGCGCTGATCCGCTCGGCTATGCGTCGTTTGAGGGTACGCGATCGATGATAGACGAAAAACTCTTCTACAGTGGTGACGTTTGGGCGGCGGCAACGCGCGAGTCCGGGTTCCCGGACGGAATCGTCCAGATTGTGCAGCTGCTGGATGGACCTAACTCGGGCGACATCATCGTTGACGCCGCGCCTGGATATGAACCATGGGACCAGATGCAGGAGGGGCTTCACGGTGCGCTCCGACGCGAGCATATCGTCGTGCCCCTTTTGATCCATGGTCCCAGGCTCGATGTCACAAAAGCCGAGCGGCTGTTCGAGAACGGGCGGATGCCGCGCACGGTCGACATCTATCCCACGATTCTTGAGCTCTATGGTATGGAACCGCCGAACCGCATCAGTTGGGAAATACCACGGCTGTGGGGATTGATGGGCTTTGACCACCGGGAAGCTGGGATGCGGACCGATATCGACGGCCAGACGCTCGATATCTGGGAGCAGTGATGGGCGCCGAGTCGCGCTTGACGCCGCGGCGCTACAGCCTCTAAACTCCTGCCTCAAGCTCGATCTGAGCTTGGCCTTCCTATCTGTTGTGACTAAAGGCGGTTAGCCGGGCTCCTCGGAGGCGGTTTCGATGGAACAACGACGCCCAACGATGATCATCGCCTGGGCTCTCTTGCTGGCCTTTTTCGTGTGGTCGATTCGGCCGGTTTTGTCGCCGATCGTCCTGTTCCTGGTGCTGGTCTACCTCTTGACGCCGCTGTTCGGGACCGAAGCGTACCGGCGGTTGGTCATCGCCTTGGGCACGCTGACGGCCCTGTGGCTTGTTCATGTGGCGGGCTCGTTTCTGGCGCCGTTTGTGCTC
>JBDHED010000146.1:0-12736 GCA_039591175.1 Gemmatimonadota bacterium | reverse complement strand
TCTACGGCCGGATGAGCGACATCGTGCGCTATTCGTACTCACCCCGTGCGAACTGGAGACGCTTTCAACGACACCGGGATGGGCTTGTCTCAGGAGGGCGCTGGATGACGCTGGTCCGATCGGCCTCATCTAGCCGGAGGGCGCGGTACTACGCGGGCTTGCAGGCGTTGTGTGAGAGCGACCCGCAGTTCAGTGGATTCCTCTCGGGCGAAACGCTTCCGGCCCCGGCTTGCCTGCGCCAGAGAATCAAAGCCGACCTGGGGAAGTTCTACGATCGTCTGCCCGGGGAGGTAGCGAGAGGCCGGCGGGCGATCATTCGGCTCAAGGGTTTGTAGCGGGAGTAAGGCCGGCGTCTTCGTGGTGACGACGGTGGTGACAAAACCCACCGGCGCTAGCTGGCGCTAACCAGCGATCAACCTGCTCAGTTCTTTCACAATCAGCGCGTATCAGCGCCGGTCAGCGCTAGGTCGAGTCCTTACAAGCAGGGGGTCCTGCTACTCGGTTACCGTTCCGACACCGCTTCTGTCACCGAAGCTGTAGAAAAGCCCACGGTGTGTGGTACGAACCTCGGCCTGTCAAGCCAGCGTGAAAGGGGCGGTCCCGAAGAACCGCCCCTTTCGATCTTTGCCCCAAAACTGTCTAGGCTGGAGTCATCGGCACACGATCTCCATGAGGCTCCTGTCCATGACGACCTCGCCGGAGTCGAGGATTCCTAGGTGGCGCATCGATCGAAGGTCCGGAGGGTCCAGAGGTTGGCGATCGAGATCACGGTGTAGAATCTAGTCGTGCCGTATCGAAACGGTTGAAGGGTCTGGCATGGCAACCGCTAAAGGAGGATCGGGTCGATGTTGAAATCGTTGGGGCGAGCTGCGGCTTCTTCGTTAGTGATCGCGTGGGCGGCGTGTACACAGGTGGAGGGTCCGCGGCCCATCGCGTTTGAAACCACCGAGGCTACGCAGGCCAACGTCGCCGTCTCGCCTGACGGCGAACGACTGGTGTTCACGATCCTCGGCCACCTGTTTCAAGTACCGGTCGAGGGTGGCGTGGCCGAGCAGCTCACGTTCGGACCCTACTACGATACCGATCCGACGTTTGCGCCCGGCGGTCGATACGTGGCGTTCGTGTCCGATCGCGATGGGAGCGAAGGAAACGTCTTTGTACTGGATCTCGAGACCGCGGAGATACGTCAGCTCACGAACGACAGCTGGTCGGCGCGGCCAGCTTGGTCTCCGGATGGTGAAACGATCGCCTATCTGAGCTATTGGCGACGCACGGACGAAGCGACCCCTCCCACTCACGCCAAGGCTGTCGTTCGAACGATCGATTTTGTGACCGGCAAATCGCGGAGTGTTACCAAGCAGGCCGAGATGGTGTCTTCGGTGTTCTACCTGCCGACCGGACGCCTCGCGTGGACGGTGTTCGAGGGGCGGGATCCCGACACGATTTACGGCGCCGCGTCTGTGCCCGACGCCGTCACCCGGGTTCACGTCGTTGACGAAGACGGCGTGACATCCACTGTGCGGACGATTCAGGGGATCGCACACCGGTGCCTGGCCAGCCCGGCGGGGGACGGCCTTTACTGTCGTCGCATCGTGGCCGCGCGAATGGGAGGCTGGTTCCCGGAGGAAGAGGAGGTGCTTTTCGTCTCCCTAGGCGAGGGCGCGGTGGAGCGCCTCGCATCTGTGTCGGGGACGACTGGTTGGGACTGGGGGCCGCGTTTTGACGTGGCGGGGGGGGGAGAAGTGCTCTACGTGGGTGAGGGAGGCGGCCTGCGGGCGATTCCGCTTTCGGGAATGCCGGCCCGTCCTATCGCCTTCGATGCGGATGTCAGGCTCGACGTATTCCCGCCGACCGCGCCTTCGGCCGCGGCCTTTGTTGAGGCAGGGGGGTTCGGGCCACCGAGAACCGTCCACCGACCCACCGTTTCGCCGGACAATCGCGATCTCGTGTTTGGAGCCGCGGGCATGATCTGGCGACAACCGCTCTCAGGTGGTCCAGCGGAGGTGATCTATCGGGGCCAAGGGTTCGCTCGAGATCCCGTCCTCTCACCCGACGGCAGGTTTCTGGCGCTGGTCGAGTCGAGCGAGATTAAGGTGCTCGATCTGGAGAGCGGCCGATCTCGATCGCTCTCGCCCGGTCGCTTCCACTGGCAGGTCACGTGGGGCCCGGACGGAGATGAGTTGATCGATGTGGACGGACAGCGGATCGTCTCGGTGAACGTGCGGGACGGTACCGAGAGAGTGGTCACCGAGATTGGCGGACCGTGGGTGGTGTCCAGACCGCAGTTCTCCGCCGACAGGCGAGCGGTGTACTTCTCCGACGCCGGTACCGTGTACCGATTGACCCTCGACCAGCGAGCGACCCCGGAGCCTCTGACCGACCTGACCGGCTCACTGGGGAACGCGGTGGTGTCGCACGACGGGGAGTGGCTCGTTTTCTCCCGTCGTCGCGAGATCTGGAGCGCACCGCTCGACTCGGTACCGATCGGGGAGTCGGACGCTGGCAAGGTGAGCGCGCTGGGCGGTTGGAGTTTTTCTCTCGTTCCCGGTTCCACGACCGTCGTCTACTCCATCGGCAACCAGGTATGGCGTCAACCTCTGGAGGGTGGCGATCCGGAACAAGTCTCGCTCGAAGCCGAACTCAAGCGTCCGGAAGTCGCCCCCGTGCTGCTGCGCGATGTTCGGCTGCTCGATTTTGAAAGCGGCGGGTTTGGTTCGCGAACGTCAATGCTCATCGAGGGGGGGCGAATCAGCCGGGTCGGGGCGGATGAAGAGCGATCGCTCCCGGAAGACGTCGTGCTGCTCGATGGCGGCGGACGCTTCGCCATCCCCGGTCTTTTTGACCTCCACGTTCACTCCAGTGGCGCCTCGTATCGGCCGTTTGTCGCGTACGGAGTCACGTCGCTGCGCGATGTCTCCCGCGGCCTCGTCTGGGTGGGCGCTTGGGCGGACCGTAGCGACGTCACCAGCAAGCCCATCCCGAGGCACTTCTACGCGGGGGAGCCGGTGTGGGGCGCTCCGGGCTTTCTTTCTGAGGAAGATGCTCGCGCCGCCGTCCGAGAGCAGGGCGCAGGGGGAGCCGGCCTCATCAAGGCGTACGCCACGTCGTCTTGGCCTTTGCAGCGGGCTACGGCCGATGAAGCGCGCAGGCTCGGGTTACCCGTTGTCGCCCACGGAATGAGTCTCGTGGAGATCGTGAAGGGTGTGACCCTCGGTTACGCCATGCTTGAGCACTCGGGTTTCCGGGTCTACGACGACGTTTTGCAGATGTTGACTGCCGCCGGCACGAGCTGGGATCCGACCATCGGCGCCACCCTCGGCTATCCGCAGCTTCTCGTCGAGAAGCCAGAGTGGCCGGGCTACGAGCGGCTTCGAAGCTTCTTTCCCGACGTGGACGAACAGATCGAGGCATTCAGGTCGCACGATTGGAAGACGAGCAGGCTTCCCGTCATCCTCCCCCAACAGTTGGAGAGCGTTCGTTCCGCGCACAGGCTGGGGGTTACGCTTCACGCTGGGACCGACGCTCCCGACCCGGACCATCTGTCGTTTTCGGGTCTGGCCCTCCACTGGGAGCTCGAACATCTGACACGGGCGGGTATCTCTCCTTTGGAAGCTCTGCGGATCGCGACGCAGCAGGCCGCCGTCGCGGTCGGTGCGGCGGACGATCTCGGGACGCTCGAGGTCGGCAAGCTGGGTGACGTGGTACTCCTCGACGAGAATCCGCTGACCGACATTCGGAACACGCAGACGATCTGGCGCGTGATCAAAGGTGGGTGGGTGTTCGATCCGGACGACCTGAGCCTGGAGCCATAGACGAACGCGTGGGTCTGTGTTCAGAGATTGGTCAGGCCGCCTGCAGCACTCCACAGGGGGATTAACTCGGATCGACAGGTCGTCGACCTCGTCCGGTGGTGCAAGAGGCACGTCAGGCGATCATTCGGATCGAGGGGCCACGGCGGGAGTAAGTTCGGTCGTTCCGTGGTGACAACGGTGGTGACAAAACCCACTAGCGCTAGCGAGCGTTAGCCAGCGCCCGATCTGCTCAATTCTTCCTTCACCAGCGCGCCCGATCTGCTCAATTCTTCCTTCACCAGCGCGTATCAGCGCTGGTCAGCGCCAGGTCGAGTCCTTTGGAGCCGAGAGTCCAGGTTCGAATCCTGGGGGCCCAACCAGCACTTGGATCGAGGTTCGCCATCGCACAACAGGTTCGGGCGTGGGCTGAGGTCATGGTAGGCTTTACTCGCGGCGCCCTGAGTACGGAAGCGGCCAAGTCAAATGAATCACCGCACCTCGACTTCGAAGAGTTCCGACGCTTCGTAGAAGGGTTCGTCTGGAAACCAGATGTATCGCGAATACACGATCCTTCGTCCATCCGGCGACCACCAGGGCTGGCGTTCGTCGGCGTTAGGGTCCGTGGTGAGTTGTTCGAGGTTCGTTCCGTCGGCGTTGACGATCCAGAGATCGGCGGAACCCGCCCGCTCGGAAGTGAATACGACCCGGCTTCCGCCTGGCGACCAGAAGGGCCACCCATCGAAGCCGGGGTGGTTGGAGAGATTGGCGAGCGTGTTCCCGTCAGCGTCGAGGACAACGACCTCCCAGTTGCCGTCCAACTCTATGCGTCGGCACACGATTCGGTTGCCGTTGGGTGACCACGAGGCGTAGGTCTCGGTCTCTGGAGTCGACGTGATTCGACGAACGCTCGAGCCATCGGTCTCCATCACATACAGGTCAAAGGTCGGTTCGCTCCCCTCGGGAGAGTGGCGATCGGAGACAAAGAGGATCTGGCTTCCATCGGGCGACCAGAAGGGATGCTCGTCGTGCGACTTGCTGCTGGACAAGTTCCGCGGATTTCCGCCATCGGCGTCCATCACGTAGATCTGCGAATGACCGTCGCGGAACGACTGAAAGGCGATCTTGCGTCCGTTGGGCGACCAGGCGGGCGTCCCGTCCCGGTTGGGCGTCTCGGTCAATTGATGTCGTTCACCACGGGCGAGATCGACGACGTAGATGTCGAAATCCCCGTCTGCGTTCGACATGTAAGCAATCCGCTGACCGTCGGGGGAGTACGCTGGGTAGGCGTTGGTGATCCGCGTTACGAGGGACGCCCCATCCTGGGCTTGGCCGGTGACCGGGACCGCCAATCCCGCCGCCCACAGGGTGAACCCGAGCGAGCTCGCACTGCGCAGCACATGGAGTTTGCGTGCGGTGACCGAACCGATCACCGGGTCTCGTACACTGATGTCTGACCCGTCTCGTCGAAGGAAACGATGTCAAGCGGGTCCGTTTGTCCGTCGGTCTCCATACCAGGTGACCCTCGCCTCCTCCTGAGTCTAGGACACACAACGCATAGTAGCGCGAAGTTGTTCAATAGCGTTGGAGAAGCACGGCGGGCGATCATTCGAGTTTTAGTGATCGACCCAGCCAACCTCTTTTGACGAACAGTCCTTGGTGTTCTCTAACGCAACCGCTGGAAAAGCGTTTGGAATCGTGGCTCCCAAGTGTGTCCGCCGTCGAACGAGCGTTCCATGACCCGAACGACACGATTAGGAGACTCCGGGATCCACCATTGCCTTGAGAGAAACCGCTCGCCATCTATTTCGAACTCTTTGACGATGTACCAGTCCTCACCCTCCTTGCCCCCTTCCCAGACCTGAAACAAGGCGTTGTCACTCACCCATACGAGCATCCAACGGTTTGTGACCTGATCCCACGCTCGTAGCGCGGTGGAGTGATGAGCGGCTCCGTCATAGACCTGACGCCACTCTTCTGCGAAAGCGGCTGGATGGACGCTCGTACGGACCGTGAACATGGTAGCCGATGTGTCCGCCTGTCCGTTCACGACCTCTGCCCAAGTGCCAGGCCAAAAATCGTAATAGTGGGTATCCTTGGATTCGATCATCGGCCTATCCGTCTGGCCGAGGGCTCGAGGTGGCAACGACAAAAAAAGCCCAAGCATGACGATTCCCAACAACGAGTGACGCAAGTGAGGCATTATCGCACTTCCTTTCGCGCAGGGTGAGGTGCTATGGAATTCCACAGTCATGATCTCCAACGCCTCGCAGAAGGGCTCGTGAGGAAACCCGACTCGGATTTCCGGCGGCACTCCTCGTCTTCTTGCTTCGAGCATCCTGTTGGCACAACTGACCGGCAAAGCTCCTGGGAAAAGGCGGCCGGTCCGCGTAACAGTCTACCCGGGGAGGTCTGGGCGGAGGTCTGGGTGATGTCAAGGAATAGTAAGGGCTGCGTAAACTCTCGGTCGGGAGCGGTGGATCGCCGATACGATCATGGTGCCAAGAATGGTGACAACACCCACCGGCACCAGCCGGCGTCGGCCGCTGCTCGACCTGATCATTCTTGTCGGAACTGTCGCGTATCGGCGCTAGCTGTCGCCCGTTTCGGTCCTTTGGAGCCGAGAGTCCAGGTTCGAATCCTGGGGGCCCAACCAGCTAAGCCTTTGTAGCAACGAATTGCAACGGTCTCGTGTGCACTCAGGTTCCGCGAACACCGCGGCGGCTCAGCCACTGATCGAATCCCGCCTTGACCGAATCCGGTGTTCAGACTACGGTGGAGAACGTGGTCAACGAGACTGGTCGTATCCCTTACATCCCAGAAGCTGTTGTGTTTGGTTCCTAGGAAGAGGTGACTAGTGGCGAATATCATGACAATCGTACCAGAACAGGCGAGAGGAATCCGGAAGCTCTTTTTTCGCTGGGTTCGTCGTCAGTACGGCGGCGTTGTTCCCGGTGTGTTTCAAGTTCTCGCGGTCGACCTTCGGGTCGCACGACCGGCGGGATCCTTGTATAACCACCTTCACCTAGGCAAGTCTTCACCTCTCGACCGACTTCAGCGCGAGATGCTCGCGACGGTGGTCAACGGAAAGGTGGGTGGCGCTCCTTGACTGGGGCTCCACACGGCGGCAGTTCGCCGCCTCACCGGCGATGAGCATCTCGACCATGAGTTTGCTACGACGTGGCCCGAGTACGAGTTAGATGATGAGACTCGAACATTGCTGCGTTACGCTAGCAAGCTGACGGAAACGCCGAGCCTCGTGGGCGAAGATGATATTGGGCTGCTAAGGGAGTCGGGCTGGAGCGAGCGGGCAATATGGGAGATTACAGCGCTGGTCTCCTTCTTTAACTTCAGCGGTCGGCTGGAAGCAGCATCGGGTTTGCCTCCAGATCAGATTCCCGAAGCCGCCAAGTTCGCAGAGGCACGACACAGCTAGAAGCCCAGAGGGAGTTGTCGTTAAGCTTAAGGGGATGATGGTGTCGCAGCATCCTTCTGGCTTTCGCAATCGATGCATGGTGGCAGCGCCAGTCCGAGCTGGAGCAAGCAGATGCCTTGATCGCCAGTCTCCACGCGGACTTCACTTCGAGCCAATCGCATCTCGAGCAGTGGCTCGTTGGCAACAGGAAAACTCTCAACGCGTTAACCGAGTTCCGGGAGCAGTTGGCAGGTACTGCCATCGGCGACGAACTGGTCGTGTCAATAGAATGGGTAGTCGCCGCGATCGGTGCTCCGACGTACAGTCCTACGGATGCTACGCTGCAGGCTGCGATCTCGTCAGGACAGATCGAGCTGATCGAAGATGTTGAACTTCGCACCAGACTGGCCTTGTGGCGTCAGCAGTTGGACGACACGCAGGAGGACGAACTCTTGATTCGAGAGATCGTCGTTCATCACCTCGTGCCGGCTCTCTCGCAACAGATACGATTGAGTCGCGCGTTCGAGTTCGACACAATCGTTGGCTGGTTTTTGAATCAACGTACGCCCGACGCCAATGACGAATTGCGTTTGCGGGCTTCGACGATGCTCGAAGGCGCCTTAGCCGAGCGAATTTTCTACACGACTTTTGTAGTCCGAGGGTTAACGGATATTCAGAAAACACAGACGGAGATACTGCGACTTCTCGAGAAGGACATGCGCCGATGATCATGCGACGAATGTCCCGTCGGGGTTGACACCTGTCGACCCGAAGAAGACACCTTTGCCAGGATTCCCGTCCACTTCCAGCCTCCGAACGAGCATCCCGTCACTCCCACGCGATCCCGATTCATGTACGGCCGCTCATCGAACAACTGCTTGATCGGTCGACTGTTTTTGTGATAAGCTCCCGCAGTCAGTTGAGGATCTAAGGAGTGACGTTGGTGCACGAGTCTTGACAGAGTCAGTAACCAAGGAGTGTGACTTGAGCTATCCAGTACCAGCGAACGAAAAGGAACGCGTCGAAGTATTCCGGTCGTATGAGATTGCTGCGACGCCACCAGAGCTGGCGTACGATGACGTCGCTGAGCTGGCCGCCGAGATCTGTGGTTGTCCCATCGGCTTGGTAAACTTGATCGAGGACGAAAACGAGTGGTTGAAGGCGAAGTACGGACTTCCCTCCGACCTTACCGCTTTACCGCGTGGTAGTATCTGTTCTACCACGCTATGTCAGAGCTCGCTTCTTCTTGTCCCCAACCTGGTGGCGGACGAGCGGTTCTCGGAACACGCGAGCGTAACCGGTGAGCCCGGGTTTCAGTTCTACTGCGGGATGCCGATGATCAACCAGGACGGGTACGCGCTAGGCACGGTTTGCGTCATGGATTTCAAGCCCAGGGAGATTAGCCGCTCACAGCAACTGGCGATACAACGCTTGGCTCGACAAGCGATGTCTCATCTCGAACTAAGGCGCAAGCTGATCGAAGTAGGCCGTATTTCGACGGAGTTGGCCGAGACACACGAGCAACTACAGTCCGAGCAGCGAGAGTCGGAGCGTCTACTGCACAACATCCTGCCGACCACGATTGCGGATGAGTTGAAGACCGAGAAAACGGTACAGCCGAGATACTACGGTCTTGCTACCGTCATGTTCACCGACTTCGAGGGGTTCACGCAGCGTGCGGAGGAAACCGAGCCCCGATCACTGATCGAGACACTCGACCAGTTCTTTCGCGGCTTCGATGACATCGTTGAACGAAACGGACTCGAGAAGATCAAGACGATCGGGGACTCGTTCATGTGTGTTGGCGGAGTACCTGAGGAAAACGTGACGAATCCTGTCGATGCCTGTTTGGCTGCGCTCGAAATCACGAGTTTCGTTGAACGCGTCAACGAGCAAAGGAAGAAGCTTGGAATGGCGCCCTGGCCCGTCAGGGTCGGCTTGCACACCGGTCCCGTAATTGCCGGGGTGGTTGGGAAGCGAAAGTTTGCGTACGACACGTGGGGCGATACCGTGAACGTCGCATCCCGAATCGAATCGACTGGGGTGGCGGGAGGCGTTTGTATCTCACGCGATACGAACGAGCGGGTAGAGGAGTTCTTCGAGACTGAGTCGAGGGGAAGCGTGGAGGTTAACGGGAAGGGGCAACTCGACGTGTACGTTTTACGCCGCATCAAACCGGAGCTGTCGAGAGACGACGCCGGGTACCTACCGAATGATCGCTTCAGAGCGATGCTTTAGAACGTGGACTGTTATTTCCTCCCACGAAGTCGGGGAAACAAAGCTACGGGTCCATTCTTCTCGCGGCGCCGTCCGGCAGCAGGGAGGTTCTCCGTGAGTATCCGAGCGTTGTCTTTTCTCTTCGTCTTCCTTTGTCCAGCCGAGAGTCTCGGTTCAAATCCTGGGGGCCCAACCAACCTCTGACATCGACGCTTCGTTCTCGCGGACAGCTGTCTTGTGCGATATTGACTAGTCCCAGCTTCTACTAAAGGCTGGAAGCACCAGTTATCGGAAGGATCTCAACAGTTCGCGCTTCTGTTGCAGAGCATCGCTGATCTCTGGCCCCGGTGGATTGCCTTGGTTCGTCGCCAGTATGGCGGCGTGGTTCCCGGTGTGTTTCAAGTCCTCGCCGTCGACCTCAAGGTCGCACGCCCAGCGGGATCCCTGTATAACCATCTTCACCTAGGCAAGTCCTCCTCTACGAGTCGCCTTCAACGCGAGATGCTCGCGACGGTAGTCAACGGCAAGGTGGGTGGAGCTCCTTGACTGGGGCTCCATACGGCGGCAGTTCGCCGCCTGACTGGCGATGATCATCTCGATCATGAATTCGCCACGACGTGGCCCGAGTACGATTTAGATGATGAGACCCGATCGCTGCTGCGTTACGCTAGCAAGCTGACCGAATCGCCGAGCCAGGTGGGCGAAGATGATATCGGGTTGCTGAGAGAAGCGGGTTGGAGCAAGCGGGCGATCTGGGAGATAACCGCCCTAGTCTCCTTTTTTAACTTCAGCGGTCGACTGGAGGCAGCATCGGGTCTCCCCCCGGATGAGATTCCCGAAGCCGCCAGGTTAGCAGAGGCACGAAACAGCTAAAAGCCAAAACGACCGAGCGGTAGCGCACTAAGACCAACTACAGCTTAATCCAGTGGGATAGGCACCAACTGGATCGTACCGCCGCTACCTCCAAGCTCCCCAAACTCGTTGTTTCCCCAGCACCAAGCCTGCCCGTCGCTCTGGACCCCACACCCAGCAACCGAGCCAAGGACGATCCGCACAAACAGCTCCGCCGTCGCAACCAAAGTCGGCACGGGTTGGTCCTCCCTCGTGCCATTCCCCAGCTGGCCGCCGTCCCTGTTCCACCCCCAGCAGTACGCCCGTCCAGTCGTGGCCAACGCGCAGGTGTGTGCGGCCCCGGCGTCGAGCTGCACAAAGGGCTCCGGAGAGTCTACCCGAACGGGGCGAGATTGATCGGTCCCCGTGCCGTCGCCAAGCTGGCCAAGGACGTTCTCCCCCCAGCACCAGGCGGTTCCATTCGCCGCTAGGCCGCACGTGTGTGCGATCCCGAGGGCGAGCGAGACAAAGGTTTCGCCACCCTGGACTTGCGCGGGAAGCGAGTGATCCTCGGTCGTGCCGTCGCCCAGGCCGCCGTGCGAGTTCCGTCCCCAGCACCAGGCCCGGCGGCCCCGATCCAGCGCGCATGCATGGGCACCACCAATATCGATCGCTCCGAACTCTTCATCGGTGGCCACGAGACTTGGCTCGAGAGAGTTGTCTCGCGTGCCGTTTCCTAGCTGTCCGTTGAGGTTCGCTCCCCAGCACCAGGCTCGCCCCGATGCGTCGAGGCCGCAGGTAGAAGCGCCGCCAGCGCTCAAGGCGAGAAAGATGATCCCACCGGAGACCGGTACCGGCGAAGAGCTGGGTTCGGTGTCGCCCGTACCCAACGCGCCCGCACCATTCGCTCCCCAGCAAAAGGCGGCTCCGGTGGCGGTGAGGCCGCAGGAGTGATTCGAACCCAGGCTCAGAGAAACGAAAGCCGGTGCTCCCGCGACACGAACAGCCCGCGCCGAATTCCGGGATGTACCGTCGCCGAGCTCGCCGAAGCGATTTCGCCCACGGCAGAAGGTCCCCTCGCCCGCACGGATCCCGCAGCTATGGTGAACACCCAGAGCGAGAGCCACG
The DNA here is from genome assembly GCA_039591175.1 of Gemmatimonadota bacterium. GTDB lineage: Bacteria > Gemmatimonadota > Gemmatimonadetes > JACCXV01 > JAHWKZ01 > CAMYLR01. Next base: position 1,357 of record JBDHED010000146.1, on the reverse strand, counting down.
TATCCTTGGGTGGGGCCGGGAGGCAGAGTGGCGGTCGGCCCCTGGGAGCCGTCGCAGGCGACCGAGAGAAGGAGCGAAACCCCGGCCATGCAGCGCGCGAGGATACCGAGACGAAGCGTCATGGGTTCACCAAGATAAAAAGGTTGCCTTTCCGGTGCAGATCACCCGTGAAGCCGCTAATGAGAAGAACTCGGTGGACATGGGCTGGAAGCAGGTTTCCAACGCGGCGGGATTGGGCCCGCGGTGCCATTAACGGTGACAATGCCCACCGATACTGGTCGGTGCTGACCGGCGATCAACGTATTCATTTCTCGCACAACCAGCGCGTATCAGCGCTGACCAGCGCCAGGTTGAGTCCTTTGGAGCCGAGAGTCTAGGTTCGAGGATTTTTCGCTTCCGGGTTGGAAGTGGGAAACATGACCCATCGTTCCACCCACCCCCGCGTTTCACTGAGGGGGACCTGATGTTTTTCTCTCTCGCGTGTAGACATGTCTAGGGCGAGGTCTTCGTGTTCTTCGAGGCTGGTCGGCGCATCGGTGAGTCGTGGACCGTCGAGCTCGAAGGCCGGTGGTTCGCAGGGATCGACGAGGATGGTCTGGCCGACGGCTTCCGCCGGGACGGACACCTGACGCTACGGCTGGTGCGCTACTTCTGAGGCGGAACCACCCCGGTTACGGGGCGGCCCCCCAGTTCGGTTGATCACTCTGCGTTCTCGTGATTTGGACAACGTCACTTCCGTCGGGTCGCATGGCATAAATTCTGAACGTCAAGGCGGAGCCTCTGGCGAAGGTGATCCACCTCCCGTCCGGTGACCACGTGGGCTCGGTCGATGTCCCGGGGCCGGCAGTGAGCCTTTGCTTGCCCGACCCGTCGGTTCGGATCACGAAGACATCGAAGCTGGTTCCAACGGAGGCCGCGTAGACGATGCTGCCGCCGTCGGGCGACCATTGCGGGATCACGGCCAGCGGGTCTCCCGTGAAAAGGCCTCTCACTCCACTGCCATCTGCGTTCATGATGTAGAGATCGCCCCCGGGCGTGGGGTCTCGACCGCTCCGGAACACGATCTGTGTTCCATCGGGCGACCAGGCGGGGTCCCCGTCAGACGTGTCCGGATCGTTTGTGACGTTGATCACGCCGGACCCATTCGCGTTCATGATGAAGACGTCCTTCTCCGCGGCCACTTCGAGCGCGGCTTCGTCGACGCTCCTGGCGCCATCCGGGGACAACGCCGGGTCAGTCTCGCGCACATCGGGCGTGTTCGTCAGATTGGTCGCCCCCGTCCCATCCGGATTGGCGACCCATATGTCCTCGGTATTGCCTCTCGTGAAGGCGATCCTTGTTCCATCGGTGCTGACGG
>JBDHED010000145.1:0-5548 GCA_039591175.1 Gemmatimonadota bacterium | reverse complement strand
AGCCCCATGAAAGCGGTCACGATGCCGTAGACGATCGGCGCCGCCACGACACCGACCCACTTCCACATCGCGAGCTGTCCATACGCTTGCTCGCGTTGGCTCTCGCTCAACCGCGGATCGTCGGCGATCGCGATCCGTTGCAGCTCTTCCACCATCGGCAGGTTGAAGAACGTCATGACGAGCAAGATCGCCGCTAGAATGACGAGCGGGACGACCCAGCGTGGCCGCTCGGCGACGTCTTCGAACGTGGCGCGCGGCGCGAAGATGATGTCGCGGAAGTTGTCCGCGACCGAACGGTTTAGCGTCCCTTCCATTCGGGCTTCCGTTTTTCGAGAAACGCCTTGACGCCCTCGACCTTGTCGTCGGTAGAGAACGCCAGCGCGAAGAGATCTCGCTCCTGCTCGAGGCCGGCTGACAGCTGCATCTCGTAGGCGGCCCGCAGAGCGCGCTTGGCGAGCTTTAGCGTGATCGGACTCTTGCTGGCCATCGCTCGCGCCACTTCGAGCGTCTTTTCTTTGAGCTCATTGGCGGGCACGATCTCATCCAGCAACCCGATCTCGTACGCTTTGACCGCGTCGATGATCTCGCCGGTCAGGATCAGTTGATGCGCCTTCCCATAACCGACTAGCCGCGTCAAGCGTTGGGTTCCCCCACCGCCGGGGATGATCCCCAAGTTGACCTCGGGTTGCCCGATGCGAGCGGTGTCGGCCCCGATACGGACGTCGCACGCCAACGCCAACTCGCAACCACCACCCAGACAGAACCCATTGATCATCGCGATCGTGGGCAGCGGGAAGTCCCAGATCCGATCGAAGATCGTCGGGGTCGCCATCGCTTCGCGCTGCTCGAGCGGTGTCCGATCGGCGAACTCGCCGATGTCTGCGCCGGCGATAAACGCCTTCTCGCCCGCACCGGTGATGACCAGCACGCGAACGTCCGCATCCGCGGCCGCTTCGGCCGCGGCATCGGTCAGCGCATCGCGCACGGCCGCGTTGAGCGCGTTCATCTTTTGCGGCCGATCGATCGTGACGAGCCGAACTCCACGATCCATGTTCTCGACCCGCACGACGGGTGGAGCGTTGCTCATGGCTCCTCCTTCGGTATCGGTTCTCCGTCCTTCCATACGTAAAACCCTTCGCCCGTCTTGCGACCCAGCTTGCCGGCGGCCACTAGCTCGCGCAGGATCGCCGGCACCGCGAACCGCTGCGCGTCGATCGTGCGCGAGAGGTGCTCGGCGATCGCCAGCCGCACGTCGAGCCCGACCAAGTCGGTAAGCTTGAGTGGACCCATCGGATGGTTGTAGCCGAGCTCCATCGCCACGTCGATATCGCGCACCGAAGCCACGCCGTCCTCGAACATCCGCATCGCCTCGAGACCCAGCACGATACCGAGCCGGCTCGACGCAAACCCCGGGACGTCACGCACCACGATCGGCTCCTTGCCGAGCGAGCGCACGACACTGACCACTTTTTCCCGCACCTCGGGATCCGTCTCGGGCGTCACCACCACCTCGACCAGACGCATGATGTGAACCGGGTTGAAGAAGTGAATTCCGATCACGCGCTCGGGTCTACCGGTTGCCGATGCCAACGCACCGATCGACAGCGACGACGTATTGCTGGCGAGCACCGTCTCCACGTCACACTGCCGGTCGAGCAGCCCAAAGATCTCGCGTTTGGTGTCCAGGTCTTCGGGGATCGCTTCGATGACCAGATTGGCGTCTTCGACCGCGACCTCTAGATCCGACTCGCTGGTGATCCGCCCCAACGCGGATGTCTTGTCGCCGGGCTTGATCTTACCGAGCTCGACGCCTTTGGCGAGTGTCGCTTCGATCGCGCCAAACGCGCGTTCAAGAGCCGCGTCATCGGCGTCGTAGAGCCGCGTCGCGTAGCCCGCCTGGGCGGCGACTTGCGCGATACCGCGACCCATCGTGCCGGCCCCGATGACGGCCACCGTCTCGAACCCCTGCGGCCTCGGCACACCCGCGCTCACGCTTCGTCACCGGGTGAGACGCCGACCGGCGCCGGCGCCAGCTCGGCGATCCGGTCGACCGCTCGATCGCACTCGTCACCCGAGTTGTAGAAGTGTGGCGCCAGCCGGATCCCAGCGCCGGGCCGATGATCGATCAAGATGTCCTCATCGAGCAGCCGACGCGCGATCGACTCGGCGTCCGGTGGCGCCAGCGTCACCGTGCCGCCGCGGCGGTGGCTCGCGCGCGGTGTTGCGACATCAATCCCGTGTCGGTCAGCGCGTTCGATGATCCGCTCGGTCAACGCGACCGACTTCTCACGAATCGCCGCGGGTCCGATCCGGTTCATGATCTCGAGCCCCGGCCGGGCGACCATGTGCGCCGGTACGGCCGGCGTCCCGGTCAGGAAGCGATGTATCGAGTCGGCTCGGGTCAGCTCGCGCTCGAACGCGAACGGCTCATCGGCCGCCATCCAGCCCGTCACCTGGGGCTCCAGCCGCTCCTGAAGATCACGGCGCGCGTACAAGAACGCGTTGCCGGGTCCGCCGCACAGCCACTTGAGGCAACCGCCGACCGCGAAATCGACGTTCCACGCCTCGATCTCGAGCGGCATCACCCCGGCTGACTGGTAGACGTCGAGACAAACCCGCGCTCCGACCCGATGGGCTTTCTCACAGACCGCCACAGCGTCCTGGACAAACGCGCTCTTGAACGCGACGTGGCTGATCGGCACGAGTGCGGTTCGCTCGTCGATCGCATCGAGCAATTGATCGAGATCGACGGTGATCCCGTCGCCGCGAGTCGGAACGACGACCACCTCGGCCCCCTCGGCCTGAGCCCCGGCATACAGATACATGACGGATGGGAACTCGAGCTCGGTGTGGACGATCCGATTGCGGTGCCCGGCCCAGTCGAAGCACGACCGCACGATCGCCGACGCCACCGTCACGCTGGGCTGCATCACGACCGTACCGGGAGGCGCACCGAGCAGCGGCGCCGCCAGATCGCCGATCTCGGTCACGATGTCCCACCACCCTTGCTCCCAGGCCTTGATTCCGCTCGTATCCCACATCTCGGCGTACTCGGCGAGCGCTTGGGAAGCCCCTTCCGGCATCGCGCCCAACGAGTTCGAGATCAGATACGTGGTCCGATCGACGATCGGGAACTGGTCGCGCCAGGCTAGCAGGGGATCCGACATCACGTCCTCAATCGCCCTCGAAGCGCGGCGTTTCCTTGGCCCGAAAGGCGGCCAGGCCGCGGGCGGCGTCGTTCGACCCAAAGCACGCCAGTTGGTTCTCGAGCTCGAGCGCGAGCATCGTGTCGAGGCTTTCAACTTCGCTTCGGTAGACAGCGTGCTTGATGCGCGCGACCGCGATCGGCGGAGCGGCAGCAAGGCGCTTGGCCCAGGCGAGCGCTTCATCCCACAGCGAGTCGACCCCAACGACGCGGTTCACCATCCCCATCGCCAACGCCTCTTCGGCGCCTACCATCCGTCCCGACCACATGAGCTCGAGCGAGCGCGCTGCGCCAACCAACCGCGGCAGCAGGAACGTCCCGCCCCAATCGGGATGGAGCCCGATACGCGAGAACGTCTGTCCGATCGAGGCGCTGTCGGCCATGATCCTGATATCGCACGCCAGCGCCAGGTTCGCTCCACCGCCGGCCGCCGGACCGTTGATCGCCGCCAGCACCGGCTGATCGAGCGCGCGGATCGCCGTCAACACCCGCTCACCGGCGCGGAGCAGCTTTTCGAAATCGGCGCTGTTCTGGGATTCGATCAGCTCGCGCAGGTAATCGACATCGGCGCCGGCGCAGAACCCGCGGCCGGCACCGGTCACCACGATCGCGCGGACCGCTGGATCGTCACCCAGCTCGGTGATCGCCTCGCCGACCAGGTCGCGCATGTCACCAGCAAAGGCGTTCAGTTTTTCGGGGCGGTTGAGTCGCACGATCCCGACCGAGTCGTCGCGTTCGACGAGCACCACGGGCTCGCTTGTGGTCACCGGTTCACTCCTATCCATCGCTGCTGCGCTCGACGAGCAGCGAGGTCCCCATGCCGCCGCTGACGCACAGCGTAGCGATCCCGAGCCGGCTCTCGCGGCGCGCCATCTCGTGGAGCAGCGAAACCACGATCCGCGCGCCGGTGCAGCCGATCGGATGGCCCAGGGCGATCGCCCCGCCGTTGACGTTGACGCGGCTCAGGTCGAGATCGAGGTCCTGGGCCACCGCCAGGACCTGCACCGCGAACGCCTCGTTCAACTCGATCAAGTCGATGTCGTCGATCGTCATGTCCTGGTGCTGAAGCAGCTCGAGCACCGCCGGCACCGGGCCGATCCCCATCACCGCTGGGTCGACGCCGACGTTGGTCCAGTCGACAAGCTGCGCCATCGGCTCGAGCCCATGCTTCTTGACGGCATCGGCGGCGGCGACCAACACCGCGGCGGCGCCATCGGTGATCCCCGACGCGTTGCCGGCGTGAACCGTCCCCGCCTCGCGGAACACGGGTGGCAGCTTGGCGAGCTTGTCGAGCGTTACCTCGTCACGCGGGTGCTCGTCGTGATCGAGCCCATCCGGGAAGGGCGCGATCTCGCTCCCCCATCGGCTGGCTTCCCGGGCCGCCTGGCATCGGTGCTGGCTCTCCATGGCGTAGCGGTCCTGCTCTTCGCGCGAGATCTCGTATCGATCGGCCAGTGTCTCCGCCGTCTCGCCCATCAGATCGCCGCACAACGGACACAAGAAGCCGTCCCGGTACATGCCGTCGACCAGCTCGCCGTGGCCAAGCCGGTACCCCCATCGCGCACGCGGGAGCATATAGGGCGTTTGCGACATCGCCTCGGTCCCGCCGGCGAGCACCAGATCGGTGTCGCCGAGGGCGATCGATTGCCACGCCTGGATGATGGCGATCAAGCTCGACGCACACGCCTGGTTGATGGTGTGCGCAGGCGCACTCTCGGGTATGCCGGCGCGGTAGGCGATCTGGCGCGCCGAGTTGGGGCCCACACCGGCCTGGCGCGCGTTGCCGAAGATCGTGAGGTCGATCGCTTCCGGGTCGACGTCGGCTCGATCGAGACAAGCCCGAGCGGCGTGGGTACCGAGGTCGGCGGCGGTCTTATCGGCCAGTGCGCCGCCAAACTTGCCGATCGGCGTCCGCACGGGAGCGCACAGAAACACGGGGCGATCGTACCGAAGCCTCATTGAGTCGAATATCACTCCGCGCCGGGGCGTGTCAATCAGATACAAAAAAAGCCGCCCGGCATAGACCGGGCGGCTCTCGACGCGCTGCACGAGACAGCAAAAAAAGTGAGGGCCGAACAAGCCCGAGGCCTGTTTCCTCCTCCGGAGTCCGAGCCGTTCCCAGTTGCGCCCCGCCACTCGACCAAGGCCTTGTGGCCAGCGCCTCCTCTCCTGGGTTTCGCCTCCCTTTCAGAGGTCATCCCGGTGAGCAAGTAGCGCAGTCATTGGTTCCGCGCTCCCCCTTCGTCGTTAGCTTGCGCCCCGACCTTGGGGTTTTCCTGGCTCACCGATGGCATGCGAAAGTCAAAGACGTCCGCACACCGCCTCTCTGAGGGTTGACTCCCC
>JBDHED010000144.1:0-5805 GCA_039591175.1 Gemmatimonadota bacterium | reverse complement strand
CCAGCCCGAATCGTCAGGCAGAACGCCGTCCTGGGCGTCAGTCGGCGTAGCCGAAATCAGGGAAGCCCCAATCCAGGCGGCGGCCGCTGTTGTAATCGCACGAAGTCTCAGAAATCCTCCTTGTAGCGAACAAGAGTTGCGCCGGTTGGTGCTCTAGCCGGACTTATTCGCCTTCCGAGGCGACTGCACCTGCTTGACCCGCTCGACGAACGTATCCAGGTCGAGTCGTCCGATCGTCTCGCCGATCAGCTCGAGCGGGAGATCGTCCAGCTTGCGGAAGCGGACGCACGACCGGCCCACATCGAGCCGTTTTCCAGTCGCCCGGTAGGCGGCCTCGAACGTGTCGCGATAGGCGTTGTCCATGTAGACCCCGGTCAGGTACACCGCCATGTCTTTCTTCTGCGAAGCCAGCGCGGCGTACATCTGGGGTCTCTTGCTGTACGTATCGGGATAGACCGACAGCGGGACCTGGTAGGCGATCATCCCCCAGTTCATCGTCTCCTCGAACCCATCGGGGAGGTTGTCGAGGATCGTATCGCGGACGGTGGAGATCGCTTCCCACCGTTCGGCGGGCAAGTCGGCTAAGTACTCTTCTACGGTGCTGGCTTCAGAGCGTACCATCGTGCCTCACACGGTGATGACGACTTTTCCAAGGGCGTGACCCTCTCCCATATACCGGAGCGCTTCAGGAACCTCACTCAACGGGTAACGTTTGTCTATGATGGGTGTGACTTTGCCGGCTGCGACAAGCTCGGTCATCAGGACCAGATCGTTCGCGCGATCTTGCGCCATCAGGAAGATCACTTTCTTACGTCCCGCCATTGAGATCAATGGTCCCAGCAGCATCGATTGAAACACCGGCACCGCGGCTCCCCCGGCCGAGATGTACGTACCACCGGGACGCAACGCGCGCTTGCAGTCGAAGACCGAACGGTGGGCCGCGAGGTCGAGGATCAGATCGTATCGCTCACCGTCCCGAGTGAAGTCCTCGCGTTCGTAATCGATGACGCGATCGGCACCGATCGAGCGCATCATGTCCTGTTTCACCGCGTTGTCCACCGCGGTGACTTCAGCCCCGATCGACTTTGCGATCTGCAACGCAATCGTGCCAGCGCCTCCGCCGGCGCCATTGATCAAGACCTTTTGTCCCACCTGAACGCGCCCCTTGTCGCAAATGCCCTGCTGGGCGATGAACGTCGCTTGCGGTAACGCCGCCGCTTGCTCGAACGTCATGCTCGCCGGTTTTGCGACCAACGGGGCGCGGGTGGGGACGCATACGTACTCGGCAAAAGCTCCAAAGAAACACATCCCGAACACCTCGTCGCCCGGCTTGTGCTGGGTGACGTCTTTGCCGACCGCTTCGACGCGCCCCGCGACGTCACTTCCGAGCACTTTGTACTTTGGCAGCAGCCCGCGGCGGCGGCGTGGTATCGCGGTGTCGCTCGATGGAATCGCGTGACGCGGTTTTGGCCCGAAGATCTTGGCCATCACGGCGATATAAAACGGGTCGGCCCTCAGGATCTCCCAATCACCCAGATTCGCGGACGCCGCGTGGACCTTGACCAACACCTCATCATCCCCAGGCGTCGGCTTTTCGATCTCTTCGAGTTTTAGGACCTCGGGGCCACCGTACTGGTGGCGAACGATCGCTTTCATCGTAGACGCGAAGCTACGCCCGGCGGGATCGGCCACCAAACGTGGAAGTGCTTGTGATGTCTCGGGCTTTGGGGCTTGGCCGGTTACTCCAGCCAGGGGCCGATAATCTGCGCGAACCGGTTGCGGGCCCGGTTGAGGCGCGACTTCACGGTCCCCAACTGAGTGTTGGTGATCTCGGCGATCTCTTCGTACGACTTGCCTTCGATCTCGCGCAGGATGAACACCTCGCGATGATGATCGGGCAGCTCCGCCGCGGCGCGCTCGACCAACTCTTCCAGGTGGCGCTTGCGGAACATGTCGTCGGGCTTCATCGACGAGTCTTCGAACTGCAGCGGACGGTGATCGTCTTCCCAGGTCGCTGTCAGCGTCTGGTACAGGACGACCGGGTTGCGGGACCGGTTTCTCAACTCGTTCTTCGCCAGGTTCGAGGCGATGGTGTAGATCCAGGTCGAGAACTTCTTCTCTTGGTCAAACCGGTCGAGGTGGCGGTACACCCGAATGAACGTCTCTTGGGCCAGGTCGTGGGCCCGTTCGCGATCGCCGATCGAACGCTGGATGAAGTTTATGATCCTTCCTTCGTAGCGTTCGACGAGCTCCCGGAACCGCTCCTCTTCGCCGGCCAGATAACGCTCGACCAGCTGGTTGTCGTTGAGGGGCTCGGGCGCCGCTCTTGTCGAGCTGCGGTCGGCGCGTTCGCGGGTTGCCTTCATCAGGGTTCCTCTTCCTCTCGCCACTGTCAAACGAGCGCTGTTGCGTGCTCGTTACATCGCTGCTCTGCGGACTCCTTAAAAGCAGGCCGCGTGCCATGCGACAAAATGGGTCCGATTTCCTATTCACAAACTCTTTTATGTGGTCAAAAACCCGGGCTGGGAGGGCTTTTCAGAGGCCAGTCCAGAGGTCAGTGTGTCCTCGTTTCCGGACACGCCCGGTTACTCCGTAAGCGCCACTTCCTGCTCGTACATCGTGTCGATAAGGTGCCCGTATTTCTCCTCGATCACGCGCCGCTTGACCTTGAGCGTCGGCGTCAACTCGCCGGCAGCGATGGTGAAATCTTCGGGCACTAAGTGGAACTTCTTGAGCGTCTCGTACGACGGTTTGTCGTGATTGATCTTCTCGAGCAGCTCTTGGAACAACGCCTGCACGTCGCCCGACCCGAGCATCGCGTCGGTGTCATCGGTCGCGATCTCGTGCTCGCGACAGTAGCCGACGACGGTGTCCATGTTGGGCACGATCAACACGCTGGCGTACTTGCGACGGTTGCCAACGACGACCGCTTGCGAAACGTAGCGCGACGTCTTGAGGTCGTTCTCGAGCGGTTGTGGCGCGATAAACTTGCCGCCTGACGTCTTGATCAAGTCCTTCTTGCGATCGGTGATGGCGATAAAACCGTCGTCGTCGATGAACCCGATGTCGCCGGTCCGGAACCAGCCGTCGGGAGAGAGGACTTCGGCCGTCTTCTCGGGCAGGTTGTAGTACCCCTGCATGACGTTGGGGCCGCGCACCAGGATCTCGCCCTCATCGCCCGGCCGATCGGGGTCGGGCTCGATCTTCACCTCGACGTTCTCGATCACCTTACCGACAGTACCAAATCGGATCGCGCCAAACGTGTTGACCGAGATCACCGGGCTCGTCTCGGTCAGACCGTACCCCTCGAGGATCGGTATCCCGGCGGCGTAGAAGAACTTGGCGATAACCGGGGCCAGTGGAGCGCCCCCCGAGACGAAGAAGCGCATCCGCCCGCCGACCAACTCCCGGATCTTGGAGAACACCAGCCGATCCGCGATCCGGTACTGGAGCGCCAGGTGGGCGGAGATCCGTTCGCCGGCGACGCGTTTCTCGGCGTAGTCGATCCCGATTCGGCGGGCCCAGAAAACGAGCTGCTTCTTGAGACCGCCGGCGTCGGTCGCCTTCTGCAGCACGCCCGCGTAGAGCTTCTCGTAGAGTCGCGGGACGCTCGTCATCACCGTCGGCTGGACCTCGGCCATGTTGTCGATCACCGTGTCGACCGACTCGGCGTACGCGATCGACGATCCGGCGTGCATCATGATGTAGTAGCCGGCGGTGCGCTCGAAGCTGTGCGACAGTGGCAGGAACGACAGGTTCGTATCGGTCGTCAGGATGACCAGCGACTTGAGCCCGTCGATCACGTTGGTGACAAAGTTGTTGTGCGACAGCATGACGCCCTTGGGCTGACCGGTGGTGCCCGAGGTGTAGAGGATCGATGCGGTGTGCTCGGGTTCGATCGCCGCCAGCCGCTGCTCGACCACGCTGGGCGACTTCGACCGGAACGCTTGGCCCTGTTCTAGCAGCGATCGCGCGGTCATGGTCGACGGATTGGTCGATTCGATCGGCTCGAGCGTGATGACGTGTTTGAGCGCGGGACAACGCGCGCGCACGGCGTCGAGCTTGGCCAGCTGTTCAGCGGTCGACACGAAACACGCCACCGCGCCGCAATCGTTCAGGATGTACCCGATCTCATCCGGGATGAGCGAGGTGTAGATCGGCACCGACCACGCGCCGACCGACAGCGTCGCCAGGTCGGCGAACGCCCACCCGGGCCGGTTCTCCGACAGCAGGGCTACCCGGTCGCCCTGCTGGACCCCGAGCTCGATCAGCCCAAAAGCCGCCAGCTCGACTTCCTTCCGAAACTCACGCGCCGGGATCGATACGAACTCGCCGCCCGCTTTGTAGCGCATGAACGCCGGGCTGTTGTGGCGCTCGACGGCTTGCAGAAAGAGCTCGGGAATCGTCCGCGGCTGGGGATGCATCAGGTCAGAAAGCCCAGATCTCGATGCCTCCGGAGATCTCGAAGTGGTTTAGCGTCTCGTCGTTGAAGCAGGCCGCCACCTGCTCCACAACGCCTCCGGCGTCGGAGGTGCAGAACATGATGTGATCGCGCACCTCGGCACGAAACGTGATATGGTCGCTCGCGCGATGAGTGAAACCGGCCCCGAGGCTGGCCAAGAAGTCGGTCTGATCATCGACGCCCTCCACATCGACCGTCATTCCACCAACACCCGCCGAGAGCAGCAGCGTCGTCGGCGACACCCGCGAGAAGAGGTTGTACTCGAGACCACCGTAGTAGACGTGGCTGTTGGCGTCGAGGTCGGTGATGGTCAGCGGCTCGCCCACGAACTGGGACGCCTCCATGGAGAGCGGCGCGTAGCCGTAAGCACCAAAGAGCCGGAAGTTCCCCTGCAGCAACAGAATCAGTCGGCCACCAAAGATCGCCCCGACATCGACCTCCAATCCGAGGTCGTTGACCGCGCCGTCGTCGAAGATGATCACGCCGGCGTACGGGTTTATGGCGACGTTGCCGACGTTCTGAGCGCGCGCGGCGGCGGCCGTTGCGAACAGAATCGCAACTACGAACGCCAGTACAAGGCCTGCGAACTTCCTCATCGAATTCTCTCCGGTTCTAGTCGATGCGTGATGCGACAGCCTCGCCCAGCGCGACAAGCGCATCGCCGCTTCCGCCAGCATCAGCTGTCATCAGCTCCAGCGCGATCACAGCGTCACCCTGGCTCGCCGTCAGCTTCATCTCGGTCGGGTCGCCGTATAACCAACCTCCGTCACCGACTTCGACTTCGCGGATCTCGTCGTAGAGCTCCGACATCGGTCGCCGGGGCTCGATCTCCGTGAACAGGGTGTTATCGGTGGCGACATTGACGGTGACCGTCAACCGGTGGTGGCTAGCGTTCGAGTATGAACACTGGTATGCGTCGACGCCCTCGATCATCGACCCCCCCGTCTTCACCGCCATGCCCTCATCCGGGTCGGCGAGCACGGTGGCTACCTGTTCAGCGGTGAGCAGGGTGTCTCTTCCCCGCCCCCGCACGCTAGCGCCAGCGTGGAGATCACCAGAGCAGCCGCGGTCCGCACCCGCAATCCAGTCATGCTCTCCCCTTTCGGCGGCTGGTTATGCCGCCAAAAGTCTCTCTCGTTCGGGTCGGAACCACAAGGGGCAGGTGGGACGAGCGGGCGGAGGACTAATCCCGCGCGAGTTTCTGGAGCTCAGCCAGTAGTTGACCGTTCGTGCTGATCGCTGAGCCGCCGTAGATCGTCGCCTCCCCACCCCAGTCGGTGAACGAGCCCCCGGCCTCCTCAACGATCGGTTTCAGGGCCGCGTTGTCCCAGACGCTCATGATG
>JBDHED010000143.1:0-5661 GCA_039591175.1 Gemmatimonadota bacterium | reverse complement strand
TTCACGGGGGTCGGCAGGAAATAGCGCGATATGCTTCGTATCGCCGTGTGAAGCGTAGACCACTAGTTGGAGGTCCCCCTGCTGTGTTCGGGTGGGCATTCCGGTCGAGGGGCCGGTTCGCTGGATGTTAAAAAAGACCGCCGGTACCTCGGTGTAATATGCCAAGCCGATGAACTCGCTCATCAGAGAGATCCCCGGCCCGCTTGTCGGCGTGAATGCCCTCGCTCCCATCCACCCCGCTCCGATCGCGACTCCGGCGGCTGCTAGCTCGTCCTCTGCTTGCACCACGCAGTATCGCCTCTCGCCGCTCTCTCCGTTCTCACGGTAACGCTCACAGAACCGGAGAAACGCATCCATCAACGAGGTTGCTGGAGTGATGGGATACCACGCGCCAACGGTCGCACCAGCGTAAACGCACCCGAGCGCGGCAGCGGTGTTACCATCGATCATAATCGCATCGCGCGTAGCATCCATCTTCTCCAGTCGAACCGGAAGTGGACACTCGACGTTCTCCCTGGCAAACTCGAATCCAAGCCGGATCGCGTGCAGGTTCGAGTCCATGAGGTGTTCCTTCTTGCCAAACCGTTCACGAAGCATCGTGTCCACAACGTCGAGGTCGACCTCGATGAGCGCGGCCAGGACGCCCACATACGCGATGTTCTTCATCAGGATCCGCTCCCTGGCACCCTCGAAGTTTTCGTTGCACATCCTGGCGAGTGGCACGCCCAAAAAAGTGATGTCGTCCCTCGAAAGCGCCGTGTCGAGCGGCCACGAGGAGTCGTAAACCAGGTAGCCTCCTGGTCGCACTTCGGCGACATCCCGGCCGTAACTCTCTGCGTTCATCGCTACGACTATATCGAACTCTCGAACGCGTGCCGTGTAACCGTGTCGATCGACACGAATCTCGTACCACGTAGGCAAGCCTTGAATGTTGGATGGGAAGACGTTCTTCCCCGACACCGGGATCCCCATCCGGAAGATCGCCTGCATCAGGAGGCCGTTAGCGCTCGCCGAACCCGTCCCGTTCACAGTGGCGAGTTTGATCGCGAGCTGATTGACTTTGATTACGCCGTCGCCGCGCACGCAGACCGGCCGGCATAGGGTAGGAGCAACTCAAACTGTCGCATGTCCCAAGCCGCGGTAGGACAACGCTCCGCACAGAGTCCGCAGTGTACACAGATGTCCTCATCCTTGACCATTACGCGTCCGGTGTGTGGCAACGCGCCTGAGACGTAGAGATCCTGATCGATGTTCTCCGCCGGAGCAGTGAGACGTTGCCGGAGATCTTCCTCTTCTCCGTCGGGAGTGATCGTCAGACAGTCAACTGGACATACATCGATGCAGGCGTCGCACTCAATGCAGAGAGGATCAGTGAAGTGGGTCTGCACATCACAGTTGAGACAGCGCTCGACCTCAGTCAATGTCTGCTCGAGATCAAAACCCATTTCGACCTCGATATCGAGCCCCTCGAATCGGTGACCCAGGTCCACGTGCCGCATGCGCACCCGTTCTGACGGGTCGTAGTCATTGCTGTAGCTCCACTCGTGGAGCCCCATTTTCGTACTCGCCAGGTTCATCCCCTCGGGCGGGCGATCGGATACGGGAGCCCCTTGGCAGTAGTTGTGAATCGAGATCGCCGCTCCGTGTCCGTGAGCGACAGCCCAGATGATGTTCTCTGGGCCCCAAGCCGCGTCACCACCGACGAAAACACCCTCACGGGTTGTCTGGAACGTCACCCGGTCGACAATCGGCATATCCCACTCATTAAACTCGATGCCAATGTCACGCTCGATCCACGGGAATGCAGTTTCCTGACCAATCGCCAGAATCACCTCATCACAAGGGATGTCTACAACATCCAGAACTTCTTTCCTCAATCTTCCGTCAGGTTGCTTGTGCCAGTCAACGATTTCGAACCGCATCCCCCGGACTTCCCCATCTTCGATAAAGAACCGCTCTGGCGAGTGATTCTCCAGAATCTGGATCTGTTCCTCCTCCGCGTCTTCGAGCTCCCAATCGGAGGCTTTGAAAAGGGGCCGGGGCTTTCTAGCCATGACTTTGACATCGGTCCCGCCGATTCGTTTCGAGGTTCGGCAGCAATCCATCGCCGTGTTACCGGCGCCAATGATCAGCACCCGTTCGTCAACAGAGTCGATATGACCGAAGGCTACCGATTCCAGCCAATCGATACCGATATGGATCTTGTCGGAGTCGTATCGGCCTGGGATCTCGAGGTTCTTGCCTCGTGGCGCGCCAGAGCCGACGAACACAGCGTCATACCCCTCGGACAGGAGCTCATCCATGCTCGTAATCGGCGTGTTGTACCGGATATCCACTCCCATATCGAGGATCATGTTGATCTCTTCATCGAGCACCTCGACGGGCAGCCGGAACTGAGGGATGTTCGTCCACATTAGGCCGCCGGCACGATCGAAGCGCTCAAAGATGACCACTTCATAACCAAGTGGTAGGAGGTCGTTCGCAACCGTCAATGAAGCGGGGCCAGCACCCACGCAGGCGATCTTGAACCCGTTCTTTCGTTTTGGGATCTCAGGCAGACGATGCGTGACCTCACCCTTGAGATCCGATGCCACTCGCTTCAAGCGACAGATCGCCACCGGTTTGCCGTCGACTCTGGTACGCCGGCAGACTGGCTCGCATGGCCGGTCACAGGTTCTTCCCAGGATGCCCGGGAAGACATTCGACTCGCGATTCAGCATATACGCGTCTGAGTACCGTCCCTGCCCAATCATACGGATGTACTCGGGCACGTTGGTGTGTGCCGGGCACCCCCATTGGCAATCGACGACCTTGTGGTAGTAGGCCGGGTTTGTAACGTCAGTAGGTCGCATAACTTGGTTCAAAAGCTAAGACTTCCAGCCGCTCGGTCGCCACCGATCACAACCATCCGGGCATGCATTTTGCTACGATCCACGATGTTGGAGGCGGGCCGCGACCCGGCCTTGGCAGAGCGATCACGATGGAGTCACCTGTATGGAAACCAGCTTTGTTCCGGTCTTCTTCTTGTGCCTGGCGATTCTCGCTGTTCTGCGGACCTCTTGGATATCCTCGCTCGCGGACCGCAGGGCACGCCGCGCAGTCCGATGGATCCGATCCAACCACCCGGACGCCTGGGACCGTCACGGGGGTTGGCCGGTTCAATTGAACCTTTGGCCACGCGCGACGCTGACGGTCTTAATTCGCGAGCTTGACGCTAGCGATCCAGATCTAAGACAGCAGCTCGAGCCCGTTAGGCAACTCAGACGTCGCTTCTGGTTCTCATTTGCTATCGGGGTGGCTTCGGTGACCACGCTGGTGATGTGGATCAAGGACTATTAGAGCACGCGCTGGCTGGAATCTCGTAGCAGACAAAAGGAAGGGGCGCGAACGGGATGCCATTCGCGCCCCTCTGTCCTGATCTGAGATCAGTTACTCGTCGGCTTGCGCCACCATCTCTCTCGCGTCGTCACGAACGTACGATAAGGCGAAGTTCAACTGGTTGAAGTTCGCGGCCTGCTCCGCCATTTCGTCCGAGGCCGCCTGATCACCCTTCCCCTGGTATGCTTCAGCCATTGCATACAAGACCCTCGGATCTTGCTGGTTGGCGTGAGAAAAGTGCTCGAGTGCGCCTTCGTTGTCGCCCTCTGCTAGAGCAACGCGACCCAGAAGTTCATGGTTCTGGCGCATCTCGAATGGTACCTGGTGCGCCTGCACGGCCTCGTGATAGGCGCCAGCATGCGTTTTGGCGGACTGCAGATCTCCGGTTGCCAACCCGATCAATGCAGCTGTGTAGTGATGATTCCGGCGGGTCGCTTCCTTGACCTCTTCGGGGATATCAGCGTATGCCACCTCATCAACTGCTTTCTGGAAAAGCGCACTCGCTTCATCCGCATTGCCCGTGTCCAGCAACATTCGTCCCATCAAGTTGTAGTCGTTGGACATGGCCAAGTGATCATCGTTCGCTTCGGCGATCTCAAAACGCTTGTGCATGACCTCCATCGCCGTGCTACGGTCACCATCGTACATGTGGGATGCAGCCATCCACATTAGCGCCTGGCGGCGGATGCCGTCCGTTTCCGCGACCTCGTACATCTCGTGGAGCGTCTCGCGCGCAGCATCGGTGTCGTCCATGAACATTTGATTGTTCGCTATGCCAGCGTACGAGAACTGAAAGCTCGGGTCTGCTTCAAGTGCCTTCTTGTACTGCACTATCGATTCTTCGAAACGCCCCATCTTCATTAGGAGCTCCGCGTATGAGTCGTGCGGATTGGGCTCGCCAGGCAGCACCTCGATGTATTTTTGGAAAGCCGCTTCGGCTGCTTCGTAGTTGCCGAGTGAGCGGTTTGCGTAGCCGAGCAGGTTGTAGGCTGGTGAAAATTCGGGGTTGATCTCGGTCGCGTGAGAATAATGCTTGATCGCCGCCTCGTAGTTCTGTCGACCGAAGTACAAGCCCGCCAGCAACTGATGCGCTCGCTCGTCGCCGGGGAAACTGCCAACCAACTCCTTGTAGAGTTCTAACTGTTTCTCAGGGTCACCCTTTACGCCCGCATCCAGACCGACGATCATCAGGCGTTCTCCTCCTGACGTGCGGTCCACGAGCGAAACAGCTTTCTCCAGGTTCTCAAAGAACTCGTCGTTAGAACCGGCAGCATTGGCCAATCCAAAGTAGGCCAGCGCAAAGTCGGGATCCGTGGCGATCGCCTCTCGGTAGACCGGCCGTGCATCCGCCGCGTGCAGCTTTTCGGCGAGGCTACGCGCCTTCAAGAAAAGTACGCGCGCTTCATCAGAATCGGTGGTAATCGCCACCTTCCCTTCTTGGTGGCCGGCGTGGTCCTTGGCACCGTAAGCCTGCGCGTGAGCCAGGCTTGGTAAGGCCAGCGCGACCAACAAGAGGGCAAACATGGACCTCTTCCTCATCGAAGGAACTCCTTTCGCCCGTCGCATGGAGTCGGCATGCGATCCCGACGACGGACCCAATCGTGTTGTTTTCTGGCGAGTGTGATCAGGACTGGCAGGGCGAGCAACAAGCAGGCTGGAATACTCGACCACCAAATACCGGCCAGTCTCAGTACTTGAGAATGACGCCGTACAGGCTAGATGCGTTCAGTGTTTTGTGCCAGGCTGGCCCGCGGGGCGACCCGAGAGGCTGGACTACAGCCCCGAACTGCGTGGAATGGATCGAATCTTAGGCTGGTGCGCTACAACTTCTGGGGCGCGGGCGCGCTGTCCTTCCATGGGCTCGTCGATCGGCTTGCTTATGATCTCGCTTCCGTCCTTTACCACTTTCTCCAGGAACACCGGAACGAGTTCTGGATCAAACTGGATGCCCGCGAACTTCCGGAACTCCCCTTTGACAAACTCGATATCAAGCGCCTCTCGGTATACACGGCTGGTTGTCATCGCATCAAAGGCATCTGCCAGCAGGATAATCCTTGCGCCGAAGGGGATCTCTTCCTCCCTCAGACCATGAGGGTAACCTGAGCCGTCCCAGTTCTCGTGATGGTGACGGATCATCTCCTCGATCTCACCCTTGAAGTAACTGACCTGGTTGGCCAACTCCGCGCTCATCACTGGGTGCATCCGGATCAGGCGTCGCTCCTCCTCTGTCAGCTTCCCACCCTTTCGCACTATACCAGTTAAATCGAGATTGATCTTACCGAG
>JBDHED010000142.1:0-5678 GCA_039591175.1 Gemmatimonadota bacterium | reverse complement strand
ATGTTGACCGACATAGCCCGCCGGCGATCAGCCGGGGTGGAGTCGACCGGCACGACGGTCGCCACCGTCATGAGCGCTTTGTTGTGGGTGATCGAATTAGCCAGATCGATCAGACGCCAGCGTCGCTTTGGCGCTCCTGAGAGGACGAGGATGTGCGGGCGCCAGTTCTTGGGGCTCGGTTGATCAGCCGGCGCGCCAATTCGCAACAGGCCGGCGCGTGCGACCGCCATCCAGATGCCGCGCCTGACGTCACCCCACGTCGCCTTGATATCGCGACGCTCCAGCCAGACAAAAACGACGATGACGAAAACCGCTGCGATGCCCGTCGCCCAAGCGTTGATCAACACCATGACGACGATGCACCCGATGGCGCCGTACAGCGACAGGGACCAGTGCGTCTTGAAAACTGGGCGGAACGAGGGGTTTCCGATAAACCGTTCGATGCCGGCCGCGACATTCAACACGCCGTAGGTCGTCAGGAAAAACATGGTGAGGATCGGCGCGATGATGTTCAGGTTGCCGAAGTAGACCGCGATCAGCGCCAGCGCCAGCGTGAGCGCGGTAGCCGCCCGCGGCTCGTCGTCGGGGCCGCTGCCACGGCCGAGATAGCGGAACGGGCGCGGGAGGATGCCGTCCCGCGCGAGCGCCTGAAGCACGCGAGGCGCGCCGAGGATGCTGCCGACGGCGCTCGAAAGCGCGGCCCCCCAAAGGCCGAGCAGTATGGCATCTCCCCACAACGAGACTCGGCGCATGACGAGCGGGTCTTCGACCAGCGTAACCGGGTCGACGCGGCTGGCGAGGATGACCGGGATCGTCATGTAGATGAACCATCCGGCGCCGATGGCGGCCAGCGTGCCTTTGGGGATCGACCTGGCTGGGTCCTTTAGATCGCCGGACATGTTGACGCCCGCCATGATGCCGGTCACGGCTGGGAAGAAGACCGCAAAAACGACCCAGAAATCCTCACGTGGCTGAGGGGGCGTATCCCACATCTCGGCTGGCGCGTCAGGCAACGGGCTGCCGAACGCCAGCGAGAGCAGCGACAACGCGATCAGGATCATGACGACGTACTGGGCACGAATCGCAGCCCGAGCCGAGGTCAGCGCCAGCACAGCCACAAACAGGGTCGCCACCACGCCGACCGATCGCGGATCCAAGACCGGGAAGATGCCAACCAGGCTCTCCGCGAAGCCGACGGTATAGAGCGCCACCGAGAGAGCCTGCGCGAGATACAGTGGGATCCCCACCGCACCGCCGGCTTCGATGCCGAGCGAACGGCTGATCATGTAGTAAGCGCCGCCAGTCTTGACCGGCTGATCGGTGGCAATGGCGGCGATCGAAAGCGCAGTGAGATAGGTGAGCAACGTCGCCAGGGTCACGATCCCGAGGGTCGCCGTGAGCCCGACGTTGCCGACCACCCATCCCGACCGCAGGTACATGAGGACGCCGAGAATCGTGAGCAGCGACGGCGTGAAGACCCCCGAGAACGTACCTAGCCCGCGCTCCTCCGGAGCTTTGCTCCGGGTGGGTTTTATGGTCGGACGTCGGAGGGGGAGTGAGATCATGCCAGATCGCCGGGGGAATCGGGAATCCGCCTCGTGGCCTGAGCGGGCATATCGGTCACTAGCTAGGTTCGGGTCTCATGCCAGAGTGGGAACGAACGCAAGAAGCGATCCTCTTTCTGTGTGTCGCCAACTCGGCCCGCAGCCAGATGGCCGAGGGGCTGGCGCGATCGATGATCGATCACGACGTCGAGGTCTATAGTGCCGGTTCCGAGCCAACTATGGTAAACCCGCTCGCGATCCGCGTCATGGCCGAGATCGGGATCGATCTGTCGACCCACCGGTCGAAATCGATCGATGATGTATCGCTGGACCGCGTCAGTATCGTGGTGACTTTGTGCGCGGAAGAGGTTTGCCCGGTGTTGCCAGGGATCGAAAGTCACCACTGGCCACTCTCAGACCCGGCGGCGACGACGGGGGATGAAGACGATCGCTTGGCTGCGTTCCGAGCAGTGCGCGACGAGATCCGCACTCGGTTGGAGCGGTCGCTCTCCATGCTCACCGGGAACGCGGGATCCAACGGGGCGTAGACTCGAGATACTGCTCATAGCTCGATCCAAACCGGCGTTTGAGCTCAGGCTCCTCGTAGAGAGTTACAAATAAGTACAGCGCAAGCGTGGATACCACCGCCAGCCCGAGTATTCCAGGCGAGCGATTGGTGAGACCGAACCCAAACAGGAGGGTCAACGCACCGATGGCCATCGGGTTCCGCGTCCAGCGGTACGGACCAACGGCGACGAACTCGCGAGGTGGGTCGAACGGCGCCGGTGTACCGCGGCCGTGTGTGACGAACGTGGCAGCACAAGCCAACGCCAACGTTGCTCCCGCGATCATCAGGACCACACCTGGGAGCCGGGTCCACTCAGGCAACGCTCCTCCGAGTTGCGGATCGAGCGCCTGGGATTGCAGGGCGATCCAGCCGAACGCGAACACGACCGCGGACGCGTAGACCAGAGACCTGACTGCGATGAAGAGAGAGCCCACCGTTCCACAGTCTTATCCGCCCCTACACAGCCGGCAACCGTGTGCCCGGACAGGGTGGTTGCGGTTGGCCGCGACGTTGTCTAGGGTGTAACGCGCGTTCGGCCCGGTTCCTGCTTGTTTGGCAACCGGCCCTCGACCCGCGAGGGTCCATTGTAGCCAATCGCACCAGAAAGGACTGCACGAAGCGTGTTTTGTCACCCGATTATCTCATTGCGCGGATCACTCGCGCTGGCGTTCGCGCTGCTGCTGGGAGGACCGGCGGTGCTGTCGGCACAGCAGCTCAATCCTTTCGACGAACCTGAACCAGTGGAAGACCCGCTCCCGCTGGCGATCGGCAACGCTTGGACCTACACCGGTGACGTCTGGTGGGCGCCACCCAACTCGCGAACGGTGTATCGCGAGAACGTCAAGTGGAAGATGGAGATCACCGATATCGTCGAGCGTGACGGGCTCCGTGCGGCGGTGATCAAGGGCCATCCGCAAGACCTCATGTTGTACGAACAGGGCCGGGAACAAGGCGACTACCTCTTGATCGCGACCGACAGCGGCAAGTACTACCTGCTGGATGGGGAGCGCGCCGCAGTGGCGCTCGAACAGGTTCGGGATCCGAGCAACCCGTTGATCGACCTGGTCGATGACCCCGATCTGGTCCTCGATCTGCCGCTCTTCGTCGGCAAACGCTTCTGTTCCGCCAAAGAGCTGCTGCGGCCCGACAGGCTCAACTGTTGGACGGTGTCCGACGAGCAGATCACGACGCTGCCCGGGGTCGCTGGTGTGATCGCGACCGAAGAGACGACCACGTACTTGCTGACGCACCGAACCAGCGCCAATCACGCGATTTGGAACTTCGTTCCCGGGGTCGGGTTCACGTCGTTCTCGTTCGGGACGCGCGGCGAGCCGTCGGCGGTCGAGCTCTTGCTGTTCAAGGTCGAGCTCCGGTCCGACGATGACGATTCGATGGCTGTTGACGAGGCCGCCGGGGAATCGGCCGCCGGTCCGACGACCACTCCGCCTCAGTAGGGGTAACTCCCCACCCCCAACCAGGGGTAAAACCCCACTCCCACACGACTGGCCAAGCGCTAGATTCATGGCGCTCGGGTATCCGTCCACATCTCATACGAGAGGATCAGGAGCGGGGATGAACATCGACGATTTCATGGCGTGGGTCGTTCGGCGCAGTGACGCCGAGCCAGAGTTCCATCAGGCCGTACGGGAGTTCGCCGAGAACGTGATCCCGTTTGTAAATGAGAACCCGAAATACAAAAAACCCCGCATCCTGGAACGAATGACCGAGCCGGACCGGGTCATCATGTTCCGCGTCGCGTGGGAATCCGACGATGGCGTCTTTCACGTCAATCGCGGCTATCGAGTTCAGTTCAACAACGCCATCGGACCCTATAAGGGTGGACTGCGGTTCGACCCGTCGGTCAACCTGAGCGTCCTCAAATTCCTGGGATTCGAGCAGTGTTTCAAAAACAGCTTGACGACGTTGCCGATGGGTGGCGGTAAAGGTGGCGCTGATTTCGACCCCAAGGGTCGGTCGGACGCCGAGATCATGCGCTTTTGCCAATCGTTCATGTGCGGTCTCTTCCGTTACATCGGAGAGGACGTCGACGTTCCGGCTGGCGATATCGGTGTGGGAGCGCGCGAGATAGGGTACTTGTTCGGCCAGTACAAGCGACTTCGTAATGAGTTCACCGGAGCGATAACCGGTAAGGGCACGGCTTACGGTGGGAGTCTGATGCGCCCCGAGGCGACCGGGTACGGTTGCGTCTACTTCGCGAACGAAATGCTCAAAACCGAGAACGACGGTCTCGAGGGGAAGACATGCGTCGTCTCGGGTTCAGGGAATGTCGCCCAATACGCAGCCGAGAAGCTCATCGAACAGGGCGCCAAGGTGATTACGTTGTCCGATCGTCACGGTTTCATCCATGAGCCGGACGGGTTCACGAAAGAGCGATTGGATTGGGTGATGGACCTCAAGACGAACCGACACGGCACCCTCGAGGAGTACGCGAACGAGTTTGGCAGCGAGTACCACCCAGACGAGAAGGTCTGGGGCGTGTCGTGCGATCTCGCTTTTCCGTGTGCCACACAGAATGAGATCCAGCTCGACGACGCCAAGGCCCTGGTGAAGAACGGCTGCAAGGTGGTTTCGGAAGGTGCGAACATGCCGGTCCACTTTGACGCAGCGGACGTGATCTCGGCGTCCGGGGTCGTGCTTGCACCGGGGAAAGCGGCTAACGCCGGCGGTGTCGCGATCTCAGGTCTCGAGATGACACAGAACGCCATCCGGATGAGCTGGACGCGTGAAGAGATCGACCAGCGCCTACAGAAGATCATGCGCAACATCCACGAGCAGTGCGTCGAATACGGCCGGGACAACGGCGGCATCGACTACGTGAAGGGCGCCAATGTGGCCGGCTTTATCAAGGTCGCCGACGCGATGCTCGCCTACGGCGTGGTGTAGGCCTCGAGCAAGTCCTGGGCGGCGCGACGTTGCTTTGGTGTTCCGAGCACTGCGACGCGATCACCAGCCCGGATTGTCGTTTCCGCCCCCGGGTTGGCGTTGACACGTCGACCGCGTGCAGTTGCGACAACGGTAGCCCCGGAGCGGCTCCGGATCTCCAGATCACCGATCGATCGTTCCACGACGCTGCGAACCGAGGGCACCTTGATCCACTCGATGGCGGCGTTACTCTGGGACGTTCCGAGATCGGAGAGGATCTCTGAGTAACGCTTCGAAAACCCACCCTCCCGGATGGGGCCATACATCTCTTCCCGGATTACATCGCTGAACGTTTGGATGTCGACCGGCGACTTGTCGTATGCAATAAGCACTTGACGGGCCATTTCGAGACCGGCCTCGAGTTCGGGCTGCACGGTTTCGTGGATACCGAGCTCCGCCAGTTCGACGAGCTCGACCGGGTTGCGAGCACTCGCAACGACATGGGCTGCCGGGTTCATACGTCTCACGTGCTCGACGACAGCGCGTGTGATCGTGGTGTCGTGAACCGTGACAAGCACAAGCCGGGCACGGGCGATGTGCGCCGCGGCTAATACCTCAGGTCGCGAAGCGTCACCCCAAACAACGTGGAGTCCCATCGTCCTAGCCGCCTCGGAGAGCGAATG
>JBDHED010000141.1:0-5708 GCA_039591175.1 Gemmatimonadota bacterium | reverse complement strand
GAAACCCGTGCGAGCGCTTTGTGCGGCGATGATGTCAGAGATCGATCGATGCGCTGGGAGTGAGTAGCGGGTCAGTACTCGACCCCCAATGCACCGCACAGGAATCGCTGAAAGGGTTTTGCGGCACGGCAACGCGCGGTGAACTCCGGAATCAGCTCGCGTCCGGTCACCGTACGCTGGCGGAGCTTCGAGACGCCGATGAAATCCTTGCGACGCAAATCCTCGATCAACGGATGCTCAGGATCGACTCCGACTGGCGCGCGTTTTAGGGAATCCCCCGAAAGCTTGTAATTCTCACGGAAGGTCTTGGCGCCTTTGGCCCGTTTCCAGCGCGTCGGGTCTCGATCGATCGCGGTGCGGATCTTCTTGAGCGATCCCGAGTCGGGGCGCCAGATCCCGCACGCCATCCACGTTCCCTCGGTATCGATGTGCAGGTAGAAGCCCGGGCCGTGGACATCTTTCGACGTAACGTGCGGGAACCGGATCCCGACGTACGTCTTATACGGGCTCTTGTCCTTGGAGAACCGAACGTCGCGGTAGATCCGGAACAGGGACCCGCCCACCGGCCGTGCATCGGCCTTGAAGTGCGGGCTAATCTTCTTCAAATGCGGCGCGACGTCGGCGATGAACTCGAGCGCTGGCGCTTTGACGTGCGCTTCGTAGCGATTCTTGTTCGCGTTGAACCAATCACGCCGATTGTTGAGGTCGAGCTCCCTCAGGAAATCGAACGTGGCCCGCGAGAAATAGCGCTCACCGCCCTTGCTGCTTTTCGCCATCGGTCGCCTAGCTGGCGGCCTCGAACCGGCGTGCGACCTCGTCCCAATTCACGACGTTCCACCACGCATTGACGTAGTCCGGGCGACGATTCTGGTAGTTCAGGTAGTAGGCGTGCTCCCAAACGTCGACGCCGAGAATCGGGGTGCGACCCTGTGAAAGCGGCGAATCCTGGTTCGGGGTGCTCTCGACGACAAGCTTGCCGCCGTCCACTGAAAGCCAGCCCCAGCCGCTGCCGAACTGACCAACCGCAGCGCTCGAAAGCTTCGACTTGAGATCGTCAAGGCTGCCGAAGGCGTCGGCGATCGCGTCGGCGAGACCGCCACTGGGTTCGCCACCCCCATCGGGCGACATGATCGTCCAGAACAAGGTGTGGTTGGCGTGCCCGCCCCCGTTGTTGCGCACCGCCCCCCGGATGTCATCGGGTATCGCGCTCAGATCGGCGATCAGCTCCTCGACGGTCTTCGATTGCAGGTCGGGGTGTTTTTCGAGCGCAGAGTTCAGGTTGCCGACGTAGGCGGCGTGATGGCGATCGTGATGGATTTCCATCGTCTGTGCGTCGATGTGTGGTTCGAGCGCATCAAACGAATACGAGAGAGCAGGGACCTCATGCGCCATGAAAGTCTCCTCAGGTGTGAATGTGGACGAGTGATGAAATGCGATGTGAAACGGTGGGTCAACGTATCACCCGCGCCACTGATGGGCCAATTGCGACACCTCGGATTGTGAGGGCGCGGGCGGGCGGTTAGAATGACGGTCCTGCCAGCGCACAGGCCACCTCTTTTGTAGGAGCGGGATGAAAACCACTGAATGGGTACTGCGTTCCTGGGGACGGATACTGCAGGGGTACCAGCCTTCCCTGTCGATCGAGACCACCACCCGTTGCCCGCTCTCGTGTCCGGGCTGCTACGCCTATCAACCGGAGCATCTCGCGGGTACACCGCTGGAGTCGTTGACCGACTTCCAGGGCGAAGACCTCGTCAACCGGATCCTCGAGCTGGTGGATCGCGAGCGGCCGCTCGTCGTTCACCTGGTGGGCGGTGAGCCGTTGGTCCGCTACCGCGAGCTCAGCGTATTGCTGCCACAATTGTGCGACCGCGGGATTACGGTGGAGGTGGTGACCAGCGCCGTGCGCCCAATCCCGATCGAGTGGGCCGAGCTCGACCCGCTTCACCTCGTCGTCTCGATCGACGGGTTACAGCCCGAGCACGACGCGCGTCGCAAGCCGGCGACGTACGAACGGATCCTCAAGCACGTCGAGGGCCATCGGATCTACGTCCACTGCACGGTGACTAGCCAGATGATGGAGCGTGACGGCTATCTCGACGAGTTCGTCGAGTTCTGGAGCGCACGGTCCGGTGTGGCTCGGATTCGAATGAGCTTTTTCACGCCTCAGGTAGGAGAGGAGGCGGTCGAGATCCTGACTCCCGAGATGCGCGAGCGCACAGTGGCCGACCTCCATCGGTTGAGAGTGCTGCACCCCAAGCTCGAGGCCAACCCCGCGATGCTGCAGTCGTATCTGGACCCACCCCGGGATCCTGACGAGTGCGTTTTCGCGCGGGTTACGAAGTGCACATCGGCCGATCTGGAAACGGCCGTCACCCCGTGTCAGTTCGGTGGAACGCCAGACTGCTCACAGTGCGGTTGCGTGGCGTCGATGGGATTGCACGCCGTCGGACGGCATCGTTTACCGGGCGGGATCAAGGTCGGCTCGCTGCTGGGTGGGTCGGAGAGGGTCGGCGCGACCGTTCGAGGGATGCGTGAGCGGTTCGCGATGAACGGCAACCGCGCCGTCGGTTGACACGCTCGGGCGTCAGCCCGTACGTTTTTTCACCTACTAAAACGTGCGACCCCATCGTCTAGTCTGGTCTAGGACTCCACCCTTTCAAGGTGGCAACACGGGTTCGAATCCCGTTGGGGTCGCCACAATGACCCGGCCGATGATGTTTGCGGTGTCCCCGTCGCGGCCGGCTTTTTAGTCCCCCGGGCTTGACTCCGTACCTTAGTACGGGGTGTATACTGTGGGCATGAAAACGAAGAAAATGCGTTTTCTGACGATCGGTCAGCTCGCCCACCGGGCCGGTGTCGGTGTGGAAACGATTCGCTTCTACGAACGCAAGGGACTGATCGCCGAGCCGCCGCGCTCCGCGTCAGGCTACCGCCACTACGCGATGAACGCGGTCCGCCGCGTTCGGTTTGTGCGTCGCGCCAAGGCGCTGGGTTTCTCCCTCAAGGAGATCTCGGAACTACTCGCCCTACGCGTCGATCCGAGCAGCACGTGTGGCGACGTGCGCCAACGAGCCGAGTCGAAGATCGGCGAGATCAACGAGAGGATCACAGGATTGGAAGAGATGAAGGCCGCGCTGACCAGGCTCTCCGCGTCGTGTCGAGGTCGGGGTCCGGCAAGCGAGTGCCCGATTCTGGACGAGCTCGACCGGAGTGCCGAATCCGAGCATTGATCTAGAAACAAAGGAGACATCGTGGTAGCAAAAAGGAGCGTGGAGGTCTTCAGCGCCGGTTGTCCTGCGTGTCAGACCGTGATCGATATGGTGAGCCGCGTCGCGTGTCCATCGTGTGAAGTGTCGGTCGTCGATATGAACGAACCCGAAGTGGCGCGTCGCGCCGAGCGACTCGGTATCCGCTGCGTCCCAGCCGTCGTCATCGACGGAACGGTCGTCGAGTGCTGCTCTGGGCGAGGACCGGTCGAGGAAACGTTGCGCGACGCGGGGCTCGGCGAGCCTCTGGCCTAGATGTTTCCAACACCGAGACCCAGTCTGACCGCGCAGAAGGTGAGCCCAAGGGTCGAGCTGGTGTGGGACCCGGGTTGTCCGAACGTCGATCTGGCGCGCGCGGTCGTGCGCGAGGCGCTCGAGACGGTCGGGCTGCCGGCCGAGTGGGTGGAGCGCGAGCAGCCGCTCGAGGCGGCGGTCGAGGCGCGTTATCCGTCGCCGACGATCCTGGTATCGGGGCAAGACGTCGCGGGAAGGGGGCCCGGGAGCGGGGCCGGTTGCAGCGTGTACCGGGATGCCGAGGGGCGCGCTTTGGGAGCCCCGCCGGTCTCGGTCGTCGTGGATGCCCTCCGCTCGGCATTATCCAGCGACGCCGGTCAATGATGGCTTGGAGCCAGCCGGGAATAGAAGTCTTGACCGGCGCGTTTCTCCACTCAGTATGAATCTACGCCCTGGGCGTATATCGGAGGCAGCATGGAGGGACGGCTACTCAACCTAGGACCGGTGTTCGGTTCGGCTGGTGCGGCGGTGGCCAGCACGGCGGCCAGCATCTGCTGCATCGGCCCGATCGGGATCGCACTGCTCGGCGTCAACGGCGCGATTCTGGCCGCCAGCATCAAGCCGTACGGTGTGTACATCCTCGGGGCGTCCCTTGCCTTGCTCGCTTTCGCGCACTGGAGCGTGCGCCGCCGCAATCGGAGCGCTGAAGGCACCACCTGCTCGGTCCGCGCCGGACGTGCCACTCGGCTCATCCTGTGGATCGCGACGGTGATGTGGTTTGCTGCGGTGGCGATTCAGTTCGCCGCGGACCGTTACTGGCTCTAGGAGGAAGCGATGAAGAAGACGTTGATGTTGGCGCTGGCACCGCTCACGCTCATGGTCGGGCTCGAGTGGCGCGCGCCGCACGATGGCGGATACGTAGTGCTCGACCGCGACGCCAAGCCGCTGACCACTGCCTTCAACCAGGATCATGGCAAGGTGCGTCTGGTGATGTACGTCAGCCCGACGTGTGGGGGTTGTCTGCTGGGTGCGCGCGACATGCAGCAGAAAGTCCTCGAAAAGATCGACGACCCGAACGTCGCGGCGTACGTCATCTGGGCGCCGAAAAACGGGGGACACGAGGAGCACGTCGATCGTGTCATCGATCTGGTAACCGATGCACGCGCGAGACAGTACTGGGACGAGTACGCGGCGGTCGCCGGTCCGTACGATCGCATGTTCGATCTGGCGGGTCCTTGCGCCGGTGTTTTCGCGCTCTACGGCCCGGATGCGAAATGGGATGGAGAGACATCCCCGGAGCCGCTTCTGTGGCAGGACGCGCACGCCGACCAGCGCGGCCGCGAGGACAACCCGAAGTTCGACCCGGACGCGATGGCGGAGCAGATCCGCGCGCTGCTGAGCTAAGCGTGTCTGCCGAAGGCCACCTTCCGTTGACCGCGGTCGAGTTCGAGATCCTGCTCGCCCTGGCCGAGCGAGACCGACACGGATACGCGATCATGCGGGCGGTGGAGAAGCGTTCCAGCGGGCGCGTCACGCTGCACCCAGGAACGCTTTATCGCGCGCTCAGCCGAATGTTGTCACGCGGCCTGACCGAAGAGCTTGACGATCGTCCGACCACCGACGACGCGAGGCGGCGTTACTATCGCCTGACGCCGCTTGGCAGGCGCGTCGCGACGTCGGAAGCGCAGCGCCTAGCGCAACAGGTGAATGCCGCCCGGGCGCTCGATCTACTGCCGAACCCCGCGTGAAACGCGAGGTGATCGGCCGGTGGCCATCGCCCGCCGGTGAGCGTGTGCTCGCGATCCTGGTCGCTCTTTACCCGGCCGACTTTCGGGCCCGGTTTGGCGCCGAGATGCGGCAATGCTTTCGCGATCAGTACGCGGTAGCGTCCAGGCGCCAGCGCAACATGCTCTGGTATTGGCTCCGCCCCGGCGCCGACCTGGCCGTGGGCGCGGTCGCGGAGCGGTTGGCGCGACTCATTGCGTCACGCCGTTCGGCGCTGGCGGTTGGCGCTGCTGGCGGTGGCGGAACGTTCGCCGCCGGCAGCGCGCTCTATTGCCTGTGCTGCGTCGCGCCGACGCTCTTCGGACAAGCCGGGGTTCAGGTCGCGGCCGAGTTGTATGGTTACCGTGACGGCCTGCTGGCGACTTCACTCGGAGTCCTAGCATTGGCGTTCTGGCTCGCTCACGCTCCGGCACCCGCCAC
>JBDHED010000140.1:0-5708 GCA_039591175.1 Gemmatimonadota bacterium | reverse complement strand
GGGACGCTGGTGGTGTCCGGGCTGCTTGCCAGGGATCGTAGCGTGGCCCTGCAGTGGATCATCGTCTTTGTCAGCGAGGGGCTCCTGGTCTACTTCCTCGTGGTCAACGTGGTCCGCGATCGCTCGACATTGCGGCGCGCGGTCTGGTCCGTGCTGATCGCCGGCGCTTTCATGGGTGGGATCTGTGTGTACTCGGAGCTGAGTCGCTCGTACTACACCGACCTGGGCGGGCTGGCTCAGCGCAAGACCGCGCCTGATGAGCAGGCGGGGCCGGACAGGGCCGTTCGGGACCGTCTCGAAGGAAAACTGAGCACCTCACGCCGCGCGATGGGACCCATCGGCGAGGTCAACCGTTTCGCGCAGATTCTGCTCGTGCTGCTGCCCTTGGCCTACTTTCGCTTCCGTGGCGAACGCGGCGTGCCGATGCGTGCGGTCGCCGCCGTGGTCGGCGGTTTGATACTCGCCGGCTTCGTCCTGACCTACTCGCGCAGCGCCTTCCTGATGCTGGCGGGGCTGGCCCTATTGCTGCTCCTCACGGGCTACGTGCGACCCGTGCAATTCGTCGGCGCGGGAGCTGCCTTGCTGGTCCTGATCATCCTCATGGCGCCGGGGTACGTGGCCCGCATTCAAAGCATCGCGAATGTACGTGGCCTCTCGGCGGAGTCCCGCACCGTCGAAGTGGATGGCGCCACGCGCGGGCGGGTAACCGAAATGCTCGCGGCATTCGACGCCTTCGTCGATCATCCCGTGCTCGGGGTCGGTCCCGGTCAGTACCAACCTTTCTACTCGATGGAGTATCAGACCAACTCCAAACACGCCTTTCGGTACATCCCCCAACCTCGACGCGCCCACAGTCTGTACATCGAACTGGCGGCCGAGACCGGGTTCGTCGGTTTGCTCAGCTTTGCCGCAATTGTGTTCGTGCTCCTGCGTCGGCTCTGGCAAGCCGGCACAACGGGGGCGAATGTCGATCCCGAGATGGCAAACCTCGCCATCGCATGTTGGTTCAGCATCGTGGCCTATCTGGGCATGGGCATCTTCCTACACCTCGCCTATCAGCGTTACTTCTGGCTACTGATCGCCTTGGGCGGAGCCGCGATGGAATTGTCCCGCAAGACGGTCGACCAGAACGAAACGGAGCGGCCGATCGACCTGAACCACGATGCGGTCGGCCTGCAAACCCACAGTTGAGGAGACCCAATGGCCTCGATCGCACTCATAGGACCCGATGGCGCGGGCAAGACGACGGTGGCGCGGAGGATCGAGTCCTCGTCAGATCTACCGATCAAGTACCTGTACATGGGCATCAACACCGAGGCCAGCAACGTCGCGTTGCCGACGAGCCGGTTCAGTCTTTTGTTGAAGAAACGGTTCGGCAGGACGAGGCGCTCGATCGCCCGTCCGCAGCGCGACCCAAACGCCCGTCGACGTCGCCTGGCCTCCATCCGAGCGACGGCGCGGCTATTGAACATGTTGGCGGACGAGTGGTATCGCCAGGCCGTCTCGTGGTGGTACCAGGCACGAGGCTATCTTGTTCTCTACGACCGCTACTATCTCTTCGACTACAGTCGACATCTTCGCCTCGAAGGACACGATCGTCTGTCCTCGAGGCTGCATCGGCTCGCTCTGGAGAAACTGTATCCACGCCCGACTCTCGTCGTCTACCTCGACGCACCGGCCGAGCTGCTCTTCGCACGAAAGCGCGAGGGTACAGTCGAGTCACTGGATGCACGCAGGCGAGCGTTTCTCGATCACGGCGAAGAACTCGACAATTTCGTCCGTGTCGACGTCGCGCAGCCATTGTCGACCGTCTGCCGCGAGGTAGCAGACCACATCCGCCAGTTGACGGCCGGAAAGCGGATCGGTCGACTTCGAGAACAACGTCCATGAGGCAGGTGCTGATGCTGCTGGATGCGGCCATGATCTCATCGCTCGTGCCAAGGCCGACGATGCGAAGCCATCTGACGATCGTGCTGAACCGCGGCACGCGGCTGTTCGACAAGACCGTGTCCTGGCTCGGCCTGGCCTCGCGCGTTACACCTGGAATTTCCGCCGTGGTGGAGCAGACCGCGTGCACCTTTGATCGGATACCGGTCGTGGCGGACTGCGTTCGACTTGTGCACTACGGGTCGAACGCCAGCGTCTACCTGTTGGAACATGGAAGCGAACGTATAGCGCTGAAGGTCTATCGCGATTCTTTCGGGCTGTCCAGGGAAGCGTTGATTCGTTCCGCGGCGCATCGAAGACGTCAGTACGACGCGCTTGTCGGCTGGTACCGTCAGGTCGCCGAGGTGGTTCTACCATCGTCGTTTTTCGTGATTCATGGGCCACTGTTGGCCTGGCCGGTGGTGGCCAGCATGCAACCTTTCATCGACACAGACGGACGGGACCTGTTTGGGGAGATTTCTATCAAGCAGCTGTTGCACCTCGCCGTGACCAACGAGTCGTTTCGATCTCAGCTGGTCGGCTTCGCCGAAACAACGGCACGGCTGTTCGAGCGGGGCGGCCCGAGCATTGACCTGACGGGCCCAGAGAATGTCTTTGTGATTGGACAGGGGGACAGTTGCAGACTGGTCGTCGTCGATCCCGGCGTGGTCGATCTGCAGCGAATGCGATCGCACCTTCCAGAGCGGTACGCCGAATTCAGCGAACGGGTCTGCCGGCTGCAGAAACTGGGGCGGCTCGCACGGCGAGGATCGGCAGGGCGACCATGCTGAGAATCCTGACCTATCACCGCGTCGCCGATGCGCAAGATGCGCCGCATCTCGATCCTCGTCTGATCAGTGCCTCGCGGGTGGGTTTCGAGCGGCAGATGCGCCATCTTTGCCGGCACTATCGGGTGATTGGAACGGACCAGCTGCTCGAATGGCTCGATCGGGAGGTGGTGCTTCCCCCGCGTGCAGTGCTGATCACGTTCGACGATGCCTACCGTGACTTCGCGTCTACGGCCTGGCCGATCCTGAAACGATATGGGCTTTCGGCAACGCTGTTTGTCGCGACCAGCTATCCGGATCGGCTGGACCGTGCCTTCTGGTGGGATCGTCTGTACCGGGCTCTGCGCTTCACCACTGCGAATCGACTTGAAACGACGTTCTCTCCTGCTCTGGTATTGCGGACGCCGAGTGACCGACAGGACAGCCTGCGCCGCTTGCACCGACTGGTCAAGACCGCTCCGCATGAGACGGCGATCGCTCGTGTCAACGAGATCTGCTCGACACTCGGCGGATTCGAGCCAGGCGACAACGGCGTGCTCGGCTGGGAGGAGTTGCGTAACCTGGCCGCCGAGGGGGTGACGCTCGGAGCCCACACACGAACTCACCCAATCCTCAGCCGACTCGCGCCACAATCGATCAGCGACGCAATCCTCGGCAGCCAAGAGGACCTGCGTCGGGAGATCTGTTATGCACTACCGATCATTTCCTATCCCGATGGAGCTCACGACGCGACGGTCACAAGGGTCGCGCAGGAGGCGGGGTTCGATCTCGGTTTCTCCACGCTGGACGGACTCAACGATTTCTCCTCTGGCAACCGACTGTGTCTTCGACGAACCAATATCACGCCGAGAACCAACACGGTCGTCTTTCGAATTCGCATGCTTCCGGGATTCGCCCGTATCGACGCTTGGCGGCATCGGAGGGAGGAGGCGCGGGCATGAAACGTCACTCACCCATCCGTGTGGCCTATCTGATGTCGCGCTTTCCCAAGCTGACCGAGACCTTCGTGCTGTACGAGATGCTCGAGCTACAGCGCCAGGGTTGTCTCGTCGAGGTCTACCCGCTGTTGCATGAGCGCACCGCGACCATGCACCCGGAAGCCAAAGAGCTGGTCGAGCGTGCTCATTATCAGCCGTTCTTGTCGCGAGCGATCGTCGGGGCCAACTGGCGTCGCTTTCGGCGTGCCCCCATAAGATACCTGCGATTGTGGTTCGAGGTGTTGTACCACACCATGGGCAGCATCAACTTCTTCTTCGGTGCGTTGGGAATCTTGCCCAAGTCCGTGCTGTTCGCAGAGGACATCGAGCGTCTGGGCGTGACACACGTGCACGCCCATTTTGCCAATCACCCCGCTCTGGCTGCCTTGATCGGCCACCGCCTCACCGGCCTGCCCTACAGCTTTACCGCCCATGGGTCGGATCTGCATGTGGAACGGCGCATGTTGGATCGCAAGCTCGAGTCGGCGGCCTTCGCGATTGCCGTCTCGTCATACAACAAAGAGCTGATGATACGGGAGTGCGGCGATCACCTGAGGAGCAAAATCCACGTGGTTCATTGCGGTGTGGACACGGCATTGCTTCGAGCCAGCTCGGCGAGGGAGACAGCTGAGGGCTTACGCATCCTCTGCGTGGGGTCGTTGAGCGAGGTCAAAGGCCAACGTTATCTCGTCGAAGCCTGTCAACTACTGCAGCGGGAAGGCATCGAGTTTCGCTGTAGTCTGGTGGGCGAAGGACCGTTGCGACGACGACTGCGGAGGCAGATCCGGCAAGCGGGCCTGACCGAGCGGATCCATCTACTGGGCGCAAGTCCTCGTCCTGAGATCCTGCGCCTGCTGGACGAGTCGGACGTGCTGGTCCTGCCCAGCGTGCCCACGCGAGCGGGTAAGCGTGAAGGAATCCCGCTGGCCTTGATGGAAGCGATGGCGACCGGGTTGCCCGTGGTCGCCAGCAATCTGTCGGGCATTCCGGAGCTGGTGCGTTCCAGTGTCAGCGGTTTCCTCGTGGCGCCCGGCGATTTCCGGGGCATCGCCAAAGCGCTGCGAGTGCTGGCCAAGGACGCAGCGCTTCGTCGGCAGATGGGTCAAGCGGGCCGCAGAACAGTCCTCGAGGAATTCGATCTACGAAAGAACACCGCTGTGCTGCGGGAGCTGTTCCGGGGCTCCGCGACGGCCCCGGCCGCGATCAGCGACGTCGCACATCCGAGACATTCACGAGAGGTCACACATGAGCTCCAAACTGGTTAAGTACAAGGCCGGACTACCGACGCTGAGGCAGGCGCCCCCGGACACCTTCAATGCACGTTCGAGCCCGCGGCCGGACGATCCCGAGTCGCGACTCGACCTCCCCGGTGTCTACGGGTTCATCAGTCGGACTCTGGCCCTTCGGAAATGGATAATCGTCGCCGTGGCGACGATCGCCGGAGCGGCAACCCTATTGCAGGTCCTGACCATGACGCCGGTCTATCGAGCCACGACGAAGATCGAGATCCAACCCGACCTGGGACGCATTCTTCCCTACAAGGAGCTTTCTGATGCGGCTGAGGACTTCATCACCACAGAAACCTACGTGCAGACGCAGAAAGAGGTCCTGAGAAGTCGAGCCCTGGCACTGCGCGTCGTTGAACGACTCGAGTTGGACAAGAATGCGGAATTCAGTCGCCCACGGCGACGTGGGGTCTTGATCGACGTTCCGTCGGTGTTTTTCGACTGGATCAAGGCCGCGCTGCTGCCCAACCCTGACGGAGGCGAACCCGGTCCAGCCGCCTATGCGGATCGTGTCGTCGAAGATCTGGCGGTGAGCGTGATGGTCAACACCCGGTTGATCCAGGTGAGCTACGACTCCCACTCCCCGGAGCTTGCCGCCACGATCCTCAATACGCTCGTCGAAGAGTTGATCGAGTTGGAGTTCGTCAAACGCTTCGATGCGTCGGCAAAGGCCAGAGACTTCCTCCAACGGCAGCTCGTCGAGCTCAGGACGTCCGTCGATGTCTCGGAGG
>JBDHED010000139.1:0-5715 GCA_039591175.1 Gemmatimonadota bacterium | reverse complement strand
CCTCTGGGCCCCATCCGCATATCCAGCGGAGCGTCCTGACGGTAGCTGAAGCCGCGCACCACGTCGTCGACTTGCGCCGAGGAAACGCCGAGGTCGAGCAGAGCGCCATCGAAATGCGCTTGCTCGAACCTCGACGTCCGGTCGATCTCGGCGAAGTTCGTATTCAATAACTCGACCCGATCAACAAACCGCGCCAACCGCTGGCCTGCGAACTGGATCGCCTGCGGATCCCGATCCAGTCCCACTAATCGTCCGGCTGGCGCCGACGCCTCGAGAATCGCCTCCGCGTGCCCACCACCACCGAGCGTGGCGTCGAGGTACGTTTTTCCTGTGGCTGGCCTCAGCATCGCGATCGTCTCCGTCAACAGGACCGGTTCGTGGAACCGCTGCTCGGGCACGGTCGCGCTACAGGTACTGGGTCAACCATCGATCGAACTCCTCACCAGCTTGGCCAACAAACTCCTCATAACGCTTCGGGTCCCACATCTCGATCATGTCCCCGGCGCCCACGAACGTGACCTCGTCGCCAATACCTGCCAGCTTGGCGAGAGGGCTTGGGAGTAGGATTCTCCCCTGGGCGTCGACAGTCGTCTCGACGGTATGTCGCATGAGTTGGAGAAAGTGACGTCGCTGCTCGGGATCGATCCGGGCCTTCTGGCGGTCGAATCGCGCCAGAACCCGATCCCACTCGACCAACGGATAGAGGAAGAGACATGACCCGAGCCCACGGGTAGCAACGAAAGATTGACCCGCCTCGCCGTCCCTAAAGCGTGCTGGGAGGCTGACCCGACCCTTTTCATCGATTGAATGCGTGTACTGACCAAGAAACGACGTTTTGACCCCACAAAGCTGGTGTCCACAGCCCACTTTCTCCCATTATTTCCCACCTGGCCCCACATTGTAGGACGAACGCGCCAGCCGTGTCAAGTAAACCCCACAAAAAACCGCCCCCCCGAGCGGGGAGGCGGTCGTCTTGGCTGATTGGTGCGCGAAAGGAGCGGAGGAGAGTCGGGCCTAGCCTTCGCCCGATGCTTCGTCGGTCGGCTCTTCGGCCTCGGGCTCGGGCTCGCCCTCTGCAGGCGGTGTATCGGCCGCAGCCTCTTCAGCTGGAGCCGCCTCACCTTCCGCGGGCGCAGCTGGTGGCGCCGATGTCACCGGGATTCCGGTCAAGACGGGAACCCCCGAGATCGCCTCCGGCGCACCATCCGGTGTCGCGGTAACGATGATGCCGAAGGTCTCCAGCGAAGTTGTGCTCTCAAATGCACCGGTCCCCTCCGGACCCACCGTGACCACACCGGCCAGAGTCGACTCCTTGACGCGCTCCTTGCTGGGGACGATCCATACCGTGTAGGCGTTGACGTCGCGGTCTTCTTGGTCGAGCTCATCGATCAGCGGTAGCCCCTCGACCTCCACCACCAGGGCCTGTCCCGCGTCGCCCTCGGTTACCTTGACCACCCCCGCGCCGCTGGGCGCGTGCTGGGTCGGCTGGAGCACGAACTCCCAATCGTGCGTTGACACGACTTCCTCTTCGGCCGCTGGCGCCGCATCTGCGGCCACCTCGGGCTCACCATTCTCCGCTGCATCGTCCTGAGCCATGACCGGCATCGTCAACACGAACGTGGCAAACACTCCGACAAAAATCGTTCTAAACACCGTCTGTTCTCCTCTGAGGGTATTGACTATCGGCTGATGTTTCGGGCGCTTCGGCGGTCGGCCTACGAGAACCGGTACCCGCCCCAGGAGCCGAGGTTCCTGGCAGGACCTCGTACTCAGCCTCGATCTCCTGGCGTTCCACTTCGCGCGCGAGACGGCGCGATTCACGGCGCCACTTGAACGCGCCCCAGATCCCCACTGCGGCCAGCTTGGCAGCGATCGCCCACGGCCCGCCGCGGAGGAGCCATCGCGCGAACCACCTGCCGAAGATCAGTCTTCCAAAGACGCTCAAGCTTCACCCTTTCGTTGCGATCAAGCTACGCTCTGCCGAGCGGTCCCCCAAACTCGCCTTCATCCTGTCGATTCCACTGTCGCTAATCGATCCTCAATGATGGTCGCCAGCGCTTCGATAAAGTCGGGATCGTCGTTCTGCATTGCAGCGCGAGCGTAGGTGAGTCCACGCCGCTCCGCCAAATTGCGGGCCTCGATGTCGAGGTCATAGAGCACCTCGAGGTGATCGGCCACGAACCCGATCGATTGCACGACCACACCTCTCTCCCCCCGCTCCGCTAGCTCATCGATCGCCTCCAGGATGTCCGGGCCCAGCCACGGTTCGCCGGTACGACCAGCACTCTGATAGGCGAAGGACCAACCGTCCAGGCCCACGGCCTCGGCTACCAGTTGGGCTGTGCGTTGGAGTTGATCAGGGTACGGATCGCCGCGCTCGAGCACCGCTGCGGGTACCGAATGCGCCGTAAAAACGACGTGCGGGCTGTCACCCGCGCTTGGCAGCGAATCGCGGAGCCGCCGCGCGAGTCCGTCAATAAACCTCGGGTGGTCGTGCCAACTGGAAACGATGTCCAGGCGCATACCGTCGGGTCGCTTCTTTTCCGCATACGTCTGGTACTCGGCGATCGAGCGCAGCGAGTAGTGCGGAGCCAGCACGAGGCCGACTGCCTGTTTGATGCCGTCCGCGGCCATCTTCTGAACAACATCGCCGATAAACGGCGCCACGTGCTTGAACCCTACATACAGTTGAACGCGGGCTCCGCGATCGCCGAGCGCCGCTTCCAGCGCGGCTGCCTGTCGACGCGTGATGCGGTTTAGAGCCGTGGGACCCCCAACCGCTCGGTAGCGCTCCATCAGCTCGTCTAGCAGCTCTGGCGGGGGTGGATTGCCACGCCGAATGTGGGTGTAATACGGCCCGACGTCCTCCAATCGCTCAGGAGTCCCGTACGACATGACCAGCAATCCCGGAGTCAAGCGGTCTCCTCGTGAACGAGCTCGACCAACCGTTTCAAGTTATCGACGGGTGTGTGGGGGAGAACGCCGTGACCGAGGTTGAACACGTGCCCCCGACGGCCACCCGCCGCGGCCAGGATCCCACGGGTCTGACGCTCGGCGACCTCCCATGGGCCGGCCGCGACCACCGGGTCGAGGTTACCCTGGACCCCACGATCGCCAACGATCTCCCACCCGCGGTCGAGATCGATCCGCCAATCGAGCCCGATGACATCACCGCCAGTCTCTGCCAAAGACGGTAGCAACCCCGCCGTATCAGTCCCAAAGTGGATCGTCGGAACCGGCGGCAACCCCGCGAACAATCGTTCCATGTGCGGCTGAATCGACTCGCGATAATCGGTTGGGCTCAGCGCTCCGACCCACGAATCGAAGACCTGCAGCGCTTGCGCGCCAGCCTCGACCTGAGCCGCCAGGTACGCGATCGTCGCGTCGGTCAGCTGTTCCATCAGGCGCTGCCATGCGACGGGGTGTTGGTGCATAAAACCCTTCACGAGATGGAAGCGTC
Source organism: Gemmatimonadota bacterium (assembly GCA_039591175.1). Taxonomy (GTDB): domain Bacteria; phylum Gemmatimonadota; class Gemmatimonadetes; order JACCXV01; family JAHWKZ01; genus CAMYLR01. Next base: position 2,255 of record JBDHED010000139.1, on the reverse strand, counting down.
TCGATGGTCGACCCTCGATCAGGTATGCCGCGAGCGTAAACGGTGCGCCCGCAAAACCGATCACAGGCACCGCGCTCGCGCGTCGTATCAGATCGATCGCTTCGAAGAGCTCGGCCACGTCGGATTGTGGATCAAACACCGACAGCCGTTCGACGTCGGCCGGCTTCCGTAAAGGGCTCTCAACGACCGGGCCAACTCCGGATTGGATCTCGAATTGAACACCCAAGCCCAGAAACGGCAGCGTGATGTCGGAGAATACGATCGCGGCATCGACACCGAGCCGGTCGACGGGCTGGAGCGTGACTTCGGTGCAGAGCTCGGGCTGGCGTACGATCTCCAGCAGTGAATGATGCTCGCGAATCGCGCGGTACTCGGGCAGACACCGACCCGCCTGTCGCATGAACCAGACCGGCGTACAATCCACGTCTTCCCTGCGACAAGCGCGGAGGAAGCGGTCGTTCACGAAAACCGTAACCGGCTAAGCCAGCGCTTGGCGGGCAGCGGTCAGGGTGGCGTCGATCTCGTCTTCGCCGTGGGCGAGCGTCACAAACCACGCTTCGTAAGGCGACGGTGGCAGACTGATGCCGCGATCCAGCATGGCGTGAAAGAAGCGCGCGAACGCTTCGCCATCACCGGCTTGCGCCTCAACCAACGAGGTCGGCGGTCGCGGCGTCCAAAAGAGCGTCAGCAGAGATCCCAGCGCAGCCACGCAAGCGCGCCCGGCGTGCGAGCTGGCGTCGATCGCTTCCCCAAGCCCAGTGGCCAGTCGAGCCGTCTGTTGCTCCAACCGATCGAACACGCCGCGGTCAGTGAGGCGTCCCAACGTGGCCGCACCGGCAACCATCGCCAGTGGGTTGCCTGACAGAGTGCCGGCTTGATACATCGGCCCATCGGGTGCGACGAGAGCCATGATATCGCGCCGGCCGCCAAACGCTCCAACCGGGAGACCGCCGCCGATCACCTTCCCAAGACACGTCAAGTCGGGAATCACACCGTACCGTTCCTGGGCGCCGCCCGGCGCCACGCGAAACCCCGTTATGACCTCGTCGAAGACGAGCAGTGCGTCATGCGCGTTAGCTTGCTCGCGTAGGAGCTCGAGAAAACCCGCCGCCGGCAAGACCAGCCCCATATTGGCAGCCACCGGCTCGACCAACACCGCCGCGATCTCGTCTCCATAACGGTCGAAGAGCTCGGTCACCGCGTCTAGATCGTTGTACGGCGCCACCAGCGTGTCGCGCGTTGCTTCTGCGGACACCCCGGCGCTCCCCGGCAACCCCATCGTCGCCACCCCGGAGCCCGCCGCCGTCAACAACGCGTCGATATGCCCATGATAACACCCGGCGAACTTCACGATCTTTGTCCGACCCGTGTGGGCTCGCGCCAAGCGGACGGCGCTCATCGCCGCTTCCGTCCCCGAGGATGTGAAGCGCATCCGCTCGACCGACGGCATCGCGGCCTGGATGCGCTCCGCGAGCGCGATCTCGGCCGGCGTCGGCGCGCCGTAACTCGTGCCACGGCTGGCAGCCGAACGAACCACATCAACGACGCTGGGATCGGCGTGGCCGAGGATGATCGCGCCCCACGACGAGACGTAGTCGATCCGCCTGACGCCGTCAGCATCCCACATGTAGGCACCTTCGGCGCGGGTTATAAAGCGCGGGGTCCCCCCCACCGCACCGAACGCTCGCACCGGGCTGTTGACTCCCCCCGGGAAGAGCTCTCTGGCTTGGGCGAATAGGTTCTCGTTCACGCTTCGGGCCCCCCGATCAACGCCATTATGTCGGCCAGCGGACGATGGACCCCTACCAGTTGCGGAATGTCGCGGACCGTCGCCAACCGGCCTTCGGTCGCTCTGAGGTCACGAACGAGGTCCTGAAAAGCGCCAAGATCATCGGTCTCATAAGCGACGATGAACTCCTGGTCGTCGAGCCCAAACGAATACGCGAGCAACTGCTGGATCATCGGGTAGCGCCGCCCCACCCGGATGTGCTCCGACATCTGACGGCGCTGCTCTTCTTCCGGCAGCAAGTACCACTCGGTCGTTTTGACGAACGGGTAGACGATCAGATATCGGGAACGATCGCCGGTGAACATCGCCTCTTCCTGGGGCGTTCTCTCTTTTACGTATTTCGAAGGTCGGACCAACCCGATCATGGAATGGGAGACCGTGCACCATTTCCCGACACCCGAACACAACAGCGCGCTCGCGGTCTCCTCCAGGTCTTCGAGCGACCCGCCGAGCCGCCAGAACAGCA
>JBDHED010000138.1:0-5775 GCA_039591175.1 Gemmatimonadota bacterium | reverse complement strand
GGTCACAACCCTGCCTCGTTCGGATTATGGATTCAAGCGTCGGCGGGACGGGGTCCAAAAAGAACCGTGCCGAGCCGCACCATGGTCGAGCCCTCCTCGACCGCTATCTCGTAGTCGTTCGTCATGCCCATCGAAAGCGTATCCGGTATCTCACCGGTCGATTGGCTCTGCAAAGCCTCGAACAACCGCCGCAGATCCTGAAACGCCTTGCGAATGACCGCCGTGTCTTCGGTCCACGGCGCCATCGTCATCAATCCCCGCAGTCGAACACCATCGAGCTCAGCGATCTCGAGCGCGGACTCGACTGCCACCCCCGGTTCAAAACCGTACTTCTGAGCTTCTCCAGCGACGTTTACCTGAACCAGGGCGTTGACGCTGTGACCTTCAGCTCGAGCCGATATCGCCCGCGCCAAGCGGATCGAATCGACAGATTGGATCCAATCGAACAACGCGATGGCGTCGCGAGCCTTGTTGCGCTGGAGATGGCCGACCATGTGCCGCTCGACCCCGGCCGCCGAGAGCGCGTCCGCGGCCTCGTCGAACTTGACGATCGCTTCGTGAACCCGGTTCTCTCCGATGTCCGTGAGCCCGAGGCCCACTGCCGTTCTCAGGACCGTCGCCGAGTGCCCCTTGGTGATAGCGACGATCCGCACGTTGCAGGGATCCCGACCCACCGTTTCACAGGCCTCGGCGATCGCTCCACGAACGATCGCGAGGCGATTGGCCGGACCCTCTGCCGGCCGCGAGCGGGTCGGCTGAGCGGCATGCATCGAAGACGACGGAATTTATTGGTGGCTGTCGCGGCAAGCAAGCAAAACCGGTCCGCGAGCATGTCTAAACCGCCTCCGTGGTTTGCCGGTTTACTTTGGACGGACATATACTGAGGCTTGTTTCAGGAGGACTGCAATGCTCCAAAAAGCACGCCTTTCAGGCCCGATTCTAGCCATGGGCCTCGGGTTGATCTTCCTACCGCCACTCGCCAACGCTCAATCCATCGATCGACACTTCGATCCGATCGTCACCGTGCCGGATGCGGCGACGTATCCGGGAGGTATTCAACAACTGATCGAGGAGGGGTACCGGCAGCTAAGCGAGGCCACCGGGCCGGATGACGACCTTCACCTCGACGCTGCCAAGGCGGCTTTCGATGCGGCGCTGGAGATCGACCCGCGAGCGGTCCACGCGCTCAACGGCGCCGGCCTCTACGAGCTGACGAAGGACGAGCAGTGGCTGGTGATCCTGGAAAGCCTCAAGAAACTATTCAACCGTGATCATATCTCGATGGCGATCAAGGCGTTCGAAAAGGCGCTCGAGATCCAGCCCGACTTCCACCCCGCTCGCTACAACCTGGCGCTTGCGCATCGCCAGCGACGTGGAGAGAAGAGCTTCAAGCGTGCGATCGTGGAGTTGGAGAAGCTGGCCGAAGAGGCGCCCGACGTCGGCGACGTGGTGTTGTTGCTGGTGGCCACCTACCGCGACGCGGGCGAGCTCGAGTCGATGGTCGACGCGATCGAGGACACACCCGATGGCTCCACGTTCACTCCGGCCAGTCGGCACCTGTTGTTGACGTACGCACTCGTCAACCTGGGCCGCCCCCAAGAGGGGGCGGCGTCGTACCACGCGGGCATCGAAACGATCGAGACCGAACAGGAGACGGATCTGTACTGGCACGATATAAAGCCGATCGCATCACCGGCCAGAGATGGTGAGTTCAACCGATTGGATGTCGCCGGACGCAAGGCGTACCTGTCGGCCTTCTGGGAGCAGATGGCTGACCAATCGTTCGTGACGACCGACGATCGCGTCGCCGAGCACTATCGTCGGCTCCACTACGCCTACGAGAACTACCGTATCGACCTGCCGGAGCGGCGACACTACTCGGCCGCTGCAGCCTATATCCCACCCTGGCAGACCGGATTCGACGATCGCGGTGCGATCTATCTACGACATGGAGAGCCCGATGATACCGCAGCTCACGCTGGCCCAGACTTCGAGAAAAACATCTCCTGGAAGTACGATCGTGCCGGTGGGGATCCGCTCGTCTTTCACTTTGTGAGCGATGAGGATGTCAACGACTTCAAGCTGGTCCGGCGCTTGAGCGATGCCTTCGTAACCGGGAGCTCCAAGATGACCGGTCAGCAGCTCTACGGTCGAACGTGCGGCGTCGGCGGTGGCTGCGACAGCTATGACATCCGCATCTTGGCAGAGAATCAGATCGCGCTCAGGGATCTTTACTCCTCGCGTGGTCATCTCGATCCATTCTACGATCGGACTGCCATGAGGCTCGACGAGCGACTCCTCGAGACCGAGGAATCGGACCTCGCCCGCGACATCGCCATCGCCACCACCACCCAATCGTACGTGCCGGAGCTACCCGAGGCGCCGTTGCCCTTGCCGGTCCATCCGGTCGCGTTCAAGAACGTCAGCGGCGGCGCGGAGGTGTTGTTCTACTATGCGGTGCCAACCTCGGAGGTCAGCGTGCTCCCGTACGGGGGCGGGGGAAGCGAGATCGATTACCGATACCAACTGGTAGTGGGCGCGCCAGACGATCAGCAACCGGTGGCGCGTCAGGAAGATGACGTCAAGATCGCGACCGTAAAACCGATCCCGCGTGATGCCGGTGTGATGCTGCCGGGCGTCCGTCCGGTCGCGATCGACCCTGGCGATTACGAGTACGGGATGAAGCTGACGGACCTCAACTCGGGCCGCTTCAACGTCCGGCGGGGTGCCGTGCACGTTGACGATTTCACCAAGCCCGGGCTGTCGATCTCCGGAATCGTACTCGCCAACCGAATCAACCCCGCGAGCGACCCCTCGAACCCCTTTGTCCGCTGGGGGCAGATCAAGGTGCTGCCGTTGCCGTCGCGTGTTTTCCGTCAGACACAACCGGTATTTGTGTACTACGAGGTGTACGGCCTGTCCGAGGACGCTGCCGGCACGGTGAACTACCGCACGACGTACACGTTCGAGTCCCGCCAGCCGGATCGAAACGTCATCGCGCGGTTCTTCTCATCGGTCGGCGAGCTGCTGACGCGCGGCGAAGACGAAGGGTCGATCACATACTCGTTTGAGCGCTCGCAGGCGGGGGTCGACCCGCTGCTCGAGTACTTCTCGCTCGATGTGTCGAAATCACCGCCCGGCGACTACGTGTTGACGGTGGAACTTGAGGACCGCGAGACAGGCGCCTCGCTGCAGCGTCAGGTGGAGTTGTCGCTGGTCGACTGACGTTCCTCGAAGCGAACCTCGTAGGCGAAGATCTTCAAATCAGTATCGGTTTCACCTGAGGCGATCACATAAAGTGCTCCGGCACTATCGAATGTCGCGCGCACGACCTTACCGGGGACGTCGACCCGAGCGAGATAATCTCCGGCTTCGTTGAAAACGTCGAACGGGGTCGTGTCGACCGCCTCGAGCCGGTTCGTACGTACCCAAAGTCGACCCAGCGGATCGACGATCAGCTCCTCGATGATCGGGAGCACGGAGTCTGGCTGAGCCGCTTCCACGAGCACCATCTCGTCGATATCCGGCGCCCGATCGCGCAGCGTCTCCAGGTTCTCCTCCACCTCGCGCGCGATCTCATCCACGTTCTTCTGGATCGGCTCGCGATCCAAGTCGACCAGCCCCGCCGTCTGGCCGTCGGGTTCCAAGATGCGCACCGGATACCCGTCGTAGAACGCGACGTAGAGCCGACCCTGACGATCGACCGTGGTGTGAAAATTTACCCCCCGCGCCTCCCTGCGTACTGAAAGACCGCTTGGTATCTGAACCTCGTATGTCGTCGCGAGCGAATCCGCTGGCGCCCGCATGTGGACGACGACTGCACGGCCCCGCTCGGGAGACCACTTATGGAGATAAAACTCGCCAAACTCCGGTAGTGGATGGACGTCGAGCGCGTACCCGGGTTTGATGTCGAGCGAGGAGGCGAACGTTCCGAGCGTCAGGTAGGTGAGCAGCTTGTTTTGCGACCGGTCGACCGCCAGCAGCGTGTTCCACGGCGCCAGCGCGAACTCGAGGGCTCCAACCGGCTGCTCCGATTCGGCATCTGCGTCGCCCATGCGGCGCACAAACTGACCCGTCGAATCGTACTTGACGATCTGCGGTGGGTCGGCCAGATCGAGGACGTACAGGTTGCCTTCGCCGTCGACCGCCAGATCGTTCGGACGCTCGACGCGACCGTCTGTGGCCAATCTGGCGCGTTCAACCACCGACACGCTGCCCGGCGCCATCAGCGGCCGGTCCGGCGGGCGGGCGATCTCCTGCTCGTCGACCGCCTCGACGCCACTCTGCGGGCTACAACTCCCCATCGCAACAAGCAAAAGGACAACCACCCGAAGAGCGCGGCTAGGCATCACGTCTGGGACTCGCTAACCACGGTACCGCGTCTTAGTTCGACGCTCAGATCCCGAATCGCTCGCGCCGGGTCAGCGGCATGCTGGATCGCCGACCCGACCGCCACGCCCGTGACAACCGGAACCTCGAGCACGGCTGGGATCCGCTTGGCGGTAATCCCACCGATCGCCAACACTGGTATCGTCAGGTCTGGCACCCTGTCTTCGAGGCCGGCGGCTTGGAGCTCCAGCTGAGTCGTATCGTGCTTGGTCGGGCTGGGGTAAAAGGCTCCCAGCCCAGCGTAGTCAGCACCGGCGTCCTGAGCCTCCAATAGCTGCTCGCGGTTGTGAGTCGAAGCCCCCAAGATAAACCCCTCGCCAGCCACTTCACGGGCCCGTCGGATCCCCAAGTCGGATCGACCCAAATGTGCACCATCGGCGCCCGTTGCCAACGCGACGTCGACGCGATCATTAACGATCACGAGCGTCATCAGATCGCGCAACCGTCGAACCCAGCAACGTGCAGCGTTCTCCAGCTCTCCGGCGGAAAGTGTCTTACCGCGGATCTGGACGACGTCCACGTACGACCACGTCTCATCGGTTATGGGGCGTAACCGGTCGGGAAACTCGATCGCACTCACGTCACACACGAAACACAGCACCGTGCGTCGACGATCGAACCTCACGTCTCTAGACCCTTGGAGTTGGCGGCTTACGCGCGGTGCGCGATCTGAGTCGGCCGGACCTTATCGCTGGAAGCTCCGGGTAGTAATCCGATTCGTCTGGATGTCCTCGATGATCGTCTCGTAACCACGACCAAGCGGAATCGTCGTTTGCCGAACCGACTCCTGTGCGGTGTCGACCTGGGTCTGGATGTTCGGATCACCGACAAACTGACGGTTCGTCGAGTAGATCAAGCGGTACCTGCCGTCGCGTGCAAAGTCCCCGAAAGCAAAGGTGTCCCCCTGACCAGTGTAGTTCCAGATCTCGTACGGCCCGACCGTCGCCTCGTACGGACGGTCAAAGCGCTCCGTCGGTTCGCCGTACAAGATGTAAACCTGACCCCGGTCGGTGTCGCGACCGAGTCGCTGGCTACTCGAGAAGACCTGGTCTGCGTAGGCGACGCGCTGCTCGAACACGACCTTTGGCTCGTTTTCCTCAGTATCCGGATCGCCAATCGACGGGTCGGCGTCGAGACTGGCCCAGAAACGATTCAGGAACTCGATCTTGCCGTCGTTGTTGAGGTTCTTCAAGAGCTGCCGCTGCTGGTTCGAGAACCACACGTCCATGACCTTGACGACGCTGTCGATCTGGGCCGGCGTGAAGTCGGCGTAATATTTGGGAGACGGGCGTTCGGTCGGCTCGGTCGTTTCCAACAATTGGTTGAGCGCCAACTGGTCGAGCGGCTCTCGTACTTCGAAGCTGGCGTCGAGCTGTGTGATATCAC
>JBDHED010000137.1:0-7320 GCA_039591175.1 Gemmatimonadota bacterium | reverse complement strand
CGGGACGATTCGCGCTGTCAGCGAAAAACCTACAAGCGCCGATTCAGCAAGAAATCCGCTTGACGGCGGAACGGTGACCTCGTACGCTGGTAATCGAAAGCGGAAAAGGTCCGCCAGATACCATGGTCAAGGGGACTGTAGCAATGCCTATCTACGAGTATCTGTGCGAGGAGTGCGAGAAGACGTTCGCCGTCACTGAGCACATGACCGAGCACGACGAAACCAAAGAGCCACCCCCGTGCCCGGAGTGCAATAGCAGGAAGACGCACCAGATCTTCTCAACCTTCTTCGCCAAGACGAGCACGAAGTCGTAGCCCGCTAGCGCACCGTCAGCCGAAAGCCTGGCGATGGCGGCATAGTCACGCCCCCATCAGCGCCAACAGCAAGACGGCCAGAGCGATCAGCAACATCGACGCAAACGACACGCGGCATATCCACATCGCCTGATCAATATCGGGATCGCTGAGCTCGCGGTATCTCGACCACCAGAATTGGCTCGACTCGCGTGACCAGCGGCGCGGATCGAGGATCGGGACGAACAGCGGGGTACCGTGCTTCGCCCAGACTGCCGGATACCGCCTTCGTATCAGCCACCGCAAGCGCACGAAGAACCCGACGGCCACAACCCACAGAACCACGCCCAAGCCGACCGCCGCATCACCAAACGACATCGACTAAGAACTAGAAACCTGGCTCGGTGGGATCAGAACGGTCGAGCCGCTGGTCTTGCGCCCTTCGAGATCGCGGTGAGCTTGTTGAGCTTCTCTCAGCGCGTAGGTCTGGTTCACGGCGACCTTTATGGTGCCAGATGAGATGGCATCTAGAAGCGCTTTTGTCCCTTCGGCAAAATCTCCGGGCGTCGCGTAGTACTCTCTTACCCTCGGCCGGGTCAGGTATAGAGAGCCTTTTTGGGTGAGAAGCAGAGGCGCGAAGTCGGGAACCGGGCCCGAGGCGTTGCCGAAGCTGACCAGCGTGCCGCGAGGCTTTAGGGAATCGAGTGAGGCTTCGAACGTATCCTTGCCGACCGAATCGTACACCACATCGACACCGCGCCCAGCGGTGATCTCCTTCACTCGGCTGGCGGTATCCTCGTTTCGGTAAAGGATGGTGTGCTGGCAACCGTTTTGTTCGGCCAGGGCGGCCTTTTCCTGGGATCCGACGGTTCCGATGATGTTCGCTCCGATCGCGCTCAGCCATTGGATCGCGATCGACCCGACGCCACCCGAGGCGGCGTGGAACAAGACCCAATCGCCTGCTTGCACCTGGTACGTGCGCCGAATCAGGTATTCAACCGTGGCGCCCTTCAGCATGGTGCCGGCGGCGGTCACATCGTCAATTGAGTCTGGCAGCTCGACCAGACGATCGGTCGCGACGACCCGCGCCTCAGCATAAGAACCCGGGCTAGTGGCGTCGAAATACGCCACCCGGTCGCCGGGAGCAACGTCTTTGACTCCTTCGCCCACCGCCACAATGGTGCCAACCGCCTCGACACCGGGAGTAAAAGGAAGTGCGAGGGGATAAAGGCCCTGCCGGTGGTAGACATCGATGAAGTTGAGACCGATCGCGGTCTGCTGGATCAGGGCTTCCTCGGGGCCTGGCGCAGAGAGGTCTTCTTTCACCCATTCCAGAACCTCGGGCCCTCCGTGTTTTCGAACGACGATCTTGCCGTTCATTCGTCTCCTCTAGTCAGCGATTTGGCCACCAAAGGTGAGGAGAATGCTCCCCGCCCGATAGCATCGAGCTTTCCAGCGAGGCGAAGCTGTGTCTTCTCGGCTTCAAAAGCCATCCGGATCTCCTGGTAGATTGGGCTGCAGTGCTTGTTGCGCGATCCGGCATCGCCATGCAGGTTGTCGACGACACGATAATCGAGCCGCAGCAGGCCTCAAAGTAAACCTCCGCCGCTGACGCAGTCGCTTAACAGAACATGATTGTTGTCAAATACATCGGGCGTCTCGGCAATAACCTTTTCCAGTATTGCTTGGGGCGAATTCTGGCGACCGAGCTCGGCTTTGATTTGATCGCCGAGCCGATAGAAGGCTTTCCTAGTGCCACCTCCTGGAAGCGGTCACGCGATTCTTATCTCTTTCGAAAGAGAGTGCTACTTAAGGGACATCGGCTTGACCTGTCTGCGATTCTCGCGAATCGCCGACGTCGCAGGATAGCCTTGAAGGGGTTTTTCCAGCGCTACGAGTACTACCGTCCTTACAAAGAACTGATCCGTGCGGATTGGTTGGGACCAGAGATCCCGCTTCGGTTTCCCGATGACGAATTAACGATCTCCATCCGTGCTGGCGACATATGGCAGCAACAGACGCAGCGTTGGATTCACCCCGACTACGTGGCCCTACCCTTCTCTTTCTACGAAAAGATTCTCGAACAGCGAAATTGGAACAAGGTGCACGTGGTAAGCGAGGATCGAGATGACTCGATGGCACAGAAGATCGCCAATCGTTATGAGGCGGAGGTCTACTCCGGATCGGTGCTCTCCGACTTCAACCTCCTGCGCTCCAGCAGCAACATCGTGCTATCGGTGAGCACTTTTTCCTGGTGGGCTGCCTGGCTATCGAGCGCAAACAGGGTCTTCGTCCCGTGTGTTGGGCTGTTCGATCCAGAGGTTCGTCCTGATGTCGATCTGCAGGTTGCCGACGAGGACCGCTACAAGTACCTCGCCGTCAACTCCTTCCTTGTGTGGGAGGGAAGCGAGGAGCAGCGACAATTGCTGCTAGAGATGTAGAAAGCGACGGGCGGCAGTCTACTGAGAATTCGCGGTCTGACCGTCAGGAAAGTCCTTTATGCCCCTGATCGCTGCTTCACCTCCCTGAACTGAGCTGCGACGCGACCAGCCGATACGGCCATGACGATTGACTGTACGGCGCCGATTTCCTCTTTCGTGATGCCGAGCTCCTTGGCGACGCCAAGGTAACTCTCCATTCACGGGTAGCAGGCGACCGCCATCGCCGTGCCAAGGTGGAGCATGATGGTTGTCCGCTCGTCCAGAACGTCATTGTGCCGCGCGGAATCGTAGAACAACTGGAACTCGTTCAACCGCTTCTTGGGCATCGTTTCTCCCTTCGACCGCGAGAACAGCGTTCAGATCCGATCGCTCATCCCGGTAACACCGGACTTACTCGCGCAGTGGGCACAACAGAAGACCTTCCCATCGGTTTCCATACCGTGACCGACGATTCTGCACCCACAGTGAGAACAGCGCGGGGCGAGGGCGTGAATCGCGCACTCGAACGAATCAAAGGTGTGCGTTTCCTTACCCTGCAGGATTTGGATCGGCTTGTCATAGTCGTTACCGCATACTTCGCAAACGTGTTCCATGGAATCAACCTCCTCGTTTCTAGCGTAGCCTCACCCTGACGCAGATGTCTGTGGGGGAAACCCTGCGTGGCTGTAGTCGGAGTTACTACGTCTGAAGGTGTCGCTCGGGTCGCGGTCTATGCCGCGTAGTCTGCCAGCCGGACCGGAATACGCCGTGCGCCCCAATCCCCCGGGTGCACGTCGAAGACACCGGGACAGGGCGCATTGCACCAACGGCAGTGTCCCAAACTGGTGAGGTTCCACTCGGAAAGGGTGTACCAGTTGCGGCCGATCACGAGCTCGCCGCACCCGTTGCAGTACGTGCTCTGGCTCTCCTTGTCGTCAACGTTGCCGGTATACACGTAGCGCAGTCCGTTGCCCAAGGCGATCTCGCGCGCTCGCTGTAGCGTTTCGACCGGTGTAGGCGGCACGTCCAGCATTTTCCAAGCCGGATGGAACGCCGTGAAGTGAAGGGGTACGTCGAGCCCGAGGTTCTCCGCGATCCACTCCGTCTCCCGCCCGATCTCGGCATCGGAGTCGTTGGCCCCTGGAATCAGAAGTGTCGTGATCTCGAACCAGACTTGGGTTGCGTGGCGTAGGTAGCAAAGTGTGTCGAGGACCGGACCCAGTTCGCCGCCGCAGAACTTACTGTAGAACTCATCGTTAAATGCCTTCAGGTCGACGTTCGCGGCGTCCATGTTGCGGTAAAACACCGCCCGCGGTTCAAAGCACTGATAGCCCGCCGTGACGGCCACGGAGTGGATGTTGCGCTCCCTGCACGCCTGCGCCACGTCGATCGCGTACTCGTGGAAGATCACCGGATCGTTGTACGTAAACGCCACGCTTCGACACCCGAGTCGCGCGGCGGCGCGAGCGATCGTCTCGGGCTCAGCCGCATCCGCCAACGTATCCATCTCGCGTGACTTCGAGATGTCCCAATTCTGGCAGAACTTGCAACCCAGGTTGCACCCGGCGGTGCCGAACGACAGCACTGGCGTGCCCGGCAGGAAGTGGTTGAGCGGCTTCTTTTCGATCGGATCGACGCAGTAGCCGCTCGAGCGCCCGTACGTGGTGAGGACAATCCGCCCACCTTCGTTAGCGCGCACAAAACAGAACCCACGCTGACCATCCCGCAGACGGCAGAGACGCGGACACAGGTCGCACTGGACCCTGCCGTCGTCGACAACGTGCCAGTAGTTGGTCTCTGCCGCCGATCTCATCGCCGCTCGTCCAGTCGCCGAAGCCCCAGCTCGCGCGCGATCTCCCACGCCGCGAGAAACTCGTTTGACCCCAGCGGTCGATTGAGCTCCGGGTACTTGGCGTCGCTCACTGCCCCCGCTGGCCGGTACTGGTCCATCAGGTTCACATACGTCTCCGGGCCCAGGTGGGAGGCGATCCATTCCAGGATCGAGCGGGTTTCGTCGAGCTCGCCGGGCATGACGAGGTGCCGCAGCAGAAGCCCCCGTTTGGCGACCCCGTCTGCGTTCACGACCAGCTCGCCGACCTGCCGATGCATCTCTTTGATCGCTGCTCGCGCCACCACCGGATAATCGCTCGCCTTGAGATACTTCTGACTCTTGTCGGGGCTCCAGTACTTGAAATCCGGCATGTAGATGTCGACGATCCCATCCATGAGAAGGATGCTCTCGAGCGCGTCGTATGCGCTTGTATTGTACACAATCGGGATCGCGAGCCCCTCTTCGATCGCCTCTGCGACCGACTCGAGAACTTGCGGGACGACGTGCTCCGGGGTCACAAAGTTGATGTTGTGACAGCCGCGCGCTTGGAGCTCGAGCATCATCCTCGCGATCTCGTGCGGCGTCGATCCGGGCGGCGCGTGCTTGGGCTTTATCGCCTGGCTGATGTCCCAGTTCTGACAGAAGATGCACCGCAGGTTGCAGTGCGAGAAGAAGATCGTCCCCGATCCGTTCCAGCCTCTGAGGCAATCCTCTTCGCCGAAATGAGCGAAGTAGCTACTGACGACCGCGTAGCGGCCGGTCTTACAAGCCGACCACTTGTCCTCGAGCCGGTTAACGCCGCAGTCGCGGGGGCACGCGCGACAATCCTCGAGGCTTGCGATCCCCCGCGCGACGCGTTCCTGCAGCTCCGCGCGGGGTAACGTCAAGTAGACCGGTTGGAACACGAGGTTGGGCTCCAGCTACCGAGTGGCTACATCCCTACCGGTGTGTCGATGTTCCAGATGTCGCTAACGCAGAGCCATGAGCCGTCGGCTTGGCGTTCGTAGATCGCATGCCACTTGCCAACGTTGCTCACCGGATCACCATCTGGCGGCGCTATATCGATGGTGTACGCGCGTGCGCGGCGGGAGAGCGTCCCAGAGCTCTTCGATCGCCGCCATGCCTTGGATCATGGGCGCGTTGGGTGGCATCCGTACCGCATCGGCGGTGTAGTAATCGGTCGATTCCCAAACCATGGCGAGGGCGTCCTCGACGTACTTCTCGAGCATGCCGCGGATGGCGGCCTCGTCGTCGGCAGTGAATGTGGCTTGGGCTGGAGCCTCGGACGGCGCATCAGCAGCCGGCTGGCAGGCCAACAACGCGAGCGCCATCGTCAATCCGATAAGACCCTTCATGGCAACCTCCTTTGATCATTTGATCGATCGGTACAATTTGAGGTTACCTGCCTTCATCCGTGCCGACCACACACGATGTGAAACCTTATGGGTCGAGGAAACTCGTATCGGTCCAGGTGGGGGCTCGCCCACTGTCGGCGATTTCGTGCATGGTGAAGAAGATCAGCCGCGCCACTCTAGCAGCCTTGTCAACATCGACGCTCTCGACTTCGTCGGATACCCAGTGATAGTCGTCGTGGGTGCCGGCGAAGAACCACAGCGCGGGGACGCCGTTGCGGACAAAGCTAAAGTGATCGCTTCGAAGGAAGAGGTTCTGCTCCGGCCACAGATCACCGGTCACGAGCAACCCTACTTCTGGGTTTCTGTTGACCACGCGCCGCAGCAACCGACCCAGTGACGAAAACTCCTGCCCGATCACCGCGATGCTGTCGGGAGAGTTTCGGCTGATCATGTCGGCGTTGACGTTGGCCACGATAGATTCGATCGGCACGGTCGGGTGATCGGCGTAGTAGCTCGAGCCGAGCAACCCCTTCTCCTCTCCGCTCACCGCCAGGAAGATCAGCGACCGGGCCGGCGGGCTTGGCAACGACGCAAACGCTTCGGCGACCTCGATCAGGGCCGCCGTGCCCGAGGCGTCGTCGTCAGCTCCGTTGTAGATCGAGTCGCCTGTAGCGTCAGCAGTTCCCACACCGAGATGGTCTACGTGCGCGCTAAAGACGACGTACGTGTCACGAAGCGTGGGATCGCTTCCTGGGAGGATCGCTACGACGTTGGGCACAAGGGCGCTGACGACCACCGACTCGCCAGTCTCTTCGTCCGGTTCTGACAGCTCGACCCGGTACCATTGAAGGAATGAGTTGGCGGCCGCCCCGGGCCTAAGGCCAAGCGCACCGAACTCATCCGCCACGAAGTTGGCCGCCGCCTCGAGACCGGGACTGGGGGTGTCTCGGCCCGCCATCTCGTTGCTCGCCAGGTGCGCGATCAGCCGACGCATGTCACCCGACGTGATCGTTGCCGCCGCCGCAACGACATCGGGGTCGTTGCTACCGATACTGAAAGGCGTGTCGTCAGCGTCGCATGAGGCCGCGACGAAAAGAACGACCAGTCGAACCAGGAGGCAACGCTTCGCAAGCATTCTGACTTTCCGCTTGATGGGCAAACCGACTAGGCCGTGGCCTGGTTTAGCTACGCGCCTCCAATATGTGAGAAAGCCCCGCCGAAACGGGGCTTCCTCGTGGCGTGAATCGTACCTCGGAGCTTATTCCGCGGTGTGTAGATTGCGTACTACCTCGACGAGAGCGCTCAATTCCTGCTTAGAAAGGATCTTCGCGAACCCTGGCATCGCACCTTTTCCATTCGACAAGTACTCGAGCAGCTCGACGTCCGACATCTCGCTCACCAACTCCGACTCGGTCAAGTCA
>JBDHED010000136.1:0-5846 GCA_039591175.1 Gemmatimonadota bacterium | reverse complement strand
CCCGATCTCGGGCTCCTCGATGATCTTCTCGATTCGGCTCAGGGCCTCCTCTCCACCCGCCCCATCGATCGAAGCGATCGTGACGACACCCTCGTCGTCGATGTCGATCTTGGCGCCCGTTTCCTCCTGGAGCCCGCGGATCACCTTGCCACCGCTGCCGATGATATCCCGAATCTTCTGCTTCGGCACCACGATCGTAAGGATCCGTGGAGCGTGTTGGCTGATCTGCTGCCTGGGTCCCTCGATCGCCTGCTCCATCAATCCGAGGATGTGCAACCTCCCGTCGCGGGCTTGCGCAACGGCACGCTCGAGGACTTCAAACGAGACACCCTTGATCTTGATGTCCATTTGGAAGCCGGTAATCCCGTCGCGGGTCCCTGCAACCTTGAAGTCCATGTCGCCGAGATGATCCTCGATCCCGAGGATGTCCGACAAGACCACCACTTTGTCGTCTTCCACGATCAGCCCCATGGCGATTCCGGCGCACGGCTTGGTAATCGGCACACCTGCATCCATGAGAGACAGCGATCCGGAACAGACCGATGCCATCGAGGATGACCCGTTGGACTCGAGGATGTCAGACACGATTCGAATCGTGTAGGGGAACTCTTCGTGGTCGGGAAGGAGCGTGCGTAACGATCGCTCGGCCAGCACCCCATGGCCGATCTCGCGCCTGCCGGTGCCACCGAAACGGCCCACTTCACCGACCGAAAACGGTGGGAAGTTGTAGTGCAACATGAACGTCTTGTCCCACTTGGGATCGAGATCATCGATCATCTGCTGGTCTTGCCTCGTCCCCAGCGTGACTACGCCCAACGACTGCGTGTTTCCACGCGTGAAGAGCGCTGATCCGTGCGTTCGAGGCAAAACACCAACTTCGATCTCAATCGGACGGATTTCGGTCGAATCCCGACCATCGGTGCGTTTACCGGTCTTAACAATCGCGCCGCGCATGGTATCCGACTCGACGTCGTCAATCGTGCGCCGGATTTGGGCCTCGACAGCGGCGTACTCGTCGCCGAGCTCATCGACCATCGCCGTAGCGACGGAGTCACGAACCGCTTCTAGAGCCTGGTTTCGCTCATCCTTGTCCGCGATCTGCATCGCCTTTTCGACACCAGGACGTGCCTGCTGAGCGACACGGCCCGCGAGCTCAGTGTCGATCTCAGGAGGTGACCACGCCATCTCCGGCCGACCGGCCTCGCGCTTCAGCTCTTCGATGATGGCGCAAATCTTGGCGATCGCCTCGTGCCCGACACGAACCGCACCCAGCAGATCCGCCTCGGACACCTCTAGCGCTGATCCTTCGACCATCGAGACCGAGTCGGCGGTGCCCGCCACGACAACGTCAATCGTGCTCTGGTCCAACTGGTCAAAGGTGGGGTTGATTACGTACTCACCGTCGACCATTCCGACTCGGACGGCGGCGACGGGCCCCTCGAACGGGATACCGCTGATCGACAGCGCTGCGGCGCAGCCCACGATCCCCAACACGTCGGGGTCGTTGTCGCTATCGTACGAGAGTACCTGACACACCAGCTGCGTCTCGTGCATGTAGCCTTTCGGGAACAACGGTCGGCAGGGTCGGTCGATCAGCCTGGCAGATAGTGTCTCCTTCTCACCAGGGCGACCCTCGCGCTTGAAGAAGCCGCCGGGGATCTTCCCCGCCGCGTACATCTTCTCTCGATATTCAACGAACAGCGGAAACCAGCCCCGGCTTGAGTCGGCCTTGGGACTGGCTGTCGCCGTGCACAACACCATCGTCTCGCCGTAGCCGATCATTACCGCTCCACCCGCCAACCGCGCGAGTCTGCCAGTCTCGATCGTCATCGGTTTGCCACCGAGATCGAGCGTTTTCTTGATTGTTGCCATTTCTTTTTCTCCTGACGGTTTCTAGCCGGGGCGCGGCACTAGCCGGTGCCCGGCGGTTTGTGGACGCCCGTCAGGCGGAAGGCAGAAGAAGGTGCGGCACGTTTCGCCGTAAGATATGCGGGGTACGAACCGATCATCGTACCGCGTACATCTCACGCCGAACACCGCTCTTCCCGCACCCCGCGCGGGCGTGAACGAACCGCAATCGACCCCATTGACGGGCCGACACGGTGCACTATTTCCGGAGGTTTAGCTCCTCCAGGATCTGCCGGTACTGCTCCACATCGCTGCTCTTCAAGTAGTCGAGCAGACGTCGACGTCGACCCACCATCTTGAGCAGGCCGCGGCGGCTGTGGTGATCATGAGGGTGCTGGCGGAAGTGCTCGGTGAGCTCGTTGATCCGCCGGGTGAGAACAGCGATCTGTACTCGACTCGAACCGGTATCAGTCTGGTGTTCCCGGAAACCCTCAATAACCTCGCTCTTCTGCGAAGAACTCAAGCCCATAAACGCGTCATCCCTCGATCGATGTCTGAAATGTGGGTGTTGAAAAAATCAAGCTATAATCTATGGAAGGTACTATAGGAGAACGCATTACGCCACCTCCTGACTATCAGCCAGGGCTGTCCGTGCTGCCGCCCGATCACGGCCGAGCTGCGCGGATAGCTCTTCGGGACCGTCAAAGCGTTTGACCGGCCGCAGGCGGCGCACGAACTCGATACCCACCAGGGCGCCATATAGGGGTTCGCCCGACCAGTCGAGGAGATGCGCTTCGAGTCCACCACCCGCCCCCCCGAACGTGGGCCGGGGGCCGAGATTGGCCATCGCCTGATGCCGCTCACCGTCGATCTCGGCCAGTACCGCGTACACGCCCTCGGGAGGCAAGCACTTGTCGAGTTCCAGCTCGAGGTTGGCCGTGGCAAAGCCCAGCGACCGTCCGCGGCCTGCGCCACGCACCACTCGGCCGTAGGCCGAGTATGGGCGTCCCATTCCAGCCGTCGCGATGGCAAGATCCCCGCCCGCAACCGCGCCTCGGATCTTGGTGCTGGAAACGGTTTCATCCCCCGATGTGATGGGTCCGACGACATCGACCGAGAAGCCTTCCTCCATGCCCAGGCGACGCAACGTCTCAACGTCACCCTTGCGGTCCTTGCCAAAGCCGTGATCGTAACCGATTACGAGCTCACCAAGTCTGAGCTGTTGAACCAGAACGTCACGCACAAATGTTTCCGGTGAGAGCTGGCGCAGTCGATCGTCGAACGGCACCACGACGACGTAGTCAAGTCCGAACTGCGGCCACAAGAGCCGCCGCTCGATCGGCGTCGTTAATAAACACGGTGCTCGCTCCGGCGCGACAATCCGCAACGGGTGCGGTTCGAACGTCACCAACACGCTCTCGCGATCAGCAGCGCGAGCGCGACGCACGATCTCTCTCAGGACCGCTTGATGACCACGATGGACGCCGTCAAAGGTCCCGACCGTTATGGTGGTCCGTCGTAAACCGGGCAAACCTGCAGCCAACGTCAGCGGCCCTCCCCGTCGGGGTATAGAACGCGACGCGGCGACAGCTGCCACCCCTGCGGCTCCCGATGAAGCTCCCCCAATCCGACAAACCCACGCGGTCCGTGAAGTTGGACCCAACCCTCCTCGTCCACACCCGAATCGAGATTCCCGATCGTCTGACCGTGTACTACCGCCGCCTGTTGGGACTTGCTCAGTTCGATGATCGGGAGCTCAACGATCGCCGTTGCCGTGGGTCGAATGGCCTCACGCGCGAGATCGGGCTCGCCCATCACATCCCAGCCGATGGCGGCCTCAACGGTGAAGGGTCCCGACCGAGTCCGCCTGAGCGATGCACAATACCCACCCGTTCCGAGCGCCTCACCGATATCACGCGCCAGCGCTCGCATGTAGGTGCCGCCACCGCACTCGACGGTTAGCGCCAACTCTGGAAAAGCATAACTCTCGATCGTCACGCTATGAATCGTCACCTCGACATCGGGAAGCGTGACGGTCTCGCCGGCCCGTGCGCGCTGATAGGCTCGCTTCCCATCGACGTGCTTAGCGGAATAGGCCGGCGGCGCTTGCGCCACACGCCCCGTCCACGCTTGGCATACCTCATCGATCATCTCACGCGTGGGCGCGACGACGCCATCAGTTGCTGCCAGATCGCCCTCGGGGTCATCGGTCGTACTGCGCCAGCCCAGCCGAATGGTGACTTCGTATGTCTTGTCGTGTCCGGTACAAAACGGCGCCAGCCGTGTCGCGGGACCGATCGCGCAGACGAGCAATCCCGTCGCAAACGGATCCAGGGTGCCAAAGTGTCCCACTCGGCGCGTTCCGGTCGCCCGCCGGACGACTTGCACCGCGTCGTGACTCGTCGGACCGGCTGGTTTGTCGATCAACAGAATACCAGCGGGTTCTGATGCGTCGCCGAGATCTGTTTCGGACTCGCCCGGATGAAGGCCTCCAAGGATGGTTTCGATTCTGGCTGCTACCTCCAGCGTCCGGTCGATCTCGAACCGCAGTTCTGGCACGTACTTGAGCGTCACCGCACTACCTACCCGAGCGCGAACGAAGCCAGCTGCTCCGCATAAGACCGCTAGCGCAGCCTGTTTTTCCTCCTCGTTGCCGAGTACGCTGACGTACACCCGAGCAGTTCTCAAATCGGGTGCGCTCTTCACTGCCATCACGGTAGCGAACCCCATCCGCGGGTCCTTGAGCTCGGTGCTCAGGACAGCCGCGATCTCCTGCTTGAGGAGCTCATCAACTCGGCGTTTGCGTGGGTACCCGTGGGTCATCTGTCCCGCTCTGTGTCACGAATGCGTCAGTAGATTTCGGTGTGAACGTTGATGACGCGAAGCTCTGACTCCCCGTCGAGCAAGTCGAGGATCGAATCGAGGGTTTTCTCAACGTTTCGTCGCTGACCGCTCACCACCGCAACCGCTATTTCGGTGCGCTGCCACTTGTCGAGGTGTCCGGTCTCCGCGATCGAGACGTTAAAGTGCTTGGAGATTCGATCCTTGATGCTTCTCAGAACGAATCGTTTCTCCTTGAGCGATTGTGAACCTTGGATATGAACGTCGAATGTGCCGAGACCGACGATCGTCATGGTGAGCTAACCTAGGCCAGCGTGCGTTGTACTTCCTCGATCTTGTACGCCTCGATGACGTCTCCGACCTTGACATCATTGAAGCCCTCCACATTGATCCCGCACTCGAAGCCTTCGCGTACTTCGCGAACGTCATCTTTGAACCGCTTGAGCGAAGCGATCGCGCCCTCATACACTTCTACGCCGTCCCGCACCACGCGCACGCGAGCGGTCCTGGGTATGACACCGTCAGCTACTTGGCAGCCAGCGATGGTACCCAACCGTCCGACTTTGAAGATCTTGCGCACCTCGGCCGAGCCGAGCACGACCTCTCGTTCCTCGGGTGCCAAAAGACCCTCCATCGCCTTGCGCACGTCTTCGGCCACCTCGTATATGACGCGATAGAGGCGGATGTCGACGCCCTCTCGCTCGGCCGCTGCACGAGCCCGAGCGTCGGGTCGGACGTGGAATCCGATGATGATGGCGTTCGACGCGGCAGCCAGAACGACATCGTTCTCGGAGATCGCTCCCACGCCGCGGTGGATTACTGACACCTGGACCTCTTCCGTCGACAGTTTTGTCAACTCGTCCGCGAGCGCCTCAACCGAGCCTCCGACGTCGCCCTTGAGGATCACGTTGAGACGTTCAACACGGCCTGCCTGAACCTGCTCATAAAGCTCTTCGAGCGTGGTCGGCTCCTTGGTTCGACGGAATCCCTGCTCGCGCTGAAGCCGCTGGCGCTTCTGGGCTATGTCCCGTGTTTGGCGGTCGCCGTCCAGCACTGCGAACGAGTCACCTGCCTCAGGCACACCGCTGATCCCCAATACGCGTATCGGCGTCGACGGGCCCGCCTCGGTGACGTTGTTACCCCGTTCGTCCAACAAC
>JBDHED010000135.1:0-5891 GCA_039591175.1 Gemmatimonadota bacterium | reverse complement strand
CGCAAACGCGACTCCGATCGCGCCAAAGCCGATCAGAAAGGCTGCGAAGACGATCTCGCGCGCGAAGTTAAGCTGCCAGAGGCTGAGCGCGATCGTCACCGCCAGCAGACACGCCTTGAGGATCCCGGCCAGCAGCCGCGGGCGCGGCGCTTCTTCGCGCTCGAGCGTGTTCTGAACCCGCTGGGCGAGTGTGTTGACCAGCATCATGCCGACCCCGAGGACGAGCGCGGCCAGTGCCATCCGTGGCAAGTACTCGATGACGCTTTCGATCGGCCGCGCGAGAGCAGTGAGTCCCCAGATCTGGACGGTCTGATCGAGCAACGTGAGGATGACGATCGCCATCACCACCGATCCCACCAGCTCGTACAGTTGGGCCCGCACGTCGCCCTTGCCGAAGGCAGCCCGCCAACCGACATGCCCGCTCAGCCGGTCGAGCCTGAGCCAGACGAGGATCCGCACCGTGGCTCGCTTGGCGAGCCAGCCCAAGCCGATCCCAAGCAGCAGGACGAAGATCCCCGCCGTCAGGGTTGGAATGAAATCGGTGAAGCGCTGAGCGAGCTCAGCGAGCGGACCGTCGGTCGTGGCTTGCATCGTGATCTAGCTCCTTCGGAAGAAAACGCGTTCGAACCGTCGCACCCGTTCGTCGAGATCGCGCACCACGACGACCGGGTTGCGGCCTCGCTTGGCGATTTCCATCGGAATCGTTTCACCAAAGACCGGAGTCACGAGCCCTCGGCTGGGGGCGCCCAGGATCACCAAGTCACCGTATCTGATCGCTCCGAGCAACCCTTGGGCCGGCTCGCGGCGCCGCAACACCTCCAACTCGACACCGAGCCCAGCCGCCTTGAGCGTTTCCCTGGCGCCAGCGACGAACTCCTCCTCGGAGGGCTGATCACCATCGCGCGCGACCACCGTCAGCGCCCGAACGGGGACGCTAAACCGCTCTGCAAACGCAGGCACTAGTTCGGCCGCGAGCTCGGCGTTTCTGCTCTTCGTAACCGGTAATACAATTTGGCGCACTTTGCCGCTTTCGAGCTCGCCGTAGACAACGCCGACCTGGCACGGCGCGTCCTTCAGCACGCGTTCCACAATCGTAGCGACGACGCGCTCGAAAAACGATTGCCGGTGCGCCGAGCCGATGACGAGAAAGTTGCAGTGCTCCTCGCGTGCGGTCTGCACGATGGCGTGGCTGATCCGGTGTGCGATCTTCGCCACCGGGTGCGTTTTGACCTCACGTGCGAGGCCGAACTCAACCGCCTTCTCGAGCACAGGTCTCAACTCGCGGACCCGTCGGCGACCGGTCAGAAGCGCTTCCCCCTCCGGTACCTCGGCCACAGCGACCGCGACGACCTCTCCGTTGTGCTTCTTGGCGATCGCACTCGCGACTTCCACCAGGGACTCGGCGGTGCGCAGACTCGAGACCGCCACCAGCACCCGATACTCCTTACGCTCGATCCGCTCCATCCAGATCTCGCGCTCGACAAGCGCCTTCTCGCGTGTGCGGCTATAGACGTAATAAGCCCCGAGTCCGAACACGATCCAGCCGCCGGCAGCGAGCCATGCCAGCGGGTAGCCGACGAACATGAACACCGCCACGACCAGCATACACAAGATCGCGAGGATCGGGACGAACGGAACGAGCGGAATTCTGTACCCGCGATCCAAGTCGGGCTGCTGCTTGCGAAGCCGGATCGCGGCGACGTTGACGCCGGCAAACAGCAAGAGGAACATCACGCTGGCCGCGGCCGCGACCTCCTCGATCGGCAACGCCACCGCCATCCCGATGACCAATGCCGCGGAGAGCAGAATCGCCACATGGGGCGTGGCCCGAACCGAGTGGATCCGCGCGACGATCGGCGGCAAGCTGGCGTCGCGCGCCATCGCCAGGGCGACCCGCGATGACGAGTAGATCGTCGCGTTCAAGGCCGAGAGGGTTGAGAGGAGACCACCCACCAGGACGATCAACCCACCACCCATTACGAACTGATCGGCGGCTGTTACCAGCGCCGTCTCTTTCTCTTGCCCCAAGTACTCGGTGACGTTCATCCCGGCAGGCGGAGTGACCGCTCCGACCGCGACGAGCGCGACGAGCAAGTAAATCGGGATGACGATCAACAGCGACAGGAACACCGCGCGCGGAACATTGCGTCTGGGGTCCTCAACCTCCTCGCTCGTCTGAGCGATGATCTCGTATCCCTCGAACGCGATAAACGTGAGCCCCATCGCCGCCAACACACCGCCCCACCCCTCGCGCATGAAAGGCGAGAAGGACCCCTGCCATCCGGTGTGTTTCGCCATCGTCCACAAACCGGCCACGATGAACGCGCCGATGACCGCCAGTTTGCCCAGTGTCACTACGTTGCCGGCCTTACCGGTTTCCGATGCGCCCCGGAAGTTGATATAAGAGAACAGCGCACACGCGCCGACCGCGAGCCAGACCTCGAGACCGAAGATCGGGAGCTGGAACTCGCCCACTCCGGCAACGTGGAGCACTTCCCGGAAGTAAGCACCAAAACCCAGCGCGTAGAGCGAGCAGGCCACGGCGTGGGCGAACCAATCCATCCACCCGGCGAGGAATCCGCTTGGGTCGGGAAGTGACCGCTTGATCCAGAGGTAGCCGCCGCCGGCCCCATGAATAGCGCTGCCCAGCTCGGCGTACGCCATGGCGGTCAGCAGCGCTACCAGACCGTTGAGCAGGAAGACCAGGATGAGGGCCGGGCCGGCCACCCCGGCGGCGATCCCGGTCAAGACGAAGATCCCGGCACCGATCATCGCGCCGACGCCGATCATCGTCACATCGACCAGCCGCATCTCGCGACTCAGCCGTACCTCTATCGCCATAGATGAGGTCCTTTTGAGAAGACGACCAAAACTCGCCGACCGAGGGCTCCCGTGGCAAGGGCCACTCCCGACGGCCATCCGGCATGGGTAGCTTGGAGGCGATGAACGAACTGACCAGTTGGCTCGAGCGCATCACGAGCATGAGCGTGGCGACGCAGAACAAGATCATCGTCTCCGCCGCGACGATTCTCGTTCTCATATTGGTGCGACGGCTCGTCCTCGTGTATGTCCGCCGGAACTTTGACGACATCCAGGTCCAATACCACGCCCGGAAGGTTTCGCTCTACATCGCCTACTTCTTGGCGATTCTGGTGCTGGGCTGGGTGTGGTTCCGAGGGTTCAGCGCCATCACGACGTATTTCGGGCTGCTGTCGGCGGGGTTGGCGATCGCGCTCAGGGACCCGCTGGTCAACCTGGCGGGTTGGGTCTTCATCTTGTGGCGCAAGCCGTTCGAGGTCGGAGATCGGATCGCCATGGGCGATCACGCCGGGGACGTGATCGACACCCGGATCTTCCAGTTCACGCTGATGGAGATTGGAAACTGGGTCGCCGCCGACCAGAGCACGGGCCGCGTGATTCACGTTCCGAACGGAAAAGTGTTTTCAGAGACGCTGGCCAACTACACCAAGGGGTTCCAGTACATCTGGAACGAGATCCCGGTGATGGTGACGTTCGAGAGTGATTGGGAAAAGGCGAAGCAAATCATGATGGAGATTGGCGACAAGCACGCCATCCATGACGTCAAGGCCCGCGATCAGCTCCGGAAGGCGGCCCGGAAGTTCATGATCTTCTACGCCACGTTGACGCCCACGGTGTACACGAGCGTGGCCGATTCGGGTGTATTGCTCACGCTGCGGTACTTGTGCCATCCACGACAGCGGCGCGGCACCGCACAGGCGATCTGGGAGGAAGTGCTGCGTGAGTTCGCCCAATGCGACGACATCGACTTCGCCTACCCGACGCAGCGTTTTTACGACAACCGGGGGGAGGGAAAGCGGGGCCGGCAGCCCGATCCGTTGCCCAGTGGTGTTGCGGCGCCAGAATCTGCGCAGCCGACGAGCGATTCAACCGATTGAAGTGTGGCGACCGGGCCACCGAAACCTCGTACGTCAAGCTTCAACCTCGATCGACTTGGTCGCCCAGAGGAATCGTGCTCGGGGTTCCATCCCGCGTTGCGGCATAGAGCGGCGACAAGATTTCTATCCCCGCTTCCGAACACCGATCCTGGATGCTCTGGTGCAACTCCGAGTACGAACGCGACATTCTCTGCGCATCGTCCGTATAGGCGTTGAGCTCATACGTCACCGAGTAGTCGTCGAGGCTCTTCTGCAGCACGAATGGCGTCGGATCTTCTTGAATCGCCTCCAAGTCGGTCGCGGCCGAGATTAGCGCCTCGTGAACCCGGCGCCAGTCGACGTCGTACCCAATCGTTACCGTCGTGTGAAGGATCAGCTTGCCCTCGCGTGCGCTGTTCGAATAGTTGACGATGTGGCTCCCCAGAACGAGCGCGTTCGGGATCGAGATCTCCTCGTTCTTGTTCGTTCGCACACGGGTCACGAGCAGCGTCTTTTCGATCACGTCACCGACCGTGTCGGCGATTCTGACCCGGTCCCCGAGCTTGAATGGCCGCATGTACACCATCACCGTGCCAGCCATCAGGTTGGCGACCGCCGACGCGGAGCCGAGCGAGATCAGGAGGGCTAGGAATGCACCAACGCCCCTTGAACGCGGTCGACTCGCTTTGCGGCAGGTACGGAATCGTGACGATCACCGCGAGGGCGATGATAAAGATGCGGGCGAGCTTGTACGTTGGCTCGGCCCATTCAGGATGGAAGCCTCGAAACCGAATCCGTTCGTGCTCCATGCCCATAAAAACAAGCCGAACGAGCCGCAGCAAGTACCGCGTCGCCAGAATGATGACCGCGATAAACAGGATGTTCGGCAGGTACGACACGATGGCCGTGGTCACGACGTCGATCGGCGTCAGGATGTAATCGAGCCAATGACTGGCGAGCCGCCGCGTCCACGGGAAGAAGCTCAGCACGAGTGGCACGTAGAAATACAGCAGCGCGATCGTGATTAAGACGCGCATCGCCTTGGCAGCAAGCAGCAGCGTCTCGACGATCTTGCCCTTGGGCACCAACTCGAGGCTTTGGATCCGTAACGAGGGCAGTCGCTCGGGACCCCGCTCGCGAATCATCACGTAGATACGGGGGAAGAACCGCTGCAAGAACCGGAGCAGCAAGACGAGGATCACCGTCGCAAGCGCGGTCAGCCCTACACCCATCAGAATTGCCCGCCAGTTGGTCGCGATCGCTTGCTCGTGAAGCGCCTCGTCGACGATACGGGCGTATCGCTCGGCGGCCTCCTGACGCGTGAGGCCAGCCGCGGCAGCGTCGCCTTCGGTCACCGTCATGACGACGAGGTCGCCGATCATGAGATCCGACGTCTTCTCCCCATGAAAGACAGAGATCTCGCCCGGTTGGCGCACCGGATCGCGCGTTAGGCTCCGGAAACGGCTCTCGATCGCACGCACACGTGCCACAGGCGGAAACGGACCGATCCGCTCGGCGATGTAGAACAGCGTGTCTCCACCGACGACGACCGGGACACGATCCTCAGACAGCTGCGCACTGAGCGTATCGGCGGTGGCAAGCGTATCGCCGGCAGCGGCGGTGTCCGTTTGATCGTTTCCGGCGGTGGTCTGGGCCAGCACCCCATCGGGTCCTGGTGCGACCAGCGTGACAACACCAAGGAGCAGCAGTTCATTACGCCGACGCGAAGGCACTATTTTTATCATCCTTTCGGAAGCGTTTCGGCCGTTGTCATTCGATCGACGTGAGTGATCGTACCGCCCGCGGTGCCTCGGTCCCCGACGCTCCGGTGATCTCTCGCTCGATCATTCTGGCTACGTCGCGCATCAACGCAAGTCTCGCCTCATCGAAATCCCGTGGCTGATGATCGATGAGGCAGAGGGTGCCTAGCCGGGTCGCGTCGGGGAGCGAAAGTGGGCATCCGGCGTAGAAACGGACGCGGGGCTCACCGGTTAC
>JBDHED010000134.1:0-5948 GCA_039591175.1 Gemmatimonadota bacterium | reverse complement strand
GTTGGCGCGCATCGACGATGCGACCGGCTACATCCGGACGCGTTCAGACCAACAGCCATTGCTGGGGATCGTGCTTGGCACCGGATTGGGCGCTCTCGTCGGCGACATCGAGATCGATGCTTCGCTCGATTATGAGGACCTGCCTCATTTCCCGACTTCGACCGTCGAGAGCCATAGCGGACGGCTGATCCTGGGTTCGCTCGAAGGTCGACCGGTCGTCGCGATGCAGGGTCGGTTCCATTATTACGAAGGCTATACGATGCAGCAGATCACGTTTCCGATCCGCGTCATGCAACGACTCGGCATCGAGACGTTGATCGTATCGAATGCCTGCGGCGGAATGAATCCGGACTACCGGCGCGGGGATCTGATGCGGATCGACGATCATATCAACTTGTTGGGTGACAACCCTCTCTGCGGGCCGAACCTGGACGAGTTTGGCCCCCGGTTCCCGGATATGAGCGAGCCCTACGATCGACGGCTGGGTGCGCTCGTGGATCGGGTGGCGCGCGAGGCCGGCATCGACATGCATGTCGGCGTCTATGTCTCGGTCGCCGGGCCGAACCTCGAGACCCGCGCCGAGTACCGGTTTCTGCGGACAATCGGCGCCGACGTTGTCGGCATGAGCACGGTACCGGAGGTAATCGCGGCTCGACACGGTGACACTCGCGTCTTGGGGATGTCGATCGTCACCGATGAGTGCTTTCCCGACACGCTGGAGCCGGTCGACGTGGAGACGATCATCCGGGTCGCCGGGGAAGCCGAGCCCAAGCTCACCGAGCTCATTCGTCACACCGTGCGCGAGTTGGATGAGGCCGATGCGCCGGTGAGAGCGAGCTGACGGACCCAGATGGCAAAAGAAACACAGCAGAAGGACTACAAGGAGACGCTGAACCTGCCGCGGACACCGTTCCCGATGCGCGCCAAGCTGCCCGCACGGGAGCCCGAGATCCTGGCCGGTTGGAAGGAGAAGCGTCTGTACGAGCGATTGCGCGCTGATCGGCAGGGACGGACGCGCTACGTCCTGCACGATGGGCCACCGTACGCCAACAATCACATCCACCTCGGGACTGCGGTCGACAAGATCCAGAAGGACATGATCGTCCGCAGCCGCTCGATGATGGGGTTCGACGCGCCGTACGTCCCCGGGTGGGACTGCCACGGGATGCCGATCGAGATCTACGTTCAGCGTGAGTTTCGGGAGCGCGGCGAACAACCGGGGCTGGCCGAGCTGAGGCGCCGCTGCCGCGAGTTCGCGGGCGAGTGGGTCGCGATCCAGCGCGAAGAGTTTGAGCGCTTGGGTGGCTGGGGTGCGTGGGACGACCCGTATCTCACGATGTCGAAGGATTACGAGGCCGACATCGTGGAGACATTCGCCGACCTCGTCGAGAAAGGGTTCATCTACCGCGGCCTGCGGCCGATTCACTGGTGCGTCTCGTGCCAGACCGCGTTGGCCGAAGCGGAAATCGAGTACGACGACAAGGAGTCCCCGTCGATCACCGTCGTGATGCCGTTGCTCGAGGACCCGAATCGCGTGTTCGCGGGTTCCGAACCAGCCGGGGTGCTGATCTGGACGACGACACCGTGGACGATCCCCGCCAACCGTGCGGTCGTCGTGCACCCCGAGCTCGAGTACGCGATCGGCGACACCGACCGTGGACACCTGCTCTACGCGCACGGCCGGCACGAGGCGTTGGCGAGTCTGTTCGAGCATGCCGAGGTCGTACGCACCCTGCCGGGCTCGGAACGCGAGGGGTTGGTGTTCTCGCACCCGTTGGAAGAGCGGCCGAGCCCGCTGTTCGTGGCCGATCACGTGACGCTGGAGGAGGGAACCGGGGTCGTTCATACCGCCCCCGGACACGGGGCCGAGGATTTCGCCGTCGGTCGCGAACACGATCTCGAGATCTACAACCCGGTCGGGCCTGACGGGGTATTTGTCGAGGACACACCTCGCTACGCGGGTCGCCACATCTGGGAAGCCAACGAGCAGGTCGTCGATGACCTCGATGGTGCCGGTCGGCTCATCGCCCGCGAGGACGTAACTCACTCGTACCCCCACTGCTGGCGGTGCCAAAACCCGGTCATCTTTCGCGCAACCGTGCAGTGGTTTCTGGCGATCGAACACGATCAGTTGCGTCAACGAGCACTCGGGGCGATCGATGATGTGGAGTGGATTCCATCGTCGACGATCAATCGAATCCGGACGATGGTCGAGCAACGACCCGATTGGTGTCTATCGCGGCAGCGCGTTTGGGGCATCGGGATCCCGGCCGTCTATTGCGAGGCGTGCGATGAGCCGCACTTCGACGTCGCGTTTGTGCGACACGTGGCCGAGCTCGTTCGCCGAGAAGGCGCCGACTTCTGGTTTGTGGCACCGATCGAGGCGATCGTGCCGGAAGGTACGAGCTGCCGCCATTGCGGGCCGGAGGCCACGAGCTTCCGGCGTGAGGTCGAGATTCTCGACGTGTGGTTCGACTCGGGATCGTCCCAGCGTGCCGTGCTGGAGCGACGCGACGACCTCGCGTGGCCGGCGGACATGTACAAGGAGGGCCCGGACCAACACCGCGGATGGTTCAACTCGTCGTTGATGTTGGCGGTCGCGACGCGTGGCGCACCCCCCTACCGGACGGTGTTGACTCACGGTTGGATGGTCGATGCCCAAGGTCGGGCGATGCACAAGTCGCGCGGCAACGTGATCGCGCCCGATCAGATCACCGAAAAGCGCGGCGCGGACATCTTGCGGCTCTGGACGGCGGCCAACGATTTCACCCGCGACGGTCGGTTCTCGTGGGACGCGATCGATCAAGTATCGGAAGCGTATCGCCGCATACGAAACACGTTCCGGTTCTTGCTCGGCAATTTGGCGGACTTTGATCCCGACAGCGATGGAGTGCCGTTGGCGGAGCTGCTCGATTTCGATCGCTGGGCGATCGGCGATCTCGAGCGGCTCGCGACGGAGGTGCGAGAGGCGTATGAACGGTACGAGTTTCACGCCGCCTATCAACTGCTGGTCAACTACTGTACCGTCAACCTTTCAGCGATCTATCTCGACGGCATCAAGGTGCGGCTCTACATCCAGCCGGCCGGTGCCGCCGAGCGCAGGAGCGCCCAGACTGCGCTCCACACGATCCTGGACACGCTGGTTCGACTCGCGGCCCCGGTCTTGCCTTTTACCACCGATGAGGTATGGGGAACAAGCGACTCGAATCAAAGTGAGAGCGTTCACCTGGAGGAGTTTCGGCCCGCCGAACCGGAGCGCGTCGACGCCGCGCTCGAGTGCGACTGGACAACGATTCTGCGCGCCCGCCAGGTGGTGACCCGGGAGCTGGAGGGACTGCGTGAGGGAAAGGTCATTGGATCGTCGCTCGGGGCACAAGTCCAAGTGTCGGCCGAAGATCCAGCCGAACAGGTGATTCTCGAGCGACACGCTACGACGCTCGAGGAAGCGTTTATCGTGTCAGCCGTCCAAGTCCGGCCCCCAGAAGCGATGTCGGGCGTGGAGCCAACCGAGGAGGGATTCCGGGTAGTGGTCGAGCCGTCACCGGACGAGAAGTGTGACCGGTGCTGGCGATATCGAGAAGATGTGGCCCATTCCCCGGAGCACCCGGGGCTTTGCGCCGAGTGCACAGCTATTCTATCGTCATAGAGGAGGATGATTTGGATAAAGAGAAATTGAATCATATCGAACAGCGGCTTCTCGAGGAGCGCGAACAAGTCCTCAAGGAGCTCGGTTTCTTCGACGAGAACTATCACGAGACGACCCGCACGGCGTCGGGAGACCTGAGCGCCTATTCATTCCACATGGCTGATCAGGGGACCGACGCGATGGAGCGCGAGAAAGCGTTCCTCTTCGCGTCCAAGGAGGGTCGGCAACTGTACGCCATAGACGACGCCCTACGTCGTTTGTATCGCGAACCTGCCGGTTTCGACCGTTGCATCTTGTGTGGCGAAACGATCCAGTGGGAACGGCTGGAGGCGCTGCCTTACGCCACGCAATGCATCGAGTGCCAAGAACGCGAAGAGAACGGCGGCAACACCTGAGCCGGACGCACCTGCTCGTCCCGCCTATTGTTCTTCTCGCCGACCAACTGACCAAAGCCTGGGTCCGAGCTGAGCTCACGCTGAATCATCCGGTCCGCGTGGTTGGCGATAATGTGCGGCTGCTCTACATCGAGAACGAAGGGGCCGCCTTCGGCCTGTCGGTCGGAGAGTACTCTTCGGTGGTGTTCTTGGTGCTCGCCAGCCTGGCGTCACTGTTGGTCCTCTATCTGCTGCTCACCTCACCCAAGGGCGATCGCATGCAGCGCCTGGCGCTGGGACTGATCCTGGGTGGTGCGTTGGGGAACATCGTCGATCGCGTGCGCTTCGAACGCGTCGTGGATTTCATCCAGGTCGGTGTATCGGGGCACTATTGGCCGATCTTCAATCTGGCCGACAGCGCGGTCACCGTCGGTGCGGCATTGCTGGCCTTTACGTATTTGCGGCGGAGCGATGCAAGAACCGGGTAGCGGCGGGTTATCTTCTCAACTGATTTGTCGACACGGAACGAATCAGCTGGACGCCGGCACGAGGTAACGCTCCACACGGCGTCGTCGCGGATCGATCGGGCTCTCGCCGATTTGTTGCCGCTCTCCCGGACGCGGATTCAGGCGCTGATCGATGGTGGTCGCGTGGAGGTCGACGGGGTCGTGGTTCGGCGAGCGAGCCAGGAGGTCGCGGCTGGGTCGTTGGTGATCGTCAACGAGCCCCCCAAGCGGGCACCGTCGCTCGCCCCCGAGTCGATCCCGCTCGACTGGGTGTACGAGGACGACGATTGCATGG
Organism: Gemmatimonadota bacterium; assembly: GCA_039591175.1. GTDB lineage: Bacteria > Gemmatimonadota > Gemmatimonadetes > JACCXV01 > JAHWKZ01 > CAMYLR01. The sequence continues at coordinate 1,127 of JBDHED010000134.1, read as the reverse complement.
TGGTCGACAAGCCGGCCGGTCTCGTCGTCCACCCGGCTCCCGGACACCCAACCGGAACCCTCGTCAACGCGCTCCTCTATCATCGGCCGGAAGTGGCCGGCGTCGGGGGCGAGCGGAAGGCTGGCCTCGTCCACCGGCTCGATAAGGACACCTCCGGTTGCTTGCTGGTCGCCAAGAACGATCGCGCCCATCACTACCTGGCCGATCAGTTCGCGGCCCGCACCGTCACAAAACGGTATTGGGCGTTTATCTGGGGCCACTTGAGCAACGCGGATGGCGTCTTCGATGCCCCGATTGGGCGCGCTCAGCAAGATCGTCAGCGGATGTCGACCCGGACGCGCAAGGGCCGTTCTGCGCGCACCGCGTGGCACGTGGTGGAGCGGTACCTGGTTGGGGATTGCGTTGAGCTGACGCTCGAGACCGGCCGCACGCACCAAGTCCGGGTCCACCTGTCTGACGCCGGCCACCCGGTGCTGGGCGATACGCGCTACGGGGGCGGCCCGGCACGCGCGCGAGGGTTCCACGGCGCCCAGCAGGCGGTGGCCCGTCAAGTTGCGGCGATGGCTCGCCGTCAAGCACTCCACGCCCATCGATTGGCGTTTGACCGGCCTTCCGACGGATCGCGGGTCCAAGCCGAAGCGCCGCTGCCGGCCGACCTGATAGAGCTTCGAGCGCTACTCCGTCAGCACCCGATCGCGTGAGCGCTCGGTTTCAACCGCTATTGGTGCTCCTTCTGGTCCTGGCCGGTGTAAGCCTACCGCGTCTGGCGCACGGCCAACTCGTGACCCGCGAGGTTACTGGACCCGCTGCCCGGCCGGTCGTCTTCCATTACGCCGCTCGTGATTCTACGGTCGCCGCGGCGCTCGCCGAGCTGGCTGTCGCGTTCGTACCGCGGCCGCTCGCCGCGGATGGGCTGCCCCCCGATACCCTGCACGTCATCGTGGCCCCGACCGAAGGCGCGTTCGTCGAGCTGACCGGTGGGCGGGCACCGGACTGGGGGCTGGCGGTCGCGTTCCCGAAGTTGCGCCGGATCGTAGTCCGTTCACCACGCTTGACCGGCGGCGATGGCGCCGATCCGGCGACGATCCTGCGCCACGAGTTGGGACATTTGTACCTCGATCTGGCAG
>JBDHED010000133.1:0-11101 GCA_039591175.1 Gemmatimonadota bacterium | reverse complement strand
CGCCAACTCGCAGGTAGCGGAGTGTGAGATCCTGGAGTCTTCGATCGCGGCTGCGGTGTGGCTGCTACAGCGCACAGGCTAAGAGAAGGTGGGTTGAAGAACAAAGGGTTCTGTAGGGGCCCTCGAGGCACGCGGCGCAGCGTCCGAGGACCTGGTGTCACTTTGTGAATCGCTCGATCTCGGGCTCCACGCAGCCGAGATCCTCGTCATCCAATTGCTCCAGCCGATCAAGGATCGTTTTCCGGCGACGATCGGTTTGCAGCTCAACTTGCCGACCCCGGAGGTCGACCCGGAACGGGATGGCATCCACGTCCCGAACGTCCTGCAGTTCAACGACGTCATCGATCTGCTGAGCGATGAGTCCCTGCCTTGCGTGAGTCCGGGATTGCACCGGGGATGGGAGGATCGGCGTTTTTCCTGCCCCCGGTCCCGGACGGCTGCTCAGGAAGCGATCGGTGCTACGCTGTCGGCCGAGGAACAGAACCAACTACTCCTGCTCGCAGCGTACCGTAATCGGCTTTTCCGATGTCCTCCGCCAGTCCGGGTCGTCCCTGCCGAGATTCAGCCCGCCTTCGAGCGCCTGGAAGCACTGATGAAGCGGTTGTTGGAAGCGATCGGCGGTACTTAGCCGACCTGGAGCACCACGGCGTCGAACAGCGCTACTCCGACGAGAAATCCCAGCGGGTCGAGGATCGACCGTCGGGCCAAGACACTGCCGTGCTGTAGGTCCCCCCGCCCGCGATGTCGCTGAACTTCCCAGTGCCGGGGATGATCCGCCAATTCGCGCCTTCCGCATCGGCGTGGCCCCATGCGCCGAAGACATCGCCGTCCGAATCGACCGCATCGCAAAAGCCATTCGACACCGTCACCGTGCCGTCAGCCGCCAGGACGGTTGTAAACGTGCAGTTCTGGTTTGTGAGATGAAATATGCTGTTTTGATCGTCCGCAATCGTTACCCCGGCGAACGTCGGACGCAGGACGCTGCCGCCGTCTGCGAGATCGATCGTCTCGGTTGCGACCGGCACCATGGTCACGTAGCCAGCAGCTTCGATCGACTGGGCGTTAGCTCCGGTGGACAGCAGAAGGATCGCAATCACGGGAAGGAACAAGGTGAGTAACGCGGAGCGAGGCATGGCCCCCCCTTTTTGGCCGCCGACCCATGCCCGACGATGTCAGGGCTTCGTCGACGAAGCAGGACGGCCGATCTGCTCCGCCGGAGGAGGAAAATGAACGTGAGGTCTAGCACGGCGCAACGCGTTGCTGCCGCTGACTGCCCAGAGACTAGGCCGCTCGCCCTACCAGGAACTGCTCCCCAAACGCCTTGGAGCCGACCGCTTCGCCAGTGGCAGCTCGGGCAAGCTCGTCGTAATGAGAGCCGGCGCCGGGCCGGAAGATGTGGTCGGCGAGCCACGCGCCAACGTCCTCGTTACCGACGTAGGTCGGCTGTCCCGTTAACACCTCGGCGTGAAGCCGGGCGTCGATTTGCGACGCGAAGCACTCGCCGTACAGGTAGTTGTGGTAGTAGACCGGGGCCGCGACGACATGGATCTTGGCCGCGTAGTCAGCGGCGCCCGCGGGTCTCGGGGGTGGTGTGAGTCCCTGGAATCGTTCAACCAGTTGCCACCAGAGCGCGTTCAGGTCCTGGCTTGGCTCGGCGTACATAGCGCGTTCGAAGTGCGCCATGACTTGTATCCATCGGGCGGAAAAGAGCATCGCGCTCTGGAGTTCCTTCTCGACGGGGCCAGCCAGTCGCGCGGCTAGGCTCGGATCGATCAACTGCATCTCCTGCAACCAGTGCATACTGCGTGACAGTCGGCCAAACAGCATGGCGATCGCCTCGGTGGTGAGCGTGTGTGCCGGTTGACGCAGCTCCCACGGCAGCTCGGGCGCAACGCCATCGTCGTATACGGCGTGCCCAAGTTCGTGGAGGGTGGTTCCCATCCACCGCTCGTTCGGACGCAGGTTCAAGAGAATCCGAACGTCGCCTTCGCGATCGATATCGGTGGCGAATGCGTGTGGGTCCTTGCCGACCGCTTCGTGGAGACTCGAGCGCGCGAGGACGTGGCTGACGGGCAACCCGATCCCGGCGAAGAAGCGCTCTGCAACGGAGAGCAAATCGGCCGATTCGTAGACTTTATCGAGGTCGGTTTCAAAGACGTCCGGGGGATCTTGAAAGAACGGGTCCTGGTAATGCCAGGGCATGAGTTCGGTCGGTTTAATGCCAAAACGGTCGGACAATCGGTCGTCGACCTCGGACTTTGTGTCGGCGAACGGTTGAGCCGTGTCGGCCTCGACATTCTCTAGAAACAGCGCCACGTCGTCCGGGTCTTGTTCTTCGAGCCTCAGACGCATGTGGTAGAAGTCGGGGAAGCCCAACTCGCGAGCGGCTTTGTTTCGGAGCTCGACCAACTCGTGAAGCTGTGACGCGAGTGCTGGGCCCACCGCCTTGGTCGCCTCGTACGCCTCCTCGAGCCTGGCCGGATCGCGCTCACGCTTGAGCGTCTCTTGCATGTAGCCAAACAAGCGTGGCTCACCCTGGTACAGCGGTTGATACGTCGAAAAGACCCGTTCGACGTCTGACGACAAGGCGTTGATTCGGCGGGTGAGCTGGGGCTCGACTCGGCGTGGCAAGGCCTTCAAATACAGGAGCTCGATCGATCGGGCGAGTAGCCGGTCGTCCGGCGGTGCGGCGTGGAGCGTCTCGAGCTGGTCGAACCGTTGATCGCCGGCCCAGTACCGGTCGAGGGCATCGCGGACATCGGTCAGCCGGCTGTACGCGTCTCCGTCGCCGCTTACCGCGGCATCCCACCACGCACGGTTGACCGCTATCACCAGGGGCTTTAACCCGCTGACGATGTCATCGATGACGGTTTGAGGATCAGTCATGAGCGGGGCAATCTACGGTGGTCGCGTATACTAGTACAGGCGTAAAATGTGACTTGGCCCACCGGAGGTGACACATCCCGACGGGTCAAAGGAGGGTCATGGAAGCATCGTTCGAGGAGTTCCGCGAGGGCATGGCCACTCGTCTGCGCGCTGCCCGAGGGAACATGACGCAAGCGCAGCTGGCCGCTCTGACCGACTACACCCAACAGATGATCAGCCGTTACGAGAACGGTCGCATTCCGCGATCGTACTGGTATCTGGCGGGTCTCTCGGGGCGCGCTGGTCTCGACGTGGATTACATCCTGACCGGCAAGCGGCGGCGCAAGCCAGGCGCGAGTTCGGTTCGGCAAGCAAAGAGTTGATTCCGGCGGCGCGACTCGTCTGACGTGTCCCGCTACGTCAACTGTGGGACATTGATGGCGCTCGCCGGTCTCGGCGTGTTCACGCTGTTGGGCTACGTGTTGTTCCAAATCCTCTGTTACGGCGCCGGCGGAGCGGGCGTCGGTTCACTGCGCTACCCAGGCTGAACGGTGGCTCCCCCGTGATCAACGACCCGACCGCAGTCTTCGTCTACCTGGCCGGTGTGCTGGGCGCCGTTTACTGGCTCTCCGGTTTGAAGCCCCTGTCGCGAGTATTCGAGATCGCGCCGGCGATCCTGTGGGCGTACTTCGTGCCGATGGTGTCGACCACGCTCGGCATCACGCCCGCGGACTCTCCGGCCTACGAATGGATGGTGCGGCACCTGCTACCGGTGTCGCTGTTTCTGCTCATGGTAACCGTGGACGTCCCGGCGCTGCTCAAGCTCGGCCGGCCGGCGACGATCATGATGCTCACTGGGACCGCGGGAATCATCATCGGTGGACCGATCGCGCTGGCGGTCTTTGGCACGTGGTTGCCGGCCGACGCGTGGAAGGGGTTGGGTGCGCTATCGGGCTCGTGGATCGGTGGGACGGCGAACCTGGTGGCGGTGGCCGAGTCGATCGAGACACCCGATGCGATGTTCGGTCCGATCATCGTCGTCGACACGGTGGTCGGTTACGGCTGGATGGGCGTGCTGCTCTTTCTGTCGGCCTACCAGCTGCGTTTCGACCGCTGGAACCACGCCGACATATCCCTGATCGAGGAGACGAACGCCGCGCTGGCCGCCAAGTATGAGGCGATTCGGCGGCCGATCACGATTCGCGACCTGGCGATGATCGTTGGCGTCGGCTTTGTGGCGGCTTACGCGTGCGTGCTGCTCGGCGAGCAGATGCCGGAGCTCGGCGACCCCAAGATCATCAGCCATACAACGTGGGCGGTGGTTCTCGTCACGACCTTGGGGCTCACACTGTCATTCACGCGGATCAGCGATCTCGAAGGGCCCGGAGCGTCGAGCGTCGGGTTTGTCGCGCTCTACCTTTTGGTCACCGCGATCGGCGCGCAGGGCGACCTAAAGGCGATCATCGACGCGCCGCTGTTCTTGGCGACGGGTGCGCTCTGGATCGCGATCCACGTCGGATTGCTGCTGCTGGTCGCGCGCATGATCCGCGCGCCACTGTTCTTCGTGGCGACCGGATCGATGGCCAACGTCGGCGGCGCGTTGAGCGCACCGGTCGTGGCCGGTGTATACCACCCGGCGATGGCACCCATCGGGTTGTTGATGGGTGTGTCGGGGTACGTGCTGGGGATTTACGGTGGGCTGGCGTGCGCGTGGCTGCTCGGCCAAGTGGCGATCCACCTGCTCTGATTCACAGCTACGATCTCCGCCCGCCCTCAGCGACCTGTGATAATGCGCCGTCGAGATCGTCGACGATCAGATTGATCATGAACGGTTTCTCGGACGGAGCGAAGTAATCGGACGCAGCGTCGAACGGTGCCCAAACAGAAAAGGCACCATCCGGAAGGTGATCGGGCTGGAACGCGACCGACTGCGTCTGCTCATCCACGGAAATACCTAGCCAAGTCGAATACCAGGCCGCGAGCGCCTCCGGGTCCGGGCTCTTGAAGAACGCGCCGCCGATACCGAGCGCCCTGGCCATCTTAGTTGGTTTCCCGCCACTCGTTTGGCACCCGCACGGCAACGACCTCGCCCGCGGCGCACGTATTCCCGCGCGACGAGACCCGACACGCAAGCCGTGTTTTTCGATCATCGGAGTCGACAATCCGAGCTCGGACTTCGACCGGTACATCGATCGGCGTTGGTTGCAGGTAACGCACCTCGAGTGACGCGGTCGCGTACCAGATCGGCGGATCAGAGCCGATCTCGCGACCTTCCGATTCGTATGCAAAGGCGATCGCCGTGCACACCGCGTGGCAATCGATCACCGTGGCGATGATGCCGCCATTCACGAACTGCGGTGGTCCAGCGGCATGATGGGGCTCTGGCTGGTAGGTACACACCGACTCGCCGGTACTCGCCCAGACGCTCTTGATCTGGAGCCCATCGACGTTTCCCGGCCCGCACCCGAAGCACAGGTTATCCGGGATCTTGTCCTGGAAGGCGAGGCTCAAACGCCCGACGCTCTACGCTTCTCCCCGGTAGATGTCGATCACGTTGCCGATGAACTCGAGCGAGTCGTCCCACGGACGCTGGAACGTGTTGCGACCGATGATCGATCCAAACCCGCCGCCGTCGCGGATGCCACGGATGTCATCGAAGAACGGTTCGTCGCCGCGCTTGGAACCGCCGGAGAAGATGATGATGCGCTTGCCGGCGAACGCCGCCTGGGTGATGACTCGCACGCGGTCGACGACCGACTCGGTTGCGACCCCCGCTTCGACGTACGCCTCCTTGGCCTTTTCTTGCTCGAGATGGCTGGCCGGGAGCTTGACCTTGATGATGTGGGCCCCCATCTGACAGGCCAGATGCGCCGCGTAGGCGATCACGTCGAGTGCCGTTTCGCCGTCCTTGGTGATGCCCGATCCACGCGGGTACGACCAAACTACGACCGCCAAGCCGGCGCTCTTCGCGTCCTCGGCCAAGTACTGGAGTTTCTCGTACATCTCGTTCCGGTACGCCGATCCAGGGTAGATCGTGTAGAGACGCACCGCGGCCTCGACCGAGCCCGTCACTGCCGGGATGCGGTCGTTTTCAGCGAACAGCAGGTCGTGGCTGTTGAGCTTCAAGATGAGCGGCAAATGACCTGAGTAGTTCCCGGCGATCGCTTCGATAAAGCCGAGCGGCGCGGCGTATCCCGACATGCCAGCGGCGAGGGCGAACCTGGGATGGTACTCGGGGTCGTAGGCCGGCGGGTTGACGGCAAACGACCGGTGCGGGCCGTGCTCGAACCCCTGATCAACCGGCAAGATCACCAGACGCCCGACGCCCCCCAATCGACCGTGGTTGAGCAACCGTCGGATGTTGGTTCGCGTCCCGGCGTTATCACTCGGGTAATACGACAAGATCTCTTCCACCCGCCCACCGGGTGCGGCGGTGGTTTTGCCAGCGGCCTGAGCGGGCGTCGTAGTGGCTGTCTCGGGGTTCATGAGCTGGCTCCTTTCGATGCAGCAACTGCTGGCGTGGCATCGGCCAGCAGCGATTGAATGGCGTTGACCTCGTCGCGGCTCCCGATCACCAGCGGGGTCCGCTGATGCAACGCGTTGGGTACGACTTCGAGGATGCGTTGGGCGCCGTCGGTAGCTGCTCCGCCGGCGGCTTCAGCTAGATAAGCCAGCGGTGCGGCTTCGTAGAGCAGCCGCAGCTTGCCCTTCGGGTTGTTGACATCGCCGGGATAGAAGAACACGCCGCCGCGTAACAAGATGCGGTGAAAATCTCCGACCAGCGCGCCGATGTAGCGCAGCGAGTACGGTTCGCCGTCACCGCCATGACTGTGGTGCCCGACAAACGTTTTGAACGCCGGGTTCCACCCCGCCAACCGCGACAGGTTGCCGGAAAACTCGCTGCCGCAGTCGGGGATGCGGATGTCCGGATGAGACAGGAAGAACTCGCCGACCGCAGTGTCGAGCGTGAACCCGTGGACGCTTCCGCTAGCGGCATAGACCAACTAGAGCACGTAGCCGGCGGCCAACTGCTCGGTACCCGGATGGAACGCCTGGCTCGGCTTGTCGTGGTGTTCGTCGAGCGCCCTCTGACGGATCGCGAAGATCGTTCCGACTACACCATCGACATCGAGATTTGACGAGCCGTCCATCGGGTCGATAAACAGGGTGTAGCCGGCACTCGGGCAATCGTCGTCGAAGTGGTGGATCTCCTCTAACTCTTCGCTAACCAGCGAGCAGAGTAGACCGGAACCCTCGAAATGCTCGACAAAGAGGTTGTTGGCGAACCAATCGAGCTTGTGAACGGCCTCGCCCTGCACGTTGACGGTGCCCTGCATACCGGCCAGTGGACCCAGTCCGACTTGGGCCAACTGGGCGCGGGCCTCCTTGCAGGCGGTCGCGATCTCGGCGATGATCGCGTCCACATCCCCGCTGCTGGTGCCGGATTGAACCTCCTGCAGCAGGTGTTGGGTCAGGGTGAGGCGGTGTTCGGTCATCGCGTCGCCGGCTGAAGTTCATGCAGGAAAAGCGGTTCGGGGGCCGAGATTTTACCTGTCCGGAGCGCTGGAGGCCACCGAAACGCGGCCCAGTTACCTTGCCCACCATGCGAAAACTGCTCGAGTTCCACCGTTCTCCCAACGCCGTAAAGGTCCGCGTAGGACTCAACTACAAGGGTCTCGAGTACGAGATCGAGGAGATGATGGCCGCCGACCGGGGGCCGATGATCGAGGCTGCCGGTTGGCCGATGATCCCGATCTTGATCGATGGCGATGTCGTGATGCGCGATTCGCTGGCGACCCTCCACTACCTGGAGGCCAACTACCGCGATGGACCGAGCCTGACGCCGGGATCACGGGACGAGATCCAGACCGCGGAGGCACTGCTAGCCAACCTGAGCCCCGAGATCCTGAGGATCCAGTGGGGGTTGTCGCCTCAATTCCAAAAACCGGAGCCCGAGCGCGAAGAGTCGGCGATCGCCGAAGCGCGGGAATCGATGCGAGCGGCCCTCGAGCGGCTGGAGCGACGCCTCGCCCATCGAGCCTGGCTGGTCGGCGACGCGATGTCGATCTACGACATCGTGCTGGGGTGCAACCTGCTGCCCACCCGGCCACCCGAGCGATTCGCCAGGCAAAGCCCGATCTGGCGGTTCTTCGCGGACCATTTCCGGTTGGACGACGAGGCCCGCGTCGCCGGCTGGATCGACCGTGTCGTGGCCCACGACGACGAGTGGGGCGGGCCGCCGGCGTGAAAGCCGTGCGGATCTTGCTCGGTGTCGTGTTCGTCGGCAGCGGGTTGATGAAGGTGTTGCTTCCGATGCTCGGTGACGCCTTCTCTGCTCAGTTGGAGCAAGCGGGTCTCCCCCTCCGCTCTCTGAGCGAACTCGCGGTTCCGATCGTCGAGGTCGCGGTCGGGATGGCGATGCTCGTCGGTAGGTACACGCGGATCGCCAGTCTCGTCATCATCGTGATCATGGTGGTGGCGACTTACGTTCACCTCGTTGTTGACGACCCATCGGTTTTTCCACTGCAACCGAGCCAGCCAATCGTGCCGTTGATTGTGATCGTTCTAGCGGGGCTCTTGTTGTGGCGCGGTAGTGGGACGCCGGGGGGTGGCTAGAGCCCGAGCTGCACAGGTCACGGCTCCGCGCCGCCGGCGAACAACACGGCCGAGCAGCACGATGTGCTCCCATCCCCTACAGCGCATCGTGTTTCTCCCTACAGATGCGGACGCAACACCTCTGATACACTGAGAAGTATGGAACCGCACATCACACCGGCAGCGCCGAGCGCTCCGAGTGGCGACCTCCACGCCTGGACCCGCGACTTCGCGGTCATGTCTGAGCACAGTCCTCGAGAGGTTCCTGCCTTCCCACCCGAGGCTTTCTTCGATCGCGAGTTGAGCTGGTTGGTCTTCGCCCGCCGGGTCTTGGCCCAGGTCGAGGACTCCTCTTTGCCGCTGCTCGAGCGAGTCAAGTTTGCTGGGATCATGGGGATGCTTCATGACGAGTTCTTCATGAAGCGGATCAGCGGCATCAAACGGCGGATTGGAAAGGAGTCGATCAAGCTGTCGCTCGATGGTCGCACCGCTGATCAGCAGTTCGAGGGCTGCCGAACAGAGCTCGTCCGGCAAGCCGAGGCTCTCGCCGTCGTCATGCGCGAGGAGATTTTGCCCACACTGGCCGCCGAGGGGCTCCCGATCATTAACTACACCGAGGTCGGAGAATCCGCCCAGCGGGATCTGCGCGGCTACTTCCGCGAGTCGGTGATGCCGATCCTCACCCCCCTGGCGGTCGACGCCGAGCATCCGTTCCCGTTCATCAGCAACGATGCGCTCAACCTCGCCGTGATGTTGCCGACCAACGGAGAGAAGCAGGAGACCTTCGTCCGCATCAAGGTCCCGGACAACCGCCCGCGTTGGGTGCTGAATGCGCACGGGTTCGTGCCGCTCGAGCAGGTCATCGCTGCCAACTTGGATCTGATGTTCCCCGCCCGCCCCCCGAGTCGCGCCTACGTGTTCAGGGTTACCCGTGGGGCGGAGGGTGACCTCGACCTGAATGCGGATCTCAGCGAAGACGAGCTGCACGAGCCGGGAAGCATCGTGCAGCAGGTGTCGGCCGAGCTCAAAGCGCGACGTTTCGCCGGGGTGGTGCGGCTACAGGTGGCAGCGGACATGCCCGAGGAGATGGTCGCTTGGATCGGAAAGCGCTTGGGTGTCACGTCCGACGACATATACCCCACCGATGCTTTTCTGGGGATCAGTGATCTGCTCAGCCTCGACACGAAGGGTAGGGATGAGCTGCAGCTGCCACGACACCAGCCGGTGACGCACCCGCGACTGAAGCACTTAGCCCGCTCCGACTACGAAGCGATCTTTCGTGAGATCCAACGTGGCGACATCCTGCTCCACCACCCCTACGACAGCTTCGATACGTCCGTTCTTCGGTTCATCGAGTCGGCGGCGGTGGATCCGGCGGTGTTGGCGATCAAGCTGACGATCTACCGCACCAGCAAGGGCTCACCGATCATCCAGGCTCTCGCCGAGGCCGGCCGCCGAGGCAAGCAGGTAGCGGTGTTGGTAGAGATTACGGCCCGCTTCGACGAGGCCCCCAACATCGCCTGGGGTCGATTCCTCGAGAAAGAAGGCGTCCACGTCGCATATGGGGTCGAAAAACTGAAGACCCACGTGAAGCTCGCTCTCGTCGTACGAGAAGAGCGGGGTGAGATACGACGCTACGCCCACGTGGGAACCGGGAATTACCACACCGGCACCGCGCGCATCTATGAGGACTTGGGAGTACTCACGTGTCACCCCGAGATCTGTGACGACGTAGCGAAGGTCTTCAATCAGCTCACCGGAGCGATTGGAGCTCCCGAGTACAGCCACCTCCTGGTAGCACCGGTGACGATGCGTGCTCGATTCATCGATCTCATCCGTCGGGAGGCCGCTCACGCGGATGCCGGACGACCCGCCGGAATCCGCGCGAAAATCAACCAGCTCCAGGATCCTCCGGTCATCCGCGAGCTCTACCTGGCCAGCAGAGCCGGGGTGCCGATCGAGCTGAACGTACGTGGTCTTTGCTGCCTCCGACCCGGGGTGCCCGAGCTTTCCGAGACGATTCGCGTGTTCGGCATAATCGGTCGGTTTCTCGAGCACAGTCGCATCTACCGCTTTGAGAATGGCGGCGACCCCGAGTTCTTTATCGGCTCGGCGGATTGGATGCACCGCAACCTCACCAATCGGGTGGAGACGATCATGCCGGTGCTCGATGACAGCGTGAAACACCGCCTCGACCGTATTCTGAACGTCTATGCGGAAGACAACTGCTCCGCCTGGGAGTGCCGGCCCGACGGTACGTACATACGCCGCGCACCGAGTGAAGCGGAAGAACGCCACGCCGCGCAGGAGGTCTTCATCTCGGCCGGTGGACGACACGTTCCGGCGCCGGTGACTGCGTCCATCGAAGCGGAGCTGGAGACGTTGCCCGTACCCGCGCCGCTCGACGATCTCTAGCCGCTAGAGCTCATCTTCGATGTCGGCTGCAGCATCGCTGTCCAGCAGCCAAATAACGCGAGACTCAGGGCCGTCGACGAGTTGCGCCGGCCACTGTTGGGGATCGCGCACAGACCCTAGTGCTCCATGCACAGCGGGAGCTTTGTTGGCGCCGGTCACGACGAGCAACACCTCGCGGGTGGCATGCAGCGCGCGCGGTGCCAGCGTTAGTCGATCGACGGACGGC
>JBDHED010000132.1:0-6002 GCA_039591175.1 Gemmatimonadota bacterium | reverse complement strand
CCGTTTGATCTTGGCCAACGGCCGCCAGAACAACCGCGGCAACACCGTAAGCCGTCCTTCGAACACATGTCAGGTTCATCCCACCTCCTCGCGTGGCGTACCACGGGTCTGGGCTGGCGTTGATGCGCGATGTGAAGAAGGACTCCGGATCGGGACGAGACGCTCAAAGCGCTATTACAAACCTGGCCGGATGGTTGGTCGCTAGATCTGCTCTACATCCTCGGCTTCGATCGTGTAGGCGTGATCGACGTTGCCAGTGTTGCGGGTGGTGACGGGCTCGAACAGGAGGATATGGGCTTCCTCGTCGGCGGTTGGGCTGTGCTCGACGCCTCGCGGCACGATGCACATCTCGCCCTCTCCGAGCTTCACGTCGCCATCGCGGAACCGAATCGTGATCGACCCCTTGAGAACCAGGAACAGTTCATCCTCATCGGCGTGATGGTGCCACGGGTAATCACCCTTGACCTTCGCGACCTTTACATACTGGTCGTTTAGCTCGCCGACGATCTTGGGTACGTACACCTCGTCGAACGACGCCAGTTTCTCGTGCAGATCGGTCTTTTTCAACGCGGCACCTCTTTAGTTGTAGGCGGGCAGAACCTTAGAACCACGGTACTCTAGCGACCGAGCGCCGGCCACTTGGATCGCCGCGCGTTATCTTGACGCCGCCGACAAACTGAACACAGCGCTAATCTCGGAGGCGAATACCGATGGGCCACACGTACGAAGAGCTGCACGATATGACGGTTGCCCGGTTGCGGGAGGTGGCGGCTGAAATCGCGGACCAAAGGCTGATTGGCAACACCACCATGCACAAGGAACAGCTGCTGCCGCTGCTGTGCGAAGTGCTTGGGATCGAGGCCCACGTACACCACGAAGTCGTAGGGATCGACAAGGCGAAGGTGAAGGCCGAGATCCGGGCGCTAAAGATCGAGCGGGCGGCGGCACTCGAGGCCGGAAATAAAGCCGAGCTCAAGAAAGTCCGGCGTCAGATCCACCACCTGAAGAGACGGCTTCGACGGGCAACGGTGTAGGCTCGGGCCACTCACGGCCCAGCATGACCTCAGCGAAACGCGCCCAAACAGCACCCAGGGCGTTCAGGAAATACGCCGTCGGCAACAGCGCCAGGAGACCGATCAACGTCAAGACGGCGGCCTCCCCGTAGGTCTCGATCTGCCACTCGAAGATGTTGATCGACGCACCCAGCGCCAACGACAACGGTGCCGTCACGAAAGCGGCGACGATCGCCAGCAACACGATCGTCACAACCCAACTGGCCAGACCCAACGGGAACTTGAGCCCCAGGAAGAGAATCCCCTTCCAGGTCACAGGGTTCCCAAACACGCTCTTGATCCACGGCCATCCGTCCTTGGGCGCACCTTCGGGTTTAGCGGGTGGGACATCGGCACCCAGGAGATGTATCGCGAGCTGGCGCTCGAACAGGGTCAGCGCCCAACCGGCCAGGACGAGCATGAACAGGATCACCAGGCCGACCGCGATGACCGACAACCCTATCCCCAGCGCTCCGCCGGTCACGAGCATCACGAAGTAGGCCAATCCCAAAGGAAAGCCCAGCAACAGGTACAGCAGTGTCGTATAGGTCCGCGCCTCGGCCAGGACGAGGAACGGGTTCGGGATCGAACTGGAACGAAATGTGGCAGTCTGTGTGGTAGCAGTCATCGTCACCTCCAATTCCGCCCTACGGTGGTTGGGCGGCCCAGGTTTCACCGGGCACCGAGCCCCCGCGACGACTCGGCTTGCCGGGCGAGCCTGCGCAGGGCAAGCTAAGGCCATGAGCGACGCCCAAACCGGCGCGTCGGCCGAGATCATCGAGGCCGATATCACGTGGACTGGAGACCGGTTTGAAGCTGGCGTACAGGTAGCGGTCGGTGCCGGCGCGCGAATCGAGGCTGTCGGCCGACTCGGTCTGAACCCGACCCGGCGTCTCCGGGGCCAGGCGCTGCTGCCGGGACTCGTCGACGTTCACTCACACGCGTTCCAGATCGGATTACGTGGTCGCGGGGAGCGGTTTCCGAGCGGTCGCGGGAGCTTCTGGACGTGGCGCGAGGCGATGTACGAGCTGGTCGATTCGCTGCAGCCCGAGCGTTTCCGCGCGCTCACCCTTGAGGCCTTCCTCGAGATGCGCGACTCAGGGATCACCACTGTGGGCGAGTTTCACTACGTCCACCATGCGACAGCCGAGCGTGACTACGACCTCGATATCGTGCTGCTCGAGGCCGCCGCCGAGGCCGGGATTCGGCTGGTGTTGCTGAGCACTCACTACGAGACCGACGGCTTCGGGAAACCACTGCGTGGGAGTCAACGCCGATTCGATACCCGATCACCGGCCGAGTTCTGGACGTCGGTCGATCGACTCTCTGCGGGCCTCGAACCCGGCACCCAGACGATGGGTGTGGCTGCCCACAGCGTCCGGGCTGTTCCGATCGAGGCTGTCGCCGAGCTCCATCAAGAGGCCCGCCGTCGAGACCTCGTCTTCCACATCCACGTCGAGGAGCAGCCACAGGAGATCGAGGATTGTGTCGGTACCCACGGGCGGCGGCCGATGGCTCTGCTCAATGACGCACTCGCGATAGACGACCGCTTCACCGCGGTTCACTGCACGCACACTGCGTCCGATGACATGCAGCGTTTTCTCGAACGTGGCGGCAACGTCTGCATCTGCCCGTTGACCGAAGCGAACCTCGGGGACGGAATCGCCGATGTTCCAGCGATTCACGGCGCCAACGGACACATCTGCCTGGGGACCGATTCAAACTCCCGGATCGCGATGACCGAAGAGATGCGGTGGCTCGAGTACGTTCAGCGCCTCAAGTCGCAACAGCGAGGCATCGTGACCCACAAGAATGGCGGTGGCACAACAGCATTGATAGACATCGCGACTCTCAACGGCGCGCGCGCGCTTGGTGTGGAAGCTGGGCTTATCGCGCCGGGTCTCTGGGCCGATTTTGTAGCTCTCAACCTGACCGCCCCAGCGCTCAGTGGAATCGACGCGGACATACTGCTCGACGCGTGGGTCTTCGGCACCGGCAATGAGATGATCGTCTCAACATGTGTGGGGGGTGATTGGCGTCCGTCGCGGCCCGCTCGCGTGGCCAACACACAGTCTAGAGACTCAGATTAGTCTACGTCGCGCGCCGGCGATCGCTTCTCGAAGCGCGTGACGTGCTCGCGCATTAGGGCGTCGAACCTTGACCACCCGACTCTGTGACCGTAGTGGCTCTTCTTGGGAAACCAAACGACCGATCCCTTTGAGACCGTCAGCGTACCTAAGAGCTCCCCGTCCTCGCGAACTCGGAAGATCACATCCGAGCGATCGAGCGCCCGCTGCGGCATCTCGAAACCGACATCGTGTTTGGCCACGCTGCTCCTCCTCTCGATCTGTTTGTGTGCCAAATACGAGCCTACGCACCGGAGGGGACGATGACCAGTAATAGCGGTTCGTGGAAAATCGCTGAGTGGGTCGGCCTGCTGGCTACCCCGGTCCTTCTCGTCGGCCTCTTCCAATGGCCAGAACCAACGCTCAAGGTCCTCTGGAACGTCGTGATCCCGTTGGTACCGGCGTCGCTTCTGTTAACACCGTTGCTGTGGCGAAACACCTGTCCGTTGTCGACGCTGAACCTGCACGGAAACAGGGTCTCGGACGCACCCTGGCCACCGTCGTGGTTTGTCGCCGCGGCTCCCATCGTCGGAATCGCGCTGTTCGCCGCCCTCGTGCCCGCCAGACGGTTTCTGTTCAACCAAAACGGAACCGCGCTGGCGATCACGATCCTCGCGGTCGGGATCTTGGCTGTCCTGCTGGGCGCACTATTCAAGGTGAGATCCGGCTTCTGCAACGCGGTCTGCCCCGTGCTGCCTGTCGAACGCCTCTACGGCCAACGTCCGATCGTGAAGGTCGGCCACACTCGGTGTTGCACAGTGTGCTCGGCCACGTGTATCGATCCATCACCTCAGCAGGCCCCGTTGGTGGCATTGGGCGAGTCGCTCGACTCTAGCCGCTGGTTGGCTACGCCTTTTGGAGCGTTCGCCGCCGCGTTCCCGGGGTTCGTATTCGGGTACTTCCAGACGGCAGACGGACCGCTGAGCTCAGCGGCTTCGGTCTATGCGACAGTATTCCTGGGTGCAGCAGCGAGCTACGCCATTATCGCTGTGATTACCGGGCTGGTGAGGATTCCGGCGGTGAGGATTCTGCCGGTACTGGCCGCACTAGCGGTCGGAACCTACTACTGGTTCGCCGCTCCGCAGTTGACCGCAACCCTCGGCTTCGGTGCGCCCGCGGGTCAGGCCGCGCGAATCTTGTTCACGTTGTTCGTCTTGGGATGGTGGGTTCGAGCCCAATCCACAACCATCCCCGTCTCCGCAGGTACTACCTAGTCGGACTCGTCAGCTTCCCACCAACCGGCTACCAGCTCCTTCGCAGATTCGGCGTCATCGGATCGCACGGCGACGTGAAACGGACCAAAAGGCGGCTTGGATCCAAACCCGATCGACTCGCCGTCTTCGAGCACGGCCGCGATCCCACCGTCCTCTAACAGCTCAACCAGCAGCTCCGCCTTGTGTCGAGCATCGCAGGTCGCAACCACGACCAGGCCGTCGGCATCAGTCACACATGACCACCCGACTCCTCAGGTCGCTGTCGCCAGAGGTTCAGAGAGGGCTTCTTTGGGCGTTTTGATGTTCCATCGGTAACCCATCCAGATGAGGATGATACCGATGAACTCCATGACGTACAGGACCTCGGTGTGCCCCATTCGAGTCGCCATCCCGCCAATGCCAGGCAAGAGCGCACCGACTGCGATCAGCACGTTTCCGACGAAGCGGTGATGCGTGTCCGCGCTGCGATAGAACCGCACCGCGGAAAGAACGGCCCCGCCAACGAGGAAGATGAAAGCATAGGTGTTGATGAACGGGCTGAAGAGACGCACCCACTGCCACCCGAAGACCGCGCCCGTCAATCGGTGCGACTCGACCAGGCCATAATTGATCGGCGAGAAGATCACGCAAGCCGCCGCCACACCGATGCAGACTAGTAGGACGCTCGCCAACCGATCGGCCGTACGTCGTTTCAACAACAAGTACACGGTGCCCTGCGCGAGCGGCGCACCGCCCAGCAGGGCACCCGAGATGTACCAAGCTTTGAATACGACCGCATTCCAGCCAAACAGAGTCACCAGCGATTCGGTTAGCGTCCCGACCCCGTACAGCATGATGCCGATTGACCACCACAACAGGTGTGTCCCGCCGCGCTCGCGATACCGCTCGAACACAACTCGCGCGAACAGCAGTGCGATCACCGTGGTCGCGATCGGAATGAAGTGAACCGGCTCTCTCATGCCCCTGCCTGGTTGCCGCTAACTGAGAACCAAACCTAGAAGTCCAACCCCCACGTCAGGATCAACGTGCGTCCGGGCTCGGGCCGGAAAAAGCTTGCGTTCGAGAACTCGGCGTACAGTTCGTCCGTGAGATTGGCGATGGTGATCCCGATCCGCTGACGGTACGACGTGTTCTCAAACACGGTCAAACCGCCACGAAGCGTGTGCATCGTGAATGCCGGTAGAGCCGGGCCGACCGGATTCGTGGTCAGCAGGACGTCCTCGCGATCGCCATTGTGACGCAGCCGATACTCGGCAAACCAACGCTCAGCACGATCTTCGATCCCGACATGTAGGTTCAGCTTGCTCGAGAACGAATCGCCGATTGGATTGGACCTGTCGTTCTCGTCCCGCGTCGACAGATACGTGTAGTTCCCTCCGAAGTAGACGCCGTTCAGTAACTGGACGTCGCCCGCGAGCTCGACTCCACGGAACAGGAGCTCATCCACATTGACGTTCTCGAACTCGGGCAACTCATTGATGGTGTTCCCTGTCGGCGCGACTCGGATACCATCGTTGACCTTGTTACGGAACACGAACCCCTCGACGTAGAACAGCTTACCACGATACCGAGCTCCGATATCGATGTTGACACTGGTCTCCGGCTCGAGG
>JBDHED010000131.1:0-6825 GCA_039591175.1 Gemmatimonadota bacterium | reverse complement strand
GGACGGGATCGATGGCAATGACTTTATCGATGTTGTTGGTGACGATGGCACCGATGACTTCGATGAGACCTTCGGGGCCGGCGCATTCCCGAACAATCCAAACGGGACCGAGAACAACTCGATTCTCGACACCGAAGACAACAATCTGAATGGCCTCCTCGACCAACAAGAGGACATCGTGCGCTGGGAGTTCGACCTCTCTGGGAACCGGTTTGAGGTACCCGGGAGCCGCAACCCCTCGACTGGGTTTCGCCGAATTCGATTGCCGCTAGTCTCACCCGATCAAGCGATCGGGGCTCCAGACTTGCGGAACGTTCGCGCGATCAGGCTCACCTTCACCGGTGTTGAGAACCCTACCGAATTCGAGATCGTCGGCCTGGAGATCGTCGGCTCGACTTTCTTGCAGCGCGGCATCGTCGACGCCGATGGTTTTCCGATCGCAGGGCAGGACAGCGATAGCCTTCAGATTACCGCGATCAACGATGTCGAGAACCCCGAGTATCGCAGTCCTCCAGGAGTAGTCGCGCAGCAAGACAGAGCCGATGAGATCGCTGGGGTCAACACGCTTGTTCGCGAGCAGTCGCTCGAGTTTGGGTACCGCGGACTTCCGATGGGTGCGCGGGGCACGATCTTCCGTCCGTTATTCGATCGTGAATCGTACATCGATTACGAGGAAATGCGGCTTTGGGTTCAGGGTCGTGATGTCGATGTTGGCCAGCAGCCGAACTTCTTTGTTGCGTTCGGAATCGATACGCTCAACGCCTATGAGTACAACGCCCCTCTGCGTGATCTTGATTGGGAAGAACATGTCATCGACTTCGAGATCTTTACTGAGCTCAAGCGCACCTTGCTCGATAGTTTGGTTTCAGCGGGAGCGGACACAGGCAGCGCCGTTTCAGATGACGGTCGGTACCGTGTTCGCATTGCTTCACCAACAGCGCCAGCACCGACGATCACCGAAATAAGCCAGCTCACGATCGGGGTCGAAAACACGACCGGCTCGCCTGTCACAGGTTCGTTCTGGATTGACGAGTGGCGGCTGACGGCGCCGCTCAGAGAGGGGGGCGGGGCCGGTTTCATCAGCGCTCAAGCGGTTCTCGCCGATCTCGGGCGCGTCAACATGACGTTCGAGACCCGCGATGGGCGATATCGAAACCTCAATGCTGTTCGCAACAACTTCAACAGCGGGGATTTTGATCTGAGTACGATATTCGATCTTGAGAAGATGCTTCCCGAGTCATGGGGCATCGCGCTACCGCTAACGTACGATCACTTTGGACAAAGCGACGTCCCGCTCTACGCCGTGGGCTCCGACATCCTCGTGAGCAGCAGCGCGCAGGAGGACTCGCTGGAGCGATCGAGTAGCCGTGATATCGTGTCGCTGCGTGCTTTCCGAACCCGGCAATCTTCCAACCCGATCATCGCGGCGACGCTGGACAAGCTAGAGGCCCGCCTGACATTCAGGGGGGAAGAGTCGGGCTCAGTCGATCTCGATACGGACCGCGCCCGGTGGGAAACGCTAGTCACATATCGCACTGGCTTCAGAAAACGTGGGCTACCGCTCGGGCTGGGTTGGGTAGCGAAACTGCCGTTTCCCAAGGCGATCAAGGGCAGCGAGGCGCTCCAGAGGTTGGTCGACGCCGATTTGAATCTCGTCCCAGCTAATGTCTCGCTTGGCACCCGTACGCTCTTCGAGGAACGCAACAGGAACAAGATCCTCGCGAGCGGGACTGACTTTACAGCTGACACAACGCGCAATGTGATTGGTAACGCTCAGATAGATTTCCAGCCGTTTTCGTCGATGCGTGCCAGTCTCAGGTGGGATACAACCCGCGATCTGGTATTCCCGGAGACGGTGATCTCGAGAAAGACTTTGGGAGTAGAGGCGTTGCGCGGGCAATCGTTTGATTTTGACTGGACGATTCCGATCGCGAGCTGGCTCACACCCCGCTATAGCTACCGCACCACGTCCAACAGAAACCACAGTCGTGCAGCGAGTCGGAGCCTTGACAGTCTCGATCTTCGAGATTTTGGAGCAACGAGGAGCAAGATCCTTACGATACAGTTCCAGGTCGTTGGGCTGGTCCAGGCGCTGCGGTCGTCCGGGGACGGGCGCGTAACGGCCACCGGGTCGCAAGCAACCTGGTGGACGCGATTCTTTGGACCGATCCGTTTTGATCGTCGCCAGCGCGAAAACGTATCGTACGTACAACAAGAGGAAGACCCGGGTTTTGGTTTCGGGTGGGGGTTCGGTAGTCTAGATAATGAGAGCATCGAGGATCCGCAGAGTTTCACTGAGAACGACGATTGGGGTCTGTCGACCACGCTGCAGCCGGTCCGCACGCTACAGATCCGCGGCGCTTATAGGGAGACCGATAATGTTCGTCGATGGCTGCAGGGAGTGAACGAGAAATCGATTCGCACCTGGCCCGATATAAGTCTTAGATGGACGAACGCGTGGTTGCCCGCCGTCGTGCGCAAGGCCATCGCCGTCGCCACAGTTTCCTCGGGGTTCGAGCGCCGCACCAGCAGTGATGTCTCGAATGATCAGTTGTTGGGTGACGTCGATCGTCGATTGTGGGACCCGGTGGTCGCGGTCAGGTTGACGTGGGTCAACGGGATGTCAACCGATTTTCGGGCTTCCCACAGCGAGACGATCACTGCAGCGATCAGAGGCGGATCGGTGGACAACAGCAGGGAGGAGTTGGCCACTGATTTCACGGTCAATTTCAACTACAACATCCGCCCTGGTACCACGCTGTACATTCCATTTCCGACGCTGTGGAAGGCGAAGCTGAGACAGCCCCTGCTGACGTCGGTGTCGTTCAATCGACGTTTCCGGGAGGACTCAACGGCGCTGGCTGGCGAAGAAGAACCAGTCTTGAACGTCGACACGCTGACGACGGAGATTCGCCCTTCGGTGGCCTATGAGTTTGGGCGCGTGGTGTCAGGGTTTGCGGTCAGCTACCTGTCACGAGATGATCGAAAACGAGATTTACGGAACACAACGGTGGGAATGGAAGCATTTCTCGACTTTCTTTTCTAGGTGAGAGAATGACTGATCTTATTGTAGCGCGCTCGTCGATCATCTTGAGCCGACTCGGTGGGTTCTTGGGGATGCTTGTCCCAGTGCTGGTAGTGGGAAGCTGCGACGGAGGTCCCACACCCTCGGGCGACAGGATGGAGTTCGACCGCCAGCTCGCGGACACGCTCGTTCAACGTCAGGTAGCATTCGGACCGCGGGTCCCGGGCACGACAGCTCACGCCGAAGCGCTGGCCTGGATGACGACGTTCCTAGAGGCACGTGCAGATGTCACCGAGCAGATGCCGTTCACGCATGTAACGCAGGAGGGCGAAACGCTGTCGCTTACAAACGTCTGGGCGAGTTTCAAGCCCGAAGTGACGTCACGCGTATTGGTGATTGCTCATTGGGATACGCGACCAGTGGCCGAGAGGGCGGCTGATGTCGCCGATCGCGATAGTCCGATACCGGGTGCCAACGATGGAGCGTCGGGAGTGGCGATCGTTCTCGCGATCGCCGACGCGTTGGCGGAGAGGCCACCTGAGGTGGGTGTCGACTTGTTGCTGACGGACGGAGAGGATTGGGGTCACGATCCCGTCACGCTTGCCACGTTTACGCCCGATATGTTCCTAGGCGCTAGACATTTCGCCGAGGTTCGCGGCGATACGTACCGGCCGCTCTACGGGATTCTGCTCGATCTGGTCGGCGATCATGAGCCGCGGTTCCCGCGAGAGGGTTTTAGCCTGCAGTTCGCACCCTCGGTCGTGCGTCGGGTGTGGGATCTGGCCCAGGAGCTTGGATACGGGGCAGTCTTCATCGAGACCATCGGACAGCCGATCACCGACGATCACGTGCCGCTCAACGAGGCGGGAATCCCCACGATCAACATCATCGACTTCGATTACCCGTTCTGGCATACTCCTGAGGACACAGTCGACAAAGTGTCGTCGGCAACGCTTGAGATCGTTGGCGATGTTGTTCTGACCACGATCCGACGCCAGGGCGGTCAATAGCGATAGTCAGTTCTCACCCCGGGTTATGATTCGGATCGGGCGATCGTACTTGAAGTAGTTCCATCCCCACTGAAGCAACACCGCCACGCGATTTCGAAACCCGATCAGGAAATACAAGTGGATCAGCAGCCACGCGATCCACCCGACGAATCCCTTGAGCTTTAAGCGCCCAATACGAGCTACGCCCGCGTTGCGCCCGATCGTCGCCATGATCCCTTTGTCCCGATATCGGAACGGCTGCACGGGCTGATCGCGAACGTCGCGCAGGATGTTCTCTGCCGCGTGGCGACCAGCTTGCATGGCAGGCGGCGCCATCATGGGAAGAAGCCCACTCGCATCTCGTACGGCCGCCATATCGCCGACCGCGTAGACACGATCCTGACCAGCCACCCGCAGAGAATCGTCGACCTCCACGCGGCCGGCCGTTGCGCGGGACAGTGTCAATTGCTGAGTGAGACTGGTTGGTTGAACCCCTGCCGCCCAGATCAGAGTACCGGCCGGAATCCGCTCACCATTGTCGAGACGTGCGACCCGGTTTTCGTAGCCCTGAACGAGTGACCCGAGACGAACTTCGACACCGAGTCTTTCAAGCCGCGTGCGGGCATAATCACCGAGAGGAGATGGGAAATCGATCAGCAATCGATCCAGGCCTTCGATGAGAATAACCCGAGCCCGGGTCAGGTCGAGGTCCGGAAAATCGTGATCCAATACGCGACGAAAAAGCTCCGCTAGCGCACCCGCGTACTCGACGCCGGTTGGGCCGCCACCGACGATGACAAAGGTCATCTGCTGAGCCTGTTTTTCCTCGTCCGGCTCCGTCAGAGCGATCTCGAATTGCTCAAGCACTCGATTGCGAAGCGCCAGTGCCTCGGGCAGGTCTTTGACCCCCGATAAACCATCCCGCTGGGGGTCGAGGTTGAAGTAATTGGTGGCGCACCCAACGGCGAGCACCAGGTAATCGTAGGCGATGTCAGCCCCGTCGATGATCTGCAGGTGCCGGGTTTTGAAGTCGACGTCGGCCACGGTTCCCAGTCGGAAGCGCACGTTTCGTGCTCGGCTGATGACCGATCGAATTGGAATCGCTATCTCGCTGGGGTTCAGAAGCGAGCTCGCGACTTGATACAGCAACGGGGTGAAGAGATGGTAGTTGTTTCGATCGATCAGCACGACGTCGACAGGCTCATTGGCCAAGCGACGCGCACACTGAAGACCGCCGAATCCAGCGCCAACGATGACTACCTTGGGTCTCGCTTGGTGATAGAGGGAAGACACGTTGGCGCTAACGAGGGGTCAAGACGACGCTCACCCGAGCCGGGTGTGAACTCAGGTTCACGGGCAGAATCTCGGTCTGGAGTCCGAGTTCCTTGGCCTGTTCGGCGAGCTTTTCCGGGGCGATCGTCAACAGCGAAACCGAGCGGTGCACCTGTCGATAGCGACGCCACTCCTTGACTCCTTCGATCAAGGCACGGAGCAGCGTTCCGCGGCGTAAGCTGAACAGCAGCACGGCTGGAATGTCGCGGCGGACATCGTGCCCGCGCGGGATCAAGTCCGACAGAACGAGCCTGCCCTCCGGAGCCAATCCGTCGCGCCACGCTGCGAGCCAACCCGCCAGCTCGTCTGCGGACATGTACTGGACGACGCTGTTTACGACGATGAGATCAAAGCGCACCTCGTTGGGTAGCGCGATTCCGGTCCCGAGATCGAGAAAATTCACATTGCCATGTGGCGCGAGATGATCACGGGCATGCGCACGCATGTTGGCGGCTGTATCCCAGACGGAGACCGACGCCACCCTCGGGGCGATCAAGCCAGCCGTGAAGCCGAAACCACAGCCAAAGTCGAGCACGCGCCAAGCCGGCTCGAGGCCGACATGCTGCTGGAGGGCCGCGATGAAGTGCTCGGCCTCGACGTACATTATCAGGAATGTAGTTAGCGTGCAGCTGCCGGCCCGGGCACGAGCAGTCGTCGCTTGGCTCGAAACTTGACACACCGAGTGCATCTAGAGAGTCGGATCGTCGACTATGTGACACTTGGACAGGGATGCGATTTCAACACCGTTTAACGCATGTCGAGCGGCGCGCGTTAGCGCTCATCGCATTGGCATGGAGCTTTGGCGTGGTGGCAGAGTGGGCTGCGTGGCCTTCGAGATTGGCCGACTTCGTCGATCGGCGGCTCGAGCCACCGTTGCCCTCGATCGAAGCGGTCACCGCTCGGTTGGGACCTGACGATTGGCTGACTCAGCTTTACGCCGCGGGCCTGAAGCTCCGAGCCGATCGGAAGTTGGCCGATGCACCACCGGAGCCAATCGACCCGAACGTCGCCGATCGGGTGGCTTGGGACCGGTTACCGGGGATCGGGCCGAAGACGGCGGCTGCGATTCTGGAGCACCGGATTCGCCACGGCGCGTTTGACGACGCGGAAGAGTTGCTGGCGGTGTCGGGTATCGGGCCGAAGACGCTGGATCGGCTGCGCCCCTATCTGGAATGGCCCACGGAGGGCGTCCGGCCGGGGCCCGCAGATGGCCAGCGGCAGCCCGATCTCAACCGAGTCGATGCCACATTCCTGGAGGCGCTGCCCGGAATCGGTCCGAAACTTGCT
Organism: Gemmatimonadota bacterium; assembly: GCA_039591175.1. Classification (GTDB taxonomy): domain Bacteria; phylum Gemmatimonadota; class Gemmatimonadetes; order JACCXV01; family JAHWKZ01; genus CAMYLR01. The sequence goes on along the minus strand of JBDHED010000131.1, from coordinate 192 downwards.
AAGTCAATAGTACGCGAACGGATACGGCAGCGAGGCTTTCGCAGCTGGGGCGAAGTCCTTGCTATCCAAGGGATTGGACCAGCAAAGCTGGGCATCCTGCAACGCGCCACCCGGTTGGCCATCTCGTCTCGAGCGAGGGCCTCCGACCCCGAAGGGAAACGATGATGCGTGCCTCGGCTCGAGCCAACAAGG
>JBDHED010000130.1:0-6071 GCA_039591175.1 Gemmatimonadota bacterium | reverse complement strand
CTTTGGCGGCGGTGTGGAGGTCAACGCCGGCAGCGCGGTCATCATCATCGAGGGTCGGTACAACGTGGGGTTGGTGGATATCAACGATACGAGCGACCCCGGGGAGATCAAGAACCGGGCCTTCTCCTTCATGGCGGGGATCGGTTTCCCGATCGGCCCGTAGTCGTCCGGAGGCACGCTCGGGCGTGATATGAGCTCCTCAACCGAGAGCCTGCGGCCCTCTGCGGTACTGAAGAGCGAGCACCGCGTGATCGAGCGCGTGCTTCGCGTACTCGAGACACTGGTGGTGAGATCCGAACAGGGCGAGCGGTTCGAGGTCGAGGCGCTGAAACGGTGCGTCGAGTTCTTCCGCTTGTTCGCTGACGCTTGCCATCACGCCAAGGAGGAGGACCTGTTGTTCCCCGTTCTCGAGGAACGTGGGATCCCCCGCGACGGGGGACCGATCGGCGTGATGCTCTACGAGCACTCGCAGGCCCGGATGCTGACCCAGCAAATGGGTGCGGCGTTGACGGCCTTCGAGGGTGGTGACGGTGAGGCGGAAGCGCGCTTCCGCGACGCGGCGAGACAGTACCTGACACTTTTGACAAATCACATCTACAAGGAAGACAACGTCCTGTTCAACATGGGAGACCACGTGATGACGGAAGCCGACCAGACCCTGTTGTGCGGGAGGTTTGGCGAGGTCGGCTGCCGCGCTTTCGAGGGTAAGCAGCGTGAGGAGTTGGCCGCGATCGCGGACGAGCTGGAGGCGCGCTGGTAGGTCGCTCTGTTCTTGTCGCAACGAGGAGGAAGCCCCGCTGTTGGCGGGGCTTCCTTGCTTTGATGTCACTTCGATGGCATAAGTAGTAATCAGCGGTTGGGAGGATCCGCCATGTCGCTAGTGAAGCCGTGTCCGAGCTGCAATGGGCGCATCGTAACGTTGGGCCACGAACGTCTGCGTTCCGCCATCCGGCACCCAAGGCAGACGAGGTGCCCGCACTGCGGGACCATGCTCAAGGGATCGCTCGGCTACTGGTTGATGGCCCACATCGGGGGCGTAATCACTGCTATCGGCGCGCTCGGATTGTTGGGGCTAGCGGTCAAGCTCATCTCGCCCACGCACACGGTGGACTTCTTCGTCATTGCCGCCGTAGGGATCGGAATCATGTACTTCGGCGTCTGGCGAGTACGGTTCGAAGAGGTTCAATCCTCCGTCAACCGCTGAATCGCTCGGCGCAATCGGTGGTGACGGTCGAAACGAAGCAAGTATTCTGATTCTCGCGGGTCGCCCTTACTGCGTATAACTGCAGCCAGTGCCCGCCTATCGGCCTTGGGCCAACGCTCGATCCCCGGCAGGATGAGAACCAAGGGCCCCCAGCGCTTCCAGGCCAGACGCTCTCCCGTCGGGGTACGACGAGTTACCTGTGCGCCCAATAGCCGGGCCGCTTCCGCGGCGCACGTTTTTTCGGCGGCGCGGCGATCGAACCCAAACCGCTCGGCTACGTAGTCGGTGATGCGCAATCCCACGTTCGCCAGCGGAAGCATGCCGATCACGTCGTTACGACGCACGTTCGAGTACAAGTAGAGGTTGTCTGAGGCGAGCTTCTTGAGGGTGGTCGCGCTCGATCGATGCGTTCTAGTGGCCTTGATCCGCCGCTCTTCCTGGCGCATCAGCTGCAAACACTCAGTGGACCTGGGGCGAAAGCCGAGTTTCTGATAGAACCACCACGCACCAGAGCGGATGGCGTCGTCGTTATCCCGCCCGATCTGGTACGGATCGACGGTAAACACGTCACACCCGAGTACATCGTAGGCGATCTTCAAAACGCGGCCGTACATCCACGCCGCTTCCGCGGTACGGAAAGTGTCAAAGATCGTGAAGGCTATCTCGGCCGAGTTGAAGAGAGCCAGATAGGTTCCGTATCCCACGGGCACGCCGTTCTTCAATAACAAGAAACCGTATAGGGTCTCGAGCAGAAACCGCTGTTTCGGGTTGACGCCGATGAGTGTCACCTGCAATCCGGCTCCACAATCGATCAGTCGGACATCGTTCCGGTTGCCGTGGGCAAAGGCGTCGAGATCACGGGCACGAGTGACCATCGTTGCGCGTGCCAGGTCGATCAGCCCTCCGCCCTCACGTGGCGAAAGGATCCGCACCGATAGTGGTGGAAGGGCCAGTTCTTTTTTGATCGAAGGCCGAGAACGACGCAGCGGACCAGTTTGAAATGTTATCGGCGCGCCACGGTGTCTTTCTGTCGTGCGGGATGGAGTATCCTGGCCCGAAGCCAGGCGGAACGGAATGACCAGGTCGTCCAGCACGGTCTCGGCGTCGATCCCGTCTGTCTTCAGTTGTTCAAGCCGGCGCAGAACGAACTCGGCATCCGTTTCGTCGGATCCTTTGAGGCGTTCGATCCACCCCCGGGCACCGAGATCAAACTCATCCAACGCCATAGTCTCGCCGAAAAGTGCCAGTCGAGGCAGCAACTCCTCGAGCTTCTCACGGCGCTCGAACTCATGCCACTCTATCGTCAGGTAGGCACCCCAACGCCGCGCCAACCACGCTGCGGTGGCCGGGAAAAAAGCGAAGTGGGTCGTGGTTCCGGCGATCCCGCTGTCGCTAAGAGCTCGGCGAAACCGCCTGAGGTCGCTCCGATCGCGAAACGTCTCCAGCATGCGCTCGACCGTCGCGAGAACCTGTTCATCGTCAGGGTAAGCGCGGATAAAGCACAGTGCGTTGTGGAGGCGGAGAACTTGCGACGAGCGCTTGAAACGGCACTTCTCGAGCGCGCGAAGAAGCTCGAGCTTGCGCTCAGCGGCAAGACCTCCAAAATCGAGCCGTCCTCGCTCGAGTTCTCCTAACCATCCCGCGGTTTGATCTGGCACGTCTGCTCCTGGCTACTGTCTGCTCTGGCCGGTCGTGGAGGCGCAATCGAAGCGCAACAGTGGACGAGCCTAGGTAGGCGCCCGGGGAGGGTCAAGGAGCTGTTGCTGTTGTGCTGCAGCCTCGCGTCAAGAGTCTTACACTATGGCTAGGGAGATTCCCCACAGACGTTTGGGCCCTCGTGACGTACGATTCAGACGAAGGCCTTCGGTTGTTCGGACTCAGCGTAGGGAGCTTGACATGGACAAGAGCTGTCACCGGATTCTCTCGGCGGTCGTCATCGGGTTGCTCATGATGGGCTGTGGCGGCGAGCAGGAGGTGCCGGAACCCCCGCCGGTCTCGGCCGAGGATGCGGAGGAAGCTCTGCGCGCGGCCCGAGCGGACTCCGTCGCCATGGCGCAGACGCAGTATGACCCCGCGGTGTTTGACACGATCGCCTGGCAGGGTGGTCAGGAGCGTTTTGAACGCGGGGAGCTCGTCTGGTCGTACAGTTGCACATCATGTCATGGCACCGGTGGTCGCGGAGACGGCGAGTTGGCCGTACAAAAAGATCTTGCGATACCGGACTTCACCGTTGATGACTGGGCTTACGCCGGTGATATCCCGGCCATTCGTCACCGGGTCTACATCGGTCACGAGTCGGAGATGCCTAGCTGGGGGCTCTGGGGTTTGCCGTACCGGGACGTTGACGCGGTGGCTTTTTTCATAGACGAGGTGTTCCACCCGAAGCAGTAGGCTACACGGTTCCTGTGCGAGGGACGGACACGCTGGGTTTCTCAGAGGGGGCGGACCTACGGGGCGCCCCCTCTCGCATACTACTGAACAAACGGGACCGCTACGATTGAGAGTGCGACCTCTTCTCCACGTTTCTCTGCTGCTTCTGATCATCTGCTGTGCGGACAGGGAGACCGATAACACGGACGTTGACGTTGGAAGAGCCGATCAGGGCCGAGGTCAGCTCGATATCCGGATTCACCCGGTGGAAGGCCAACAGACACCGCCGGCGGACCTGATTCTGATCGATCCTCAAGATCGGAGGACCGGACATGATCCGCGCATCGACCAGATGTTCAGGGACATACCGGGTTCATCCTACGAGACGGAGGGCATCGGTGACGATGTGACGGGTGCACCGGGCCCTGAGACTCTCATCATCTACGTTGGAAACGCCATGAGCGGCGAGTACACCCTGCGCGTCGTTGGAACGGATAATGCCCCTTATCACCTGGAATTGCGGGGCGTGGACCGTAAACTGAATCCATCCACCGAGCGGTTTCTCGACATCGATATCGAAGCCGGCTCCGATCATCATTACGTCATCGAGTATTCCAGCGAACCCGGCAAAGGAATAGAGGCGAGGCGAGACTGATCCGTGGCAGAGCTCCGTCCATATCCCTTTGGTGCGCTGATAACACGCATGCTTCGCGAGCTCGAACGCGAGGACAAGATCTTCGACCTTCCCCTACGTAAGTGCTTCTTCGGCGATGTCGAAAAGGACTTGTCGGTGCAGTTCCACGGCAACACGGCCGCGACTCCGCTGGGGCCAGCAGCCGGACCGCATTCACAAATGGCGCAGAACATCGTCCTGAGCTGGCTTGTCGGTTGTCGTATCGTGGAACTCAAGACGGTCCAGGTTCTGGACGAGTTGGAGATCCCGCGCCCGTGTATCGACATGGCGACCGTCGGCTTCAACGTGGAGTGGAGCCAAGAGCTCAAGATCGAGCAGTCGCTCGAGGAGTACGTGAAAGGCGCGATGTTGATCGAGATCTTGCGTGCGAGCGGTCGAGTTCCTCTGGTGTCCGGATTCGACCAGGTCGTCTACGACATCAGCGTCGGGTACGACCTCGCGGGTGTCCAGGATGATCGTGTACAGGCCTTTATCGTCGGCATGCAGGACGCCTCCGCGATCATCGATCGCCTCCGTGGCGAGATCCCCCGCGAGTTCGCGGAGTTTCGCGAACTGGACTTTCCGACCAGGCTCTCGAACACGCTTACCCTGAGCACGTTTCACGGCTGCCCGCCCGACGAGATCGAGCGCATCATCGACTTTCTGCTGCGCCACAACGGGCTGCACTGCACGGTCAAGCTCAATCCGCTGTTGCTTGGGCCCGCGCGAACGCGCGAGCTGTTGAACGAGGTTATGGGATACGAGGGGGTCCGCATCCCCGATACCGCATTCGAGCAGGACACTCGCTGGGATCAGATGGTCGAGTTCGTAGATCGTTTGGGGAACACCGCCGACGAGTTAGGTCGTGGTTTTGGTGTCAAGTTCACAAACACTCTGATCGTCGAGAACGACCGAGATTTCTTTCCTGCCTCGGAGAAGGAGATGTACCTCTCGGGTCCACCGCTCCATGTGTTGGCGATGAACATCGTGCAAGAGTTTCGAGCCACCTTCGGGAATCGGTTCCCGATATCGTTCGCTGCTGGCATCGGGCGAGAGAATTTCCCCGACGCGGTGGCGCTGGGGCTCGTCCCGGTGACCGTGTGCACCGATCTCCTCAAACCCGGCGGCTACGGTCGGGCACAGCGTTACTTCAATGCGCTGCGAAAACGTATGGATGACGTCGGTGCTGACAGCATCGCGAGTTACATCATCCGTGCCTACGGATTGGGCGCGACGGCGCTGGAGCGGCTCGATATCGAAGAACCGGCGTTGCGGAGCGCTTGCCAGGCGGCTCTCGACTCGGGTGGAGACCTGGCGACCGTCGCGGGTACTGAGCTCTACCGAAGGTGGGTCGCCGAGACGGCGCTCTGCAACACCGATCACTACGTGCCGAGCGCTACCGCGGACACGCGCTACGCCAGGGTTCGGAACTCAAAACCACCTACCAAGGTCGGTTCACATCTCGAGCTGTTCGATTGTATCACGTGTAACAAGTGCGTTCCCGTGTGTCCCAACAATGCCAATTTCGTGTTTGTGCTTCCGCGCCTCGAGCAACCGATTCACAAGATGCGGTTCACCGGCGAGACCTGGACGAGCCGCACCGATGGGACGTTAGTTATCGACCAGAAACAGCAGTACGGTAATTTTGCGGACTTCTGTAACGACTGTGGTAACTGCGACGTGTTCTGTCCGGAGGATGGAGGCCCCTATGTCGTAAAGCCGCGCTTCTTCGGGTCGCTGGAAGATTGGCGCGAGTTCGACGAGCTCGATGGCTTCGCGGTCGAGCGTAATGACGGCGAGATGTGCATTTGGGGTCGCGTGGAA
>JBDHED010000129.1:0-6074 GCA_039591175.1 Gemmatimonadota bacterium | reverse complement strand
TCATCGTCTCGACGATTTGCTCGCTTATGGTGAACCATTTTGACTGTCCAGCGCGGGCGGTCAAGTCCCGAGAGAATCGCCTCAGTATTGGTGCCCGTGGGTCCATGGTTTTGTACACGCGATGCCCAAAGCCCATCACTCGTTCTTTGCGACCCAGCATCGCTCGCACGAAATCGGCCGGCTCGACCGCGCGCGCATCGATTTCGAGCAGCATCTTCATCACTTCTTGGTTCGCGCCACCGTGCAAAGCCCCCTTTAGTGTCCCGATCGCGGATGTAATAGCGGAGTGGATATCCGAGAGCGTGGCCGCCGTCACCCGAGCCGAGAACGTCGAAGCGTTCATCCCATGCTCAGCGTGCAGAATGAGACACACGTCCATGACGCGAGCGTCTTCGGGGTCGGGATCGGAACCGGTAAGCATGTAGAGAAAGTTGGCCGCATGAGCCAAGTCCTCGCGCGGACCAATCGGATCGTGGCCGTTACGATGGCGCTCGAACGCGGCCACGATAGCGGGGAATTTGGCCACCAACCGAATCACCTTTCGGCGCGTTGCCTCGGGCCCGATGTCTTCGGTGTCGGGATCGAACAACCCGAGCGCGGAAACAGCCGTTCTCAGTACCGCCATGGGTTGGGCGTCCGTCGGGTAGGCGCGGATAAGGTCGATGATCTCGCTATCTAGACCCCTGGCCCCGATCAGCTCGGCGTCAAACTGGTCCAACTCCGAACGGCTGGGAAGCGTGCCGTCGAGCAAGAGCTTTGTGGTCTCTTCGAACGTCGAGTTCGCAGCCAGATCTTCGATCGAGTAGCCGCGATAGACCAGGTCTCCCGCCTGCCCATCGACGTACGAGATCTCGGAGTCGGCGACGACGACGCCCTGTAAACCGGCGATCGGCTTCTTTGCTGCAGCGATTTCAGCCATGAAAAGCGAAGCTATCCGAGGGTTCTAGAGCCGTCAAACTGATTTCAAGAATCGGCTTCGCTATCTCCCAGGCGTGGCTTGTCACCGATCCGATGCACCTTCATGAGGTTGGTTCGACCCGCGATATCGAGCGGTGCACCACACACTAACACGATGACCTCGCCCTCCTTGGCGAGATCCTCGACCACCAATCGCCTCTCGAGCTCCGAGATCAAGCGATCGATCGTCTCGGCGATCTCGGCGACCAACGGCTTGACCCCCCAGTGGATCGCCAATCGGTTGCGGACCCGCTGGTTGGGCGTGAACGCGATCAGTGGGACCGAGGGGCGGTACTTCGCCAACAAACCTGCGGTCGAACCGGACTGGGTAAAAGCCACGACGTACTTCGCCCCGACCGTTGCGGCGACCACCGTCGCGGCGTCCCCGATAGCCTCGCCAAAGTCCTCGGTCAGCTGGGGGTCGCGTCGACGGCGCCAGGGGGCACGCTCAATCTCGAGCTCAGCGGCAACGATGATCCGCTCCATCATCTCGATCGTCTCGACGGGGTGGTTCCCGGTCGCGGTCTCGGCCGACAACATGACCGCATCGGTTCCGTCGAAGATCGCGTTCGCCACATCGGAGGCTTCGGCCCGGGTCGGTGTCAAGCTCTTGGTCATCGACTCCAACATCTGGGTGGCGACGATCACCAACCGCTTCGAACCATTGGCGCGACGAATGATCTCTTTCTGTAGGATCGGCACACGTTCCGGCGGCAGCTCCACTCCGAGATCGCCGCGCGCGATCATAACGCCCGCGCCTTCGGCCAAGATCTCGTCCAGGTTGTCAACGGCCAGCGGCCTCTCCAGCTTCGCGATCACCGGAGCCTCGCTGCCATGTTTTCGCATCTCTTGCTTCAGCATCCGCAGGTCATGGCCGCTGCGAACAAACGACAAGGCCACGTAGTCGACTCCGTGCTCGCACCCGAACGCGATGTCCTGACGATCCTTCTCCGTTAGCACCGGCGCGCTGATCTGCACCCCCGGCAGATTGATCCCCTTCTTTTCCTTGAGCACACCACCCTCGACCACGCGCCCAACCACGACATCGCCCTGGATCTCCTCGACCACCAGCACCAATCGCCCGTCGTCCAGGAGGATTCGATCACCTCGAGTGACGTCTTGCGGCAACTCCCGGTATGTGGTCGTCAGCAGGTCTCGGGTGCCGACGCCATCACTGGCCTCCAGACGGACCGTTTCTCCAACCGCCAGCTCGATCGAACCACCCTCGATTTTCCCGATCCGGATCTTGGGCCCTTGAAGGTCCTGCATGACGGCTATCGGGCGATCGAGCCGCCCGGCTGTCTCGCGCACCAAGGCGATCGTGCGAGCGTACTCGTCGTAATCCCCGTGCGAGAAGTTGAGCCGGGCACAGCTCATTCCCGCGAGGATCATCGCCTCGAGTCGTTCCGGCGTGTCGCTCGCAGGTCCGAGAGTCGCCAAGATTTTGGTTCGGGTAGGTCGAGTCATGGCCACGAAGCTATCCGAATCGGGTTGACGATCCAGAGGCTCGCGATCTACCTTGGTTTTTGGTTTTTTTGGGGCTGTAGCTCAGCTGGGAGAGCGCCTGAATGGCATTCAGGAGGTCGTCGGTTCGATCCCGATCAGCTCCACCAACATCCCTACTCTACTCATTAGCACAACGCTGACCATCGACGCCCGCGAGACGTGGCTGTGATCCCGCAAGCCCAAACCGGGTCGGCCGAGCGCCGCGCGCTGGCGGCGGTTACGGCCCGGTCTTCAGCCCGCGCGCGAGGGTGGAAATGGGCAACCGCTGGTGCCGGACTGGTTGCGCTAGCGACGATCGCGTTCGCGGTCCGCGAGAACCAACGTAACACAGAGCTGGCTGCGGCTGGTGCGGCGGCCCACGCACGCGCCGACTCGCTCGCTGCCCAGCTGGTGGTTCGAGACTCGCTGCTGACCGTGGCCGCCAAAACGGATGAGCTGCTGACGGTCCTGGCCGCACCCGACCGTCACGAGTTACCGCTGTTTGGTCAAGAGCCGGCCCGCGGACGATTGATCGCTAGTCAGGGCCGGGCGGTCATTACCGCGGCCGGGTTGGCGTCGCTGAGCGCCGATTCGACGTACGCGTTTTGGCTCGAGAATGACCTTGGATTCCAGCTGCTGGCCGATCTCGGGGACGCGCTCGATGGTCGGGTTCTCGCCGGCTTGCCTAGCGACTCCTTCCTGGTTGGCTGGGCTGCGCTACTGGTGACCGTCGAGCGGAAACCACCCGACTCGCTCCCGCGGGGGGAGATACTGCTCGAGTACCGAGGTTGGGTGCGATAACGCATTCCGGAGCCCGCGGGATCCTAGCACTGCTCCAGATGTCGCCCTAGCTTTCTCGTCTCCGGCCGGGGTGGCGGAACTGGTAGACGCGCCGGACTCAAAATCCGGTGGCCGCGAGGCCGTGTGGGTTCGATTCCCTCCCCCGGCACCAACCCCAAAAAAGCACCAGATCGACGCGCGACTAGTTCGAACGCGGATCGTCCGGGCGACGATCGGTGAATCGCTCGATCACAGCGTGCGACCGGATCTGCTCCGCCATTCCGCGGGTCACGATCTCGGCTCGCGTTCCGACGTCGTCGAGTGCCAACAACTCCTGCTTGGCATCCACGCTCACCTGCAGCAGGCTGGCGCAGCGATTCACCAGCGTCGCGTACGGCAGCGCCTCGCTCAAGAAGTCGATCGGCACCCGACCGCGCAAAACCTGCTCGCCGTACTGGCGGGCGGTCATCACTAGACCCGCCTTTTCTTCCGCCACTCGGGGATCCTGCAGGTCGGGCAGAGCCTCACCCAGGATTTCCAGCCGGGCGGTAAAGTACTCGCCGGGCGTGGCCTCAAACTCGTCGAGCGCCACTCGCGCCAAACCGTCGAGGACGATGTTGTACCGCCCGTCCTCCATTTCGTCGGCAACCGTCAGTCGGCCTACCGATCCAACACGGAAGACCGCGAGATCTTGACCAGCCGGTCGCTCCTCGCGGGCCAAGACCATGGCGATCAAACCATCGCCGGCTAGGGCAGCCGAGACCATCTCCACGTAGCGCGGCTCGAAGACGTGGAGCGGTAGGAACGTGTGCGGAAAGAAAACCACGTTCGCGAGTGGAAACACCGGGGCAATCAGCGTCGCTTTCCAGCCTTCCTCAGGTCGGCTATGTTGGCCGCCCGCAACCTATGGGTGTCTTGCTTGCAATCGTCGCTGGCGTGGGCAACCTGGTCGGTGGCCTTTTGGTCAGTGTAGGCCACCGCTGGAGCCGCGTCATGCTGCAACTCTTCGTTGCTGTCGGTGCCGGGTTTCTGCTGTCCGTCGCCCTGCTCAGGATGTTGCCGGAGGCGTTGGCGCTCGAGCCGACGCGGGCGTTGCCGCTCGTCGTCACCGGGTACTTCCTGACCCACGTCTTTGAGCACGCAGCCGTCCCTCACTTCCACTTCGGCGAGGAGACACACCACGAGGTGGTGCACGGTCGATCCAGCCTCGCCGCGGTATTCGGTCTGGGGCTCCATTCATTGTTCGACGGCGTCTCGATCGCTGCCGGGTATGCCGTATCACCGGTTCTCGGATGGCTCGTGTTCGTGGCGATCGCGCTCCACAAGCTGCCGGAGGGCTTCACCATCGCATCGATCGTCTTGGCCAGCGGGCAACCGCGTCGCCACGCGGTGGGCGCCGCTGCGCTGGTCGGCGCGATGTGCGTCCTCGGTGCCTTGATGTTGGCTGAGCGACCCGATTTGGCCGGGGTCGGCTTGTCGCTCGCCACCGGGGTGACGCTGTATGTGGCGGCCACGGATCTCCTGCCGGAAGTGAACAAAGAGGTCGGCCACAATCTCGCGCTTACGGTTCTGGCGGGGGTGCTGCTCTATCTGTTGGCGAGCTGGACCCTTCAGCAGTGGGTTCCCGGCTAACCTCACCGGATTGATCACCGCCGGCGGCTCGCGTCAGGTGAACCAGCCGATCGATCGTGGTCAGCGCCAGCGTCAACCGATCGACGAAATTCAGCTCCTCAGGCCCTAGCTCGGCGCGCGGTAGCGAATCGGCCTCGCCAACAGCTACCCCGGCTGGGACCCTGACCGCGGTATTCCCCGTAACCAACGTCCGCTCCTCAGTCGGCGTATTGAGCTGTTCGCCGGCCACTCTTTCGGGCGTCCCCGGAGCCTCGCCCATTAGCGAGTCCGCCTCGCCGAGGATCACGACAAGCTCCTCCAAGGTCGCTCGGACGCTGTCGGCGGCTTCGCCGGTGAAGAAAGGCGGCAGGGGTTGGGTCGCCAACGAGTCGGCGCGGACCCGAAACTCTTCGAACATTTCGGTTGACAGAGTGTCGGCCTCCTCGGCCACACTCTCCTCGACCGCGGCGGACCAGGCGACCAGTTGCGAGAGGGCGGGCCAATCGCGCAGCAGGATCTTCTGGTCCCGATAGGTCTCGACCTCCAGGTACTGACGGCGAAAACCGGGCGCATCTTCGGTTTCCTGGCCGCGCATCTGAGGAGCTAGGATCATGCTGATCAGCATCACCAGCAGGAGGGGTAAACCTTTGTCGCTCATCGGTGTATCTATCCTACGTTCGGTCCGAGGTCTAGTCAAAACGATTAGAAACGCCTATTTAGTACCCTGTTGACAGGATCGAGGTCCGTCGGATATAATACTGCGATTTCTATATTTACGCGGTTTTCCACGCGCACCCCGGAAGTGTTGGAAAGCAGGCACCCAAAACATGGCAAATAAGCGCAGAAAGACCACCAACATGTCTCTCGGAGCGAGCGCCGACAAGGTCGACGAAGGGGCCTTGGCGCTCTATCTGGAGGACATCAAGAACCACCCGCTGCTGACCCGGGCGGAGGAGGCGGAGCTCGCGCGGCGTATCCGCGACGGCGACCAGTTGGCGCTCGAGAAGCTCGTCCGATCCAATCTCCGTTTCGTGGTTTCGGTGGCCAAGAAGTACCAGAATCTGGGCATGAGCCTGCCCGACCTGATCTGCGAGGGCAATGTGGGTCTGGTGCGGGCGGCGCAGAAGTTCGACGAAACCAAGGGCGTCAAGTTCATCTCGTACGCCGTGTGGTGGATCCGGCAGGCGATCTTGAAGGCGCTGGCCGAGAACTCCAAGACGTTCCGGCTGCCGATCAATCGG
>JBDHED010000128.1:0-10025 GCA_039591175.1 Gemmatimonadota bacterium | reverse complement strand
ATGTCTTTGGCCGTGCAGTTCGTCTTGCACTTCGGCTTCACCGTGTAGGGCGTGAACGTGAACGTGTTGCCCACATCAGACGGTGGGGGTGGCGCCTCGGGGACCTCTTGATCCTCGACGATGTCGGTCTCGGCGATCGTGATATCCTCCTCGATCGGCTCCTCCGAGATCACCGGCGTGGCCGGGCGAGCGATCTCCTCAGGTGGCGGGGGGATCTTGATCTCGGGTGGGATGTCGATGACCTCCATCTCCTCGGCCCGAGCCTCGAAGCCAGCCCCACGGGGTGCCACGAAGAAGAAGATCATGATCCCGTGGATGACCGTCGCGGCGATCGCAAACGCCTTGAAATAGCGGCCGTAGGCGCTGTGGAGCCGCGAATTGGCGGTCGAGTACGTGGTGCTTCCGGCTGGCTTGGCTTGGGGTTCGTTCATCCGTTCGTTTCCTCCTTTTGACCTATCTACCCCGCCTCGAGGTCTCGCGTTCGAGGTTGGTAGTGAAGTTCACCCTCACCGCACCGGCGTCCCTTAGCTCCTCTTGCACATCGTTGACCAGATCGTAGGCCACGTCGACATCACCACGGATCGAAACGACCAACCGCACGCGCTCGAGTCGGATCGGGGCGATCACGTCCGAGATCTGGGACACGGGCACGCTCTGATCATTTATATACACCGCACCGCTCTCTTCGATGAACAGGTTTTGGATGTCTTTCCGCTTCTCGGGGATCTTCTCCTGCGCGGTCGCCTCGGGCATCGTGACGTCCCGTGGTTGCTCAGAGCGGAAAGTAGTCGAGACCATGAAGAAGATGAGCAACAGGAAAGCGATGTCGGCCATCGACGACGAGGGGATTTCGCTGCTCGCTTGGTGCTTCTTGTCGAACCCCTTTTGTCTCACCGCCATCTTCGTTTCACCTCGTCAAAATTGTAGTCGATTCTACCGCGGACCACCAGCGGGAGGTCCGCTTGGCGCCGATTGGTTGTCACCGGCCCACAACATGTCCTGAATCGACTGCACGCCTTGCCGCATGTCGACAATCAGATCGTCTATCTGAGATACGAACCAGTTGTGGGCGATGTTGACCGGGATCGCGATCGCCAACCCGGTGGCCGTCGTGATGAGTGCCACTTTGATACCGCCCGCGACCAGTGTGGCCTCGACCTCGCCTGCCGACTCGATCGCTCCGAAGGCCATGATCATTCCGGCTACCGTGCCCAAGAAGCCGATCAGCGGGGCGACATTGGAGATCGTGGCTAGAACCACCAACCCTTTTTCGAGGAACGCCATCTCGATTCGGCCGGCATGCGTGATCGCTTGCTCGGCTCGGGTCGAGCTCCGCTCCGCGTACAGGTGGAGGCCGGTCAACAAAATCGACGCCACCGGCCCGCGCGTGTTGGCGCACAGCTCCATGGCTTGATCGACGCGACCGTTGCGGACCATCGAGTGAACCTGATCCAACAGTCGACCGGTTTGAACCTTGGCCAAGCGAAGGGTTACGAACTTTACCAGGATGACTGCCAACCCGAGGATCGAGCAGAGCAGCAGCGGGTACATGAACAAGCCGCCGTCTCGGAACATCTGAAGTAACGTCACGCGGCCTCCTCGAGGGGTGAGGAAGGGGGAGCGGAATCGATTCGCGGCGAGTCTATTCGCCCCCCGGAGCGGTGTCAACCGCAGCCGATGGCGCCCGCACCACACTCTCCCACCGCAGCTCTTCCGGAAAATCGCCGTTTTTCAGAAACTCCTCGTACATGCGACCGGTGGAGGTGTCCGCAGGGTGGGTTCGTACCCACTGATAAAGGAACGTCTTGGTCAAGACGTCATTCCCGATCGCGTCAGCCAAGTTGATGTAGCGGAGGAACGCGCGACGGTTGTTGGCGTCGACCCGGATCGCCCGTGTCAGAAGCTTCATCCCCTGCTCGGTGTCGGCCGCGGCGATCGCCATCTCGGCCATGTCGATCCAGAGCTCGGGCTCAACCGCGGTCAGATCCTCGCGGAAGTACTTCTCGAGTAACCGGTCTGCGACTTCGTAGTGGCCGACCACGGCGGCGTTGTAGGCAGCCGTTTTGTAGTAGCGATCGTCGAGCCGCTCGCCGCGACGATCCTCGGCGTCTTGTAGCAGGCTGTCGATCTGCGCATACGAGCCACCTACCGCGAAGACGTTCAGCAGGCTGGTCAGATACGCGTCGTGATCCGGATCGCGGCCTAGGATCGAGTGCCCACGGCTGAGCGATAGTATCGCCGACTCGGTGTCACCCTGCCGGGCCTGGGCCGCGGCGAGCTGCAAAAACGTGGCCCCGTAGTTGCCGATCAGCGCCCGCGCGGTCGCGTCCTTATAAATGTTTGGGTCCTCGATGCCACCGTAGCGATACACGCTTTGCAGCAGAAGCTCGGTTCGACGCGCTCACCGCTTCGGGCGAGATCAGAAGCGCGCCGTTCACGCACGCGGTCGACGATCCCCTCGCGCAGCAGATTGTCGAACAGATTCACCTTCCCATCGTCGGGAACGGTCACCGAGAAGTAGATCGGCCGCCGGCCGAGGTTCTTGCGAATCACCTGCAGCACGCCGATGTCCTGGCGCCGCAGAATCGAGTTAGCCGGCAGATTGACCTCGATCCCTGCCACATCGAGACTCGTCTCCTCGTCGAGAACGAACCCGATTCGCGCCAGCGGGTCTTCCCTCCCGCCGGTGTAGTCGATCAGCTCGTAGTCGGGCCTGGTACCCATCGCCACTCCGTGCTCGATCAGCATGACATCGTCCGCGCCGACAGGCGTGTCGCCGGCCGTGAACACCTTTTCGCTCAATTGGCGCAAGTACCAGTGGGTGTTCATGAGCGCCAGGTTGACGACCGAGACGTCGCGCCGCACGCCCTCCACCTCTTGCAAATACCAGAGTGGGAACGTGTCGTTGTCGCCGTTAGTGAACAGGATCGCCCACGGCTCGAGAGACTGCAGAACGTTGTAGGCAAAATCGCGCGGGATCGTGTTGCCACGGCGATCGCTCTGATGGTAGTTGAGCGCGAACACGAGGGCGGGCAGCAGCAACAGTACCACGGTTGCCACGACGACCTCGAAGCCACCAAACACCGGTCGGCGTGCGCGCCGCCACGCCTCGCCGGCTAGCGAGAAAAGCCCGACTCCCGCCCAGAGCGCCAGGAACACGTACGAGACGACAAAGAAGTAGTCGCGCTCGCGGACTTCACGGATGACACCCGTCAGATCCAACGCCTGGCTGTTCCCCAGCGGGAAGTTCAGATACACGAGGAGCCCCAGCGATGTCGTCAGATAGACACCCAGGAAGAAGACCCACGTCTTGCGGTCGGCGATGAAGTGGTAGGCCGAACCGACGATCGCCAGCGTGAAAGTCAGGATCGACAGCGCCGGGTGACCAAATTGGCCCGGCACGCGAGACTCGAATGGTCCGATCCGGCCAAACAGGTAGTCAAAGTAGAGCGGGATCTGGTAACGCAAGAAATCGACCGACCGCGGGAAGATCGGTCGCAACTCGTACTGCCGCCGGGCCAGAACCGCGAGCAGTTCTTGCCACGTTTCCGGATTGGCCTCGTTGATCGCCGGATTGAGCCCGGCGCGAATCTTCAGATAAAAGATCACCGAGGTCCCGGCGGCGAAGCACGCGATCGCGGCGATAAAGAAAGTCAGCGCCCCGGTCTTGAGCATCCAGTAGATGCCGGCGCCAAGAACCACCAACCCGACTAGCATCATACCTGGATTGATCGCCGATTCACCCGCCAGGATGCCATCCACCGACAAGCCCCGCATGACGACCAGGTAGAGGCCCAGCGCGCCCACCAACAGGCTCAGTACGTACTCGCGCTGCGTGTCCCAGACCGTCACAACGACGAAGACGACCACAGCCGGCATGACCAACAGTGCCATCAAGTGGTTACCGACCGACAGACCCATCAGGAAGACGACCAGCAAGAGCAAGTTCCAGTCTTTGCCCTCGGCCAGGTGATCGGCCCAGTAGAAGACCAGGAATGTCACCAGGGCGATCGTCATCAGCGCCACCGTGTAGACCTCGGTCTCGGTCGAATTGTACCACACGGTCAAGCCCCACGCGGACAACAACACCGCCGCTGCCGCGGCTACGTTGATAACCGATGCGGGGAGCCGCCAATCGAACCGCCGATCGATACGACCCACGACTTGCGCCAACACCAGGAAGTAGAAAAAGCCTCCGATTGAAGAAGCCAACGCGCTCATCAGGTTCAGCTTGACCGCGTAAGCGAGTCCCAGCGGCAGAAGCCCAAACACGTGGCCCAGCAACACGAAAAATGGCGTGCCCGGCGGGTGCGGGATGCCGAGGATGTACGAGGTGGTGATGAACTCGCCCGCATCCCAGAACGTGAGCGTGGGCGCCAGCGTCCAGATGTACGACACAAAGATGACCAGGAATGTCAGACCGGCGTAGATCAGCCGGTCGCGGCTAAGCCTCCGCATCGAAGCTCGTGTCCCTCCAAGTTCTGTGGCTGGAATCCGTTCGGCTGTCGGCGATCATCGGTACGATCGAGCCAAAAAGCTAGGTGTCGCGTTGGTGGTCGGGCAACCGTTCTCGATCGGCGCGCTAGATCAGGGAGCGAGCCGCGGTCAGATGCTGGAGCCGCTCGGTCAGCTGCTCGGGCGACAGGTTCTTGACCAACCGACCCTCCACGGCGAGCGAAATGTTGCCAGTCTCCTCGCTGACGACGACGACGATCGCGTCGGCTTCCTCGGACAGCCCGATCGCCGCCCGGTGGCGAGTGCCGATCGATGAGTCGTAGACCGGGAACTGGGTCAGCGGTAGGATGCACGCCGCGGCTACGATGTCGTTCCCGTCGATGATCACCGCACCATCATGAAGTGGAGTGTAGGGTGCGAAAATGGTACTCAGCAGCTCCGCCGAGACCTCGGCGTGGAGTGGCTTGCCGCTCTCGACATACTCCATCAATCCGGCCTCGCGCTGGATAGCGATCAACGCTCCACGCTTGTCCTTGCTGAGCTGGGTGGCGGCTTTGACGACCTCGCTGACGACCGGGCTCTCCTCGCCCTTGACGAGCAGCCTGAGCACCGGTGTCCGCCCGAGTCTGGCGAGCCCCGATCGAAGCTCTGGCTGGAAGATCACCAGAATGGCGATCACCCAAACCAGCTGGCCGGCCTGGAAGATCTCGTTGAGCGCCTCGAGCCGCAGGAGCTTGGTCGCGTAGGCAGCGACCACCAGCACTACGAACCCCATCATCATCTGCAGTGCGCGTGTGCCCTGGGCCAGGGTGAACAGCTTGTAGATGATGAACGCTACGACCGCGATGTCGATAACGTCGGCGATACCGGGACGCAGAAAGAGCATGCGCGACCAGTGCTCGATCACGGCCTGGCCTCCAACCAGCGACGGTACACGACGAGCGCGCGTGCGTGCGCGGCGACGTCATGCACGCGCAGGATACGTGCCCCACTGAGCGCTGCCATAAGCCCCGCGGCCACCGATTCCGCCAACCGTTCAGCGGGAGCGTAGCGCCCATCGGGGTCGAGAAACGTCTTGCGCGAGTGACCGATCATGAGTGGGTACCCGAGTCTTGCAAGCACCTCCAAGTGGGCCAGGATTCGGTAGTTGTCGACCAACGCCTTGCCAAAACCGATGCCCGGATCGAGCACGATCGCGCGGTGGTCGACGCCGGCTGACTCTGCCAACGCGGCGGCCGTCTCGAGCTCACCGCTTATCTCGCCAAACAGATCGGTGTAACGAGGATCGTGCTGCATGGTCCGCGGCTCGCCGCGCATGTGCATCAACACTAGCCCCGTGTCCGCATCCGCCGCCAAGCCCGCCAGGGCCGGTGTGAAGCGAAGAGCACTCACGTCGTTCACGATTCTCGCGCCGGCTTCGAGCCCAGCCTGTGCTACCTCGAGCTTGGTCGTGTCGATCGACAGCGGTACGTCGACCCGCTTGGCGATCCCGCGAATCACCGGCACGACGCGGTCGATCTCTTCATCGACCGAGACCGGCTGCGCCCCCGGCCGCGTGGACTCGCCTCCGATGTCGAGCAGCGCGGCACCCGCCTCGACCAAGCTCAACCCGTGGGCGATAGCTTGATCGTGACCGAGGAACAGGCCACCGTCCGAGAATGAATCCGGGGTCACGTTGACGATCCCCATCAGCAGCGGGACCGACCCTAGCACGAGCTCCCGATCGCGCACCCGCCAAATCACCGGCTCGGAGGCGACCACTGGGCTCACCACACGAGCGCTACGTGTCGCTTGTTAGAGGGGTCTCCTCGCGAGCGCGAGCCGACTCGGCTGCCGCCGGTCTTGATTGGTCGGTCGGCTCTGGCACCTCGTCGCCGGGGCCCGATTCCTCAACGGTCGTTTGTGCGTCTTCCTCGGACTCGACCGCGGACGGCTGTTCGACCTCTGTGAGAGCGGGGGCCTCCAAGTCGAGCGGTCGTAGTTCGTGGCCATCGAGGATTCTCCCTATCTCCTCACTGTCGAGGATCTCCCGGTCGAGCAACGCCTCAGCCAAGCGGCGCAGGGTGTCTTCGTTTTCCCGGAGGATCGTGATCGCTCGATCGAACGCAATCGAAACGATCCCCTTCACCTCCTTGTCGATCAGCCGTGCCGTCTCCTCCGAATAGTCGCGGTGCTGGGCTATCTCACGGCCCAAGAACACTGGCTCCTGTTCGTCGCCGTACGTGAGCGGACCCAACACGTCGCTCATGCCCCACTTGGTGACCATGCGACGTGCCAAATCGGTGGCCCGCTGGAGGTCGTCCCCCGCACCGGTCGTCGTCGCGTTGAGGATCAACTTCTCGGCCGCTCGCCCACCGAGCAGTGCGCTCAGCTGGTTCTCACACCACGTACGTGTATAGATGTGGCGCTCGTCTTCGGGTAAGAAGTGGGTCACACCGAGGGCACGACCGCGCGGAATAATCGTCACCTTGTGTACCGGATCGGCTTCCGGAGTCAACATGCGCACGAGCGCGTGTCCGGCCTCGTGGAAAGCGATCGAGTGGCGCTCGTCATCCGAGATGACAAGGCTCTTTCGCTCGGCACCCATCATGACCTTGTCCTTGGCGGCCTCAAAGTCGGGCATCGTCACATGCGTGCGGTTGTTGCGCGCCGCCAACAACGCTGATTCGTTGACGATGTTCTCGATGTCAGCTCCGGATAAGCCTGGGGTGCCTTTGGCAAGCACCTTTAGATCGACGTCATCGGAGAGCGGGATGTCGCGGGTATGGACCTTGAAGATCCCCTCGCGACCGCGGACATCGGGGCGATCTACGACGACCTGTCGGTCAAATCGCCCGGGGCGCAACAGCGCCGGATCGAGCACGTCCGGCCGGTTCGTCGCGGCGATCAAGATGACGCCCTCGTTGGATTCGAAGCCATCCATCTCGACCAATAACTGGTTTAGCGTTTGCTCGCGCTCATCGTGGCCACCGCCCAACCCCGCGCCGCGGTGCCGGCCAACGGCATCGATCTCGTCAATAAAGATGATGCACGGTGCATGTGCCTTACCCTGCTCGAAGAGATCGCGGACTCGCGACGCGCCAACACCGACGAACATCTCTACGAAGTCAGAGCCCGACATCGAAAAGAACGGCACTCCGGCTTCGCCGGCCACCCCTCGTGCAAGCAGCGTCTTGCCCGTTCCCGGTGGTCCGAGAAGCAGCACGCCCTTGGGGATGCGTCCACCCAAACGCTGGAACTTCTTTGGGTCGCGGAGAAACTCGATGATCTCTTCGAGCTCTTCCTTCGCTTCGTCGGCTCCGGCAACGTCATCGAACGTCACTTTGGGTGCATCCGCAGAGAGGAGCCGAGCGCGGGATTTCCCGAACGAGAAAGCCCGCGAGCCACCACCCTGCATCTGACGAAGCAGGAAGATCCAGATACCGATGATGAGGATCCACGGCAGCGAGGTCAACAGTATCGATCCCCAATTCATGCCCGCTTGCCGGGCCTCCACGGCCACCCCCCGGACCTCGAGACGTCGCACGAGCTCGGGGTCCTCGAACGGCAGGATGGTATGAAACTCGGTGTAACTCCGAGTATCGCCGCCGGAAGTCGTGGTGGCTGATTTGATGAGCTCGCCGGAGATCTCTTTATCGGTGATGGTCACCGACTGGATGTTCTCGCCGACCAACTGCTCGGCAAACTCCGAGTACTTGATATCGACCCGCTGCTGCTCCTTGGGCATGAAGAACTGAAGCAGCAGGCCGACCCCAATGAGGATCAGCGCCCACAACGCAATACTCCGGTAGAGACTAGAGAGTTGAGTGCGTCGTGGAGGACGACGACCGGGGCCGCTCGAGCGGCGCGGCCGGCGTGGGCGGTTCTGCTTTTCGCTCATGGGGGATTCAGTAAACCTGTGGGTTCGTCGCGATCGGCATCGTCGGGGTGAAACACCGCGATGTGCGGCAGGTTCCGGTACTGCTACCGCGATGTGCGGCAGGTTCCGGTACTGCTCCTCAAGGTCCAGACCGTAGCCGACCACGAACACATCTTCAATTGTGAAGCCAATATAGCGGAGCGGAAAGGGTTGAGCGAGGCGCTTTTCCTTGTACAGCAGCGTGCAGATGTCGAGGCTGGCCGGGTTCTGCGCCTCGAGTGCCTTCCAGATTTCGACCAGCGTGAGACCAGTATCCACGATGTCTTCGACGATCAACACGTCGCGGTTCGAAATGTCGAGTCCGTCGATCCACGACAGCTTGACCTGCCCGGTCGATTCCGTGCCGGCGTACGAGCGCGCGCGTACGAACTCGAGCGTAATCGGGAGATCGATCGACCGACTCAGGTCCGACGTGAAGTAGATCCCGCCCTTGAGCAGACAGAGCAACACCAAGTCGCGCTCGGCATAATCGGAAGTGATCTCGCGACCCAACTCACGGATTCGAGCCTGGAGACGCTCCTCATCGATCAGCACCGTGGTCACGTCGCCCGTCATTACGGCCTGGGCCTCACTCATCGCCTCCTCCTCTGCCATTGGCACGACGCTCAAACTCGATCCAACCGGTCGACCGGCGAAGCTCGCCTCCGCCGGGAACAGGGACGCTTCCACCGCGACCCCGTCTCAGGAACGCTACCGCTCCGGCGATCCATTCGCCGCTCGGCGGGGTCGCCCCGTGGGGCGCACACCACGCCCAGCCCTGGATCACGATCCGTGATAGCAACGCCGTCGGGGCGTCGACCAACGGTCCGGCCTTGAGCCTCCAGATCGACTCGGCGCGGCTCTCGGTCGCGGCATTTAGCAGATCATCGGCGGCCGCACTCAGATAAGCGCTGTCCGTCCCGGCGAGCGCGCTCAGACGAACGATCGCCTCATCCACCCGGGGATTGAACTCGGCTAGTAGTGGGAGCACTTCGTGTCGCATCCGATTGCGGGGGTAGCGAGCCTCCAAGTTCGAGGGGTCATCGCGAAAGGGCACTCCGGTAGCCTCCGCCCAGGCCAGAATCGAGGCCCGGGAAAACGCCAACAGCGGTCGCACGATGAGGACGCCGCGCAGCTCCTCGATCGGGCCCAGAGCGGCCAGCCCTTCGGGGCTGGTACCACGCACCAACCGCAGCAGGACGGTTTCCACGCGATCGTCGCGGTGATGACCCGTCGCGACCGACGCTGCAGCGTGCTCAGCGGCAATCCGAGTTAGAAAGCGATAACGCAATTCGCGCGCCGTTGCCTGCGGTCCGCGGCCACCCGGGGTCGCCGCGGCAACGGCATCACCCTCGCCGAGCTCGACTTCAGCCCCCCATCGAGAGGCTGTTTCGGCCACGAACCGACCGTCTTCGGCGCTTTCCAATCCTCGCGTTCGATGATCGAAATGAGCAGCCACGATCCGCAGCTCCGAGCCCGCCACTCGATCCCGTGCGAGGAGCGCCAACAGAGCCATGGAGTCGACACCACCCGAAGCCGCGACCACAACCGCACCTCGGGCTTGGGGAGCGAAGTAGCGGTTCCAATGATCGCCAAAGGCGACCGCGAGATCGTGGCTCGGCGGCGTCATAAGAGATGGTGGCGGCGGCAGGATTTGAACCTGCGACCCAGG
>JBDHED010000127.1:0-6124 GCA_039591175.1 Gemmatimonadota bacterium | reverse complement strand
CGAAGGGAGGCGCCCGGATATTCCACGCTGCCAGAGGGCGTTCGTCCAATCGACGATCTCGACAACGGTGACCGCGCCCGGGTGCTCTGCCTGGGGGCGAGGAAGCCTTCGCGCCAAGACACGCTGGCGGTGTTTGGGATCGTCCCGGGGGCGGAGATCACGCTCCTGCAGAAGCGACCCTCGTGCGTCCTCCAGGTCGGCGAAACCGAGCTGGCGCTGGACTCTGAAATCGCACGCGCGATCCTCGTACAGCGGATTGATGATGCTGAGACGTCGTGATCGGGAGGTCCACAGCCGTCCCTAGGGGAAAAACCCCTACACGTGGCCGCAAAGACCTTCCCACAGACGGTTGTTTTCTGGGCACTTATGCTGGAATCGGCGAAGAATACGATGGTCGAGATTCGCATACACGGTCGAGGGGGCCAAGGCGGCGTCACGCTGGCCAAGCTCATCGCGACGTCACGCTTCCTCCAGGGCCAGTCGGTGCAGGCTTTTGGCTTGTACGCCGCGGAGCGTTCGGGGGCTCCGATCCAGGCGTTTTGTCGCTACTCTGACGACACGATCCACAACCGCAACCTCATCTACGAACCCGATCACGTAATCGTCCTCGATCCCACGCTGGTCGGTCCGGGGATTACGGGCGGTCTGAAACCGGGCGGATGGATCCTCATCAACACCCCAGCGTCACCCGACACGCTACAAGAGCAGTTTTCGAGCAACCGTCTGGCCACCGTCGATGCGACCTCGATCGCCCGACGCAACAAGCTCGGCACGCGTACGGTTCCGATCGTGAATACGGCGCTCGCCGGTGCTGCCGCCCGGATGCTCGACTTCGACCTCGATGAGATGCGAGCCGCCGTCGAGCACTTGGGGTTTGGCGGCTCCAACCTCACCGCAGCCGAGGAAGCATACGATCAGCTCCAAGTGTTCGAGCCGGCCACTCTTCCCGCGGTTAGCCGATCGAAGGGTGCATCCTCGACCGGCCTCTACCATGCGGACGAGGAGCGAGGCCCGAGTTTCGTCGAGGGCGCGGGTGGCGGTCTTCCTGGAATCGAAACCGGGCTGTGGGCGACCGAACAGCCGCACCGCCAACAGTTCGTCCCACCCTGCAACCACGTATGCCCGGCGGGCAACGATGTCCAGGGATTCCTAGCGGCGCTCGCCAACGACGACGTCGATAATGCGTTGGCGATCATCGTTCGTACTTCCCCGTTCCCATCCATTTGCGGACGCGTCTGTCCCGCCCCTTGCATGGCGTCGTGCAACCGAATCGAGCTCGATGAGGCGGTCAACGTGCGGCAGCTCGAGCGGTACGCCGGAGACCACGGGCAAGCCACAGTCAAACCGGTAACCACACGCGACGAACACATCGCGGTGATCGGCTCCGGGCCCGCTGGGCTCACCGCGGCGTACCATCTCGCGCGCCTCGGCTACTACGTGACGATCTACGAACAGGGTTGGGAGATCGGTGGGCTCTTGCGCACGGGCATACCCGGGTATCGCCTCCCGCCGGATGTCCTCGACCGAGAGATTGGACGCATCCTCTCGCTCGGGGTCGACGTTGAGGTCGGCGAGTCGATCGACCGCAACCGCATGCTCGAGCTCACACAGAGTCACGACGCAGTGCTCGTAGCCACCGGACTCCAAGAGCTTCAAGCGCTGCGCCTAGGCGTGGGTGACACCGAAGCTGTGGAACAAGGGATCGACTTTCTCGATCGGTCACACCGCAGCGAGGTGCGGGTAGACGATGAGCACGTCGTCGTCGTCGGAGGAGGGAACACCGCCATGGATGCGGCGCGGTCGGCGCTGCGTCTCGGCGCTACCAACAGCCAGGTGATATACCGCCGCACGCGAAACGAGATGCCGGCCATCGAAGAGGAGATTGAAGAAGCACTGCAAGAGGGTGTGGCGATCGATTTCCTCATCCAACCGATCACTCTCGAGGTCAACGAGGGCGGTGCCTCGAACCAAGGTCGGCATGTGCTCGTCTGCCGTCGGATGGAGCTCGGCGAGCCCGACGAGTCGGGTCGCCGACGGCCGGTCGAAGTGACCGGATCCGACTTCGAGATCGGATGCGACCGCGTCATCCTGGCGCTCGGTCAATCCCCCGATCTGAGCGTGTTTCCCGAGGGCACAGAAGTCAGGCAGGGTCAGGAGTTGTTGGGGCTGTTGGAGATCCCCGTGTACGCGATCGGCGATCTCGCCACGCGGGATGGGACGGTGGCCGGCGCTATCGGCAGCGGCCGCCGCTCGGCATTCCACATCCATAACACTCTCAACGACAGCGACCTCCCGGTCACGCGACAGACCGAAACCTCGGGCAATGTAGAGGTGTGGCACGACGAGGTGATCCGATCGGACAGCCTGAAGCTCCACCTGTTTGAACGGCGCCCTGTCTCCGACGGCGTGGCGATCGCTCCCGAGGTCAGACGCACCACGTTCGACGAGATCCACGCCGGACTCACCGATCCGAGTGAGGCTAAGCGATGCCTGTCGTGCGGCGTGTGCAACAGCTGTGACCTCTGCGTGACGTTCTGCCCGGAAGGGGTTCTCAAGCGAGTCGGGAGCGATCTGATATTTGATTATACCCATTGCAAGGGGTGTGGGATTTGTGTCACCGAGTGCCCGCGGAACGTCGTCTTCATGAGTCACCTGTAGCGGAGATCGGGATGAGCGTCGAGGTCGTATCTGGGAATCACGCAGCCGGTTACGCGCTGAGCGTGGCGGGCGAGGCGAACCGCGCCGCACGCGGCGCGAGTTGCGGGATCTACCCCATCACACCACAAACCGAGATCGTCGAATACGTCGCCAGTTTCCCATTCCACAAGAGTCGAGTGGTGCCCGTTGAGAGCGAACACAGCGCGATGGCGGTGTCGATCGGGGCCTCGCTGGCCGGTGCACGCGCGTTCACGGCCAGTTCGTCGAACGGCATCGCCTATATGGTCGAGAACATCATGGTGGCCGGGTACTACCGGTTGCCAATCGTCATGGTGGCGGTGAACCGCACGCTGGGTCCACCCTGGAACATCTGGGCCGACCAGGGAGATACCCTGATGCTGCGTGATTTTCCGTGGATTCAGTTCTACGCCGAGGACAATCAGGAGGTGCTCGACACGACGCTGATGGCATTCCGTCTGGCCGAAGATCATCGGATTCTGCTCCCCGCCTTGGTCGCCATGGATGCCTTCATCGTGTCGCACACGCAAGCCGAGACCGTGCTACCGGATCAGTCCGCGGTGGATCGTTACCTCCCCGAGTTGGACCTACCGCATCGATTGCTGCATGAAGATCCAAAGACCCTGGGTGGCCTGGCCTGGCCGGAGGTCGCGATGTCGCTTCGGCTCGAGATCGACGAGGCGATGAATCGTGTCGACGAGGTATTCGAAGAGTGTCGGGCCGCATTCATTGACGTGTTTGAGCGCGATCCAGGCGGCGCGGTCGAGACTCTCGGTACCGACGATGCAGAAATCGTCATCGTCGTTTCGTCATCGATCGCGACGACGGCGCGAGAGATCGTGAAACAACGACGCGCAGCGGGTGAGAAGATCGGCCTCGTCAAAATCAAGATGTTCCGCCCCTTCCCCGAACGCGCATTACGGGAAGCCTGCAGCACAGCCAAGGCGGTGGCGGTCCTCGATCGCAACTACGCGGCCGGCGTCGGCGGTATCTTCTGGCAAGAAGCAAAAGCGGCGTTCCAGGGGCACCGCGATGACCTCATCGTTCAGGATTACCTAACCGGGCTCTGCGGAGGTGACGTCACCCCCCCGATGATCGACGAGGTCATCGCCGATATCACGGCCCGCGACGCCGAGACGAAACCCGTCTGGATGACCGGCCCATGAATGGCGATCGACCGATATCGACGTTGGAACAAGCGCCACCGATTCCATGCACCGAAGAGTGTCTGCTTCGCCCAGGCAACACGAACTGCGGCGGCTGCGGTATGGGGATTGGGTTGACGATGCTCGGCCGCGCGCTCGCCGAAGCCGGCGACACCTGCACGCTTGCGATCCCGGCCTGTTGCGGAATCGTCACTGCCGGCGCCTTCCCGACCACGAGCTACGGCGTGCCGACAGTGGCTACGACTTTCGCGTCCGCTGCGGCTGTCGCCGCTGGGATCGCCACCGTGCGCGATCTAAACGAAGAACGTGGTCAAGTGATCTGCTGGGCTGGAGACGGCGGCACGTACGATATCGGGATCGCCACGCTCTCCGCCGCCGCCGAGCGCAACGAGAACATTATCTACATCTGCTACGACAACGAGATCTACGGGAATACCGGTGGGCAGCGCTCGTCCGCCACGCCGCCAGGTGCCCGCACGACCACGACGCCGAGGGGAAAGAGCGAAGAGAAGAAAGACATCATGGCTATCATGGCGGCGCATCAGATCCCGTACGCGGCGACCCTGTCGATCGCTCATCCTGACGATTTTTCTCGTAAGCTAAAGACCGCCTTTGACACCCCGGGGACCCGGTTTTTGCTGATGCATTCGCCGTGTCCAACGGGATGGAAGTCAGAGCCCGCCGATTCCGTGGAGCTGGTGCGTCTGGCTGTCGTGAGCGGACTCTTCCCGCTCTACGAAGTGTGGAACGGCAGCGCCTGGCGCATCAACGTCGAGCCCGATTGGACCAGTCCAACCGAGTACTTCCAACGCCAACGCCGGTTCAGGGACGGCGAGATCGATCTGCACGCGACAGAGCGGTCGTGCCGGAACCAGTTCAAGCGCTTGAAGACCCTGGCCCAAGAGTTTCCGCACAAAACCGAGGAAGGCTGATATGGCGAAGATCGAAGTGGAACAGCTGGATGACACGAAGTATCGCGTCACCGTCGAAGGTCCCGAAAAGACGACCAACCACGAAGTGACGATCGACCACCCGTACGTCGAGCGGCTGACCGGCGGGTGGCACACCACAGAGGCATTGCTCGAGCAGACATTCGAGTTCATGCTCGAACGGGAACCCAACACGTTGATCTTGAAGCGATTCGAGATCACGACACTGCCTCGCTACTTCCCCGACTACGAGCGCAGGGTCAAAGAGATGCTCGACAATGCAGACCAAGTGAAACACGGTTGACAGACGCCGCCACAAGAATTCGGTTCTCGCTCAACGGTCACCCGATCGAGTTTGAGCCGCGACCGGGAGAGACGCTGCTCGAGGCGTTGCGCGATCGGTGCAGTGTGCGTTCGGTCAAGGACGGCTGTTCCCCCCAGGGACAGTGCGGAGCCTGTTTGGCGATCGTGGGAGAGCGCGCGCTCGTCACCTGCGCAATGCCGGTCGAAAACGCGGCCGACAAGGAGGTAGTCACTCTCGAGGGGCTACCTGAGGAGGAACGGAGCTGGCTGGCTGACGCGTTCGTCGCCGCCGCCGGTCTCCAGTGCGGGTTTTGCATCCCGGGAATCGCCCTCCGAGCCAAGCACCTGCTGGACAAGAACCCGCATCCTACACGGGCCGAGATCGCGAAGGCGATCGACGTCCATCTTTGTCGCTGCACCGGCTACACCAAAATCTTGGACGCTATTGAGCTCTTTGCTCATATCCGTGACGGCGAGGGCACGCTGGTCGTGCGCGAGAACGGTGGGGTCGGCGAACGGTTGGCGCGTTACCAGGGCCGACAGCTCGCTCTGGGTGACCGACCGTACGTAGCGGACATGACCCGTGACGACCTGCTCCACGGAGCGGTCGTGCTTTCGCCCCATGCACGTGCGCGCGTCATTCGTATCGATGCGTCACGCGCCGAAGCCATGCCCGGCGTCGTAGCGGTCGCGACAGCCAGCGACGTTCCCGGTGAGCGTTGGTACGGACTCATCGAAAACGACTGGCCCGGTTTTGTCGCCGAAGATGAGGAAGTACGGTGCGTGGGCGACTTCCTAGCAGCTGTTGCCGCGGTCGATGTGCCGACCGCACGAGCCGCGGCCGCGCTGGTCGATGTCGAATACGAGATACTGGAGCCGGTACTCGACATGGAAGCCGCGATCGCCGACGGAGCGCCACAGGTCAATCCCAGACATCCGAACAAATTGTCGCACACGGTGATTCGGCGCGGCGATGTCGCTCATGGCTTTTCGGATAGCGCCTATGTAGTCGAAGGCGTGTGGACCACGCAGCGCGTAGAGCATCTATAC
>JBDHED010000126.1:0-6130 GCA_039591175.1 Gemmatimonadota bacterium | reverse complement strand
CGAATCGACTCAGGATATCGATCCAGGTGTGGCTCGACAGAACCGATGGCTGGCGGTGCTGGCCCTTCTTGGCGCCCGGGCTGGGACGCTTCCAGTCCTGATCCGGTTCGAGGATGCGCATTGGGCGGACGAAACCGACCAAGAGTTCCTGAGTTTCTTGATGCCTGTGGTCGGGTGTCATCGAGTTGGTGTTGTTGTCACTGCCCGTTTGGGTGCTTCACTCGAGTGGGTCCCGGGCGGGGCGGAGCGCCTCGAGCTACGCAACCTCGATGAGGAGGCAGCGCGATCGATCCTGGGCGGGTTCTTCGAATCGTTGAGACCCGAGGACCGAAAAGAACTGATCCGGCGGAGCCAAGGGAACCCCTTCTATCTCGAAGAGCTCGCTCGATCGCTGCGCGATGCGGTGGAGACAGCCGATAGTTCAGTGCCGGGAACGATCCAAGGCCTACTTCAATCCCGGATCGACCGCTTGGATGATTCGGTCCGGCTGGTGCTCCAGATGGGGAGCGTACTGGGTGCCGCCTTTTCGGTTGAGCTGTTGGGGCGGGTTTATCGTCTCGAGCAACACCCCGTCAGTTTCGAGGATGCCTTGCAAGAGTTGGAGGGGAAGGGATTCTTCGAGATTCCCGTTGCCGACGGTGTAGGGCGCTTCCGCCACGCTCTGATGGTTGAAGTAGCCTACGGAAGCATCCTCGGCGGAGTCCGCAAAGTGCTCCACGAGTCGGCGGCGCGATTGGGGGAGGAGCACTACGCCGAGCGTTTGGAAGCTGAGGCCCCATTTTTTGCCCATCACTTCTGGGAGGCGGGTCTCCACGCCGATGCCGCGCCGCATCTTTGGAGTGCCGGACGCGCGGCTGCGGACAATTACGCGCTCCACGCCGCGGAGCGCTTCCTCAATCGGCTCTCCGAGGTGCTCCAAACGGAGTCGGATGTGTTACCGGAATCCGCCAATCGAGCGGATTTCATGACGACCTACGGGACCGTTCTCCGCGAGCGTGGTCGGTTTGATGACGCTGAGCGATGGTTCGAACAACTGCAAGATCTTGGCACATTCGAGAAGCAGGAGGAGTGGATCGGCAAGGCGCTGTTTGAGCGCGGGGCGATTGCGCTGTACCGGGGTCAGGTCGAGGACGCACAAGTTTTCTTCGAGCAGGGACTCGCGCGCTCGCCTACAGACAAGCGGGCCACCGCCGACCTGCACAGCGGGATGGGTCTCGTGCACCACTTCCACGTCGAAGTCGATCGCGCGCTGGACGAGCACAGACAGGCGCTGCGGTTGCGCGAGCAAGCCGAAGATCGGTTTGGGTACGCTAAGAGCCTGATGAACATCGGGAACGTGTTGCTTCGCCTTCAGAACGATCCCGAGGGGGCGCGGGAACATTATGAACGGGCCCTTGTTCTCGCTCGAGAGAACGGCGATCGCGAGATGCAATGCAACCTCCTTCTGAATCTCGGGACACTCGATCTGGAGCTCGGTGAGTACACCAGCGCGCTCGGTCGCTTCGAAAACATGCAGGAGGTGACAGAAGAGATCGGGTTATCCCAGCTCCGGTTCCTCAGTTTGAGAAATCAGGCTGCCTGTCACGTGCGTCTGGGACAGATCGGTGGGGCGCTTCAGGTGTTAAAGACCTGTCTGCAAGAAGGGGACGAGATTCTCGATGCTGGCAACCGTGTGGCGGTGCGAATCCTCCAGTTTGAGGTTTGTTTTTGCGCTCTGGATGACGCTGGGGCGGGGAAGTGGTTAGGTGAGGCGCAAGAACTGGCCGAACAACTCAAAGTGACGGAGCACGACGACTGGATCGCGCTCTCCGAGGGTCGGCTTGCAGCGGCTCGCGGTGAGTGGCGAGCCGCCGCTGCTGCTGCTTCACGCGCCGAGGAGTTGGCCCGAGAGCAACGAGATGTCGATATCGCGACGATCGCAGCTGCCCATCAGTGGCGGGCGGCCGCACGCGCGGGCTTGGACGTGGAGGAAGACTGTTTTGCCGCGGACCCGGACTTGCAGCCATCTATCCTCGCGCTGGTTCAGTATCTTTGCGCCGACGGAGCTGCCGCGCAAGGGGCCCTGCAACCCGCAGCCGACAAACTCGCGGAGGCCGGGGAACTCGCAGTGAAGCTCGGTGATCGGTCGCTCGCGCTGGCGACGTTTCAGCGGTTGGCGGAGGTACTTCGTGAGCTGGGTGATGAGGCCGGTGCGTTAACCGCGGCGTCGCGTGCCGCGGAGGCGAGGGATTCGCTGCGCGAGAACCTGCCCGAAGAACTCCTTGAAGGGTTCGACGCGGATCCGCGGGGCGCGGCTCCTTCCCAATTGTCAAAATAACTAGAGGTCGCTGGGGTGCCGGCACGAAAGACATAAGTTGAAATCCCGAGCGATCCCCACCGCGCTCACGCCCGAGACACTTCTTACTGGCGTGCGTCAGCTCTCGGCCGCCGATCGCGACCTGGCGCGGGTGGTCAACCAGTACGGTCCACCGCCGATGTGGGGTCGGAGTCCGGGATTCGCGACGCTGTTGCGAATCATCCTTGAACAACAGGTTTCGCTCGCGTCGGCGGACGCGGCCTACCAGCGGTTGCGCGGTTGCATCGGGCGAGTCACACCGGGGGCGTTTCTCGAGCTCGATGATCGAGCACTGCGGAAAGCTGGCTTCAGTCGACAGAAGACGCTCTACGGCCGTGAGTTGGCGCGCGCGTTTCGAGACGGGCAGCTCAAGACACGTGACCTAAAGCGCATGAGCGATCCGGAGATCACGGCCAGCCTGACGCGGATCAAAGGGATCGGTGAGTGGACGGTGAACATCTACTTGCTGATGGGACTGCGACGCCCCGACGTTTGGCCCCCCGGCGACTTGGCGCTGGCCAAAGCGGTGCGGGACCTAAAACGGTTGAACGATACCCCCGACGACGGACAGCTGGCATCGATGAGTGAGGCGTGGCGGCCCTGGCGCGCCGTCGCGGCGCGTATTCTATGGCACTACTATCTATCGGTGCGATAGCCGGATCATGACAAATAAGGAAAGACGTCGAGTACGATTGATCCATTGGGACGCGACCCAGGCGAAGGAACGCGCGACCAAGCTGGAGGCCAGCGGGTACGACGTCGATTTCGCGCCGCTCGATGCGGCCAGCATGAAGTCTCTCCGGTCCGATCCGCCCGGCCTTGCGGTCATCGATCTCTCGCGGATCCCATCACAGGGCAGGGACTTCGGGATGTGGCTGCGGAAGACAAAGGCCACGCGCTGCGTCCCGATCGTCTTTGTCGACGGCGATGCCAAGGCGGTGACGAGCGCCATGAACCACTTGCCCGACGCCACCTATACGTCGTGGAGTCGAATCGCGAGCGCGCTCAAGCGGGCGATCGCCAACCAACCCAAGAATCCCGTCGTTCCGAAATCGACGATGGCGGGTTACTCGGGGACGCCACTACCGAAGAAGCTCGGCATCAAGCCCAACTCGGTAGTCGCACTGGTCGGTGCGCCGCCTGATTTCGACGCGACGCTGGGTGATATCCCGGAGGGGGTTACGCTTCGGAAAAGCGCTCGCGGTAAGTGCGATCTGGCGCTATGGTTCACCAGGTCCCGAAACGATCTCGAGCGGCGAGTCGACAGGATGGGCTCCTTTGCCAAGGATGGATTGTGGATCATTTGGCCCAAGAAGGCTTCTGGGGTCGTGACCGATGTAAGCGAAAAGGTCGTGCGGGAGACCGGTCTCGCAGCCGGATTGGTCGACTATAAGATCTGTGCCGTCGATGAGACTTGGTCCGGACTCAAGTTCGCTCGTCGCCGAGGGAAACCATGACGCAAAAGCTCTGGACCTGTCCCCAGTGCGGGAACACGTTCACCACGCCAAATCAGTGGCACTCATGCGGGCGGTTCGATCTGGACGCTCACTTCGAGGGTGCCGATGAGGAGGTGGAGCTGATGTATCAAAAGTTCGCCGGGATGGTTCGGTCGTGCGGGCCGGTTCGTATCGTTCCGCAAAAGACGCGCATCGCATTTCAGGTTCGCACTCGGTTCGCGACTCTAACGCCGTGCAAATCGCACGTCACGGGCGGGTTGATCCTTGATGAGCCGATCAAGAGCGACCGGTTCACGAGAGTCGAGTCGTTTGGACCGCGTGCCCACGCGCACAGTTTTCGACTCAAGAAACTGGAAGAGCTCGACGACGAGTTTATGGGATGGATCCGACGCGCCTACGCAGTCGGAGCGCAACGATCGCTGGAGGAAGACAAGGGTGCCTAACGCGTATTCGTTGCTCGATCTCGACACCTGGAGTCGTCGAGAGCACTTCCACTTTTTCCGCGGTTATGACAATCCTTTTTTCAATCTGTGCGCGGAGGTTGACGTCTCGACGGTGGCCGAAGCTTGCCGTGCGGCTGGGGGGCCCTCGTTCTTCGCTGCGTCGCTATACCTGTCGCTTCGGGCTGTCAATGATGTCGAACCCTTACGGTATCGAATCCATGGTGATGACGTAGTGGTGTACGACGCGATCCATGCCGGTTCGACGATCCTGCGCGACGACGGAACGTTCGGGTTTGGGTACTTCGATTACAGTTCAGAGTTCGGTCCGTTTAGGACCCAGGCGGAAGAGGTGGTCGAAGTGGCCCGACAGGGTTCCGGTGCGCTCGAGGACCAGCCCGATCGGGATGACATGATACACTACTCGGTGATTCCTTGGATCGCGTTTACGAGCTTTTCTCACGCTCGGCGGTGGGGCACCGAAGAGTCGGTGCCCAAGATCGTCTTTGGCCGTCGTCATGGTGACCCAGGGACTGAACGCATGCCGTTGTCAGTCGAGGTGCATCACGCTCTCGTCGATGGGTTGCACGTAGGTGAGTTCTTCCGCCGTTTCCAAGATTATCTCGACGATCCGCCGCTCGATTGAAACCGGGAGTTGGCCACGGGCGTAGGGAAAACTGAGGAGGAACCATTGATGCAACGAAGCAGCGCACCACTCAGGCGCTCCAGCGACCATCGCATGATCGCTGGCGTCATAGGTGGTATCGCCGAGCACTTCGGACTCAACGTCACCCTGCTTCGGATTGTCTACGTGGTGGTGTCGATCCTGTCGGTAGCTTTCCCAGGTATTCTGGTATACCTGCTGCTGTGGGTCATCATCCCCGGCGGAAACGGCGAGCTGGCCGCACCCGCCAGCTAGCCCTCGCCAGCCGTCGTGCTAGACTCGGGATCGATGCATTCGGTCGCGAGACTCGTACCGATCGCCGTGTTTGGCGCGGTCGCGGTGGTGACATCGTGCGCGGAATCGCTTGACGATTCCAACGATTCAGCCGACCGTTCGGTCGCCGGCGAAGCGTCGCCCCCCGATACATCACGTTCTGAACTTGAACCCGAACCGGTCCCAGCCGACGAAGAGATCCGAATCGTTTTTGTTACACACGGTCAATCGAGTGATCCGTTCTGGTCGGTGGTGATAAACGGTGCGGGTGACGCCGCCGCTGACCTGGGTGTAGCGGTCGAGTACCACGCGCCGCTCAAGTTCGACATGGTCGAGATGAGCGATCGAATCGCCGCCACTGTCGCCTCGCGACCCGACGGGTTGGTAGTCTCGATCCCCGATGCCGCGGCGCTTGATGCGGCGATTCGCGACGCCATCGATGCGGGCATACCGGTCGTCTCGATCAACTCGGGTGGCGATGTGTACCGCGACCTCGGCGTGCTCGCTCATATCGGACAAACCGAGTATGAGGCCGGCTACGAGAGCGGGGTGCGGCTCGCGCGGGCCGGTGTGCGTCAGGCGCTTTGCATCAATCACGAGGTCGGGAACACCGCCCTCGATGAGCGCTGCAAGGGGTTCCGGGATGCTCTGGGCGAGCGTCGCGCGGTCGCGTACGCCTTGGTTGTGAACCTGGCCGACCCCGACGACACTCAGCAGCGGATCGTTGGCGCGGTCACGACCGGCCCCGCGATCGACGGTATCCTGACGCTCGGGCCGAACGGCGCCGCTCCAGCGTTGGCGGCGCTTCGTCAAATCGGCAAGATCGGCGAAGTAGCGCTGGCAACGTTCGATCTTTCACCGGAAGTACTCGAGGCGATTCGCGACGGTGAGATAAACTTTGCCGTCGATCAGCAGCAGTATCTGCAAGGCTATCTACCGGTCGTGTTTCTGGTGAAATATT
>JBDHED010000125.1:0-6623 GCA_039591175.1 Gemmatimonadota bacterium | reverse complement strand
GGCGGCGACGACGATGGCGTCCTTGCCGCCCATCTCGGCGAGGATCCGCTTGAGCCAGATCTGGCCCGGCCGGACCTCGGAAGCACGCTCGTTGATCTCGATTCCGACCTCCTTGGACCCGGTGAAGGCCACGAAACGCGTCTTGGGATGATCGACGAGCCGCCGCCCGATCACGCTGCCGGAACCGAAAACGAGGTTCAACGCTCCGGGCGGTAACCCGGCCTCGTCCATCACCTCGACGAACTTCCAGGCGATCGCCATCGATTCGCTGGCCGGCTTGATAATCACCGTGTTGCCGCTCACGATCGCGGCCGATGCCATACCGGCCAGGATCGCCAGCGGGAAGTTCCACGGCGGGATGATCGCTCCGACACCGAGCGGCAAGTACACGACCCGGTTGTCTTCGGGTTCATAGTCGGCGAGCGGGTACTCTCGGCGACATCGGCATCGGCCTCGCCCCAGCTCTTGCCGACCTCGTAGACCATCCAGGCGGCGAGTTCTAGGCGCCGCCGGCGCATGACGTCAGCCGCCTTGAACACGAAATCGGCACGCTCCGCCGGGGATACGCGCTTCCAATCGGCGAACGCCTCGCTGGCCGCTTCGACCGCGCGCTCGCCCAGCGCCTCGTCGCCCCTCGGAAAGTGGCCAATCACCTGTTTTGGATTGGCCGGATTGGTCGACGGGTACGTGTCGTCGATCATGACATCTTCGCCACCGATCCGGTTGGGATAGGTGCGACCGAACTCGCTTTCGACTTGCTCGAGCGCTGCCCGCATCTGCGCCGCGGCATCGGGATCGTTGAAATCGTAGTACGTCTCGGGCTGGAAATCCGCCAGCCGCTCGGCCAGCGTCGACGGTGCCACCGGGTCGGCGATCATCGTGGAATTTGCCATCGGTTCATCCTCACGTCAGGAATCGAGAAAATCACGGCATGCGCGATGTGGAGACCCAAAAGCTCCGCGAACGGGCCAAAGCCGTCAACCGTACGGGTGCCTGACACCCTGTCGGGCACTACGTTCCGATCCGTCCTTTTTTGGGATGGAATCTCGACCAGGGGGTGCTTTTTGGGCAGAGAGCTCGCCGGCCGCGTGGTGGCGATCACCGGCGCGTCGAGTGGCATCGGCTCGGCGACCGCCGAGGCGTGTGCTCGCAACGGGATGCGGGTCGGCCTTTTCGCCCGCCGCGAGGTGCGGCTCGAGAAGCTCGCCAAGCAGATTCGGGAGGAGGGTGGGGAGGCCGAGACGGTCGTCGGCGATGTGCGCGATCGCGAGGCGGTAGCTGGGCTCGTGACCGCGGTCACACGGCGCTGGGGGAGCCTCGACGCGATCATCGCCAACGCCGGTTTTGGCATCGTGGCGCCGGTGGCCACGACAGCGCCGGAAGAGGCGCGCGAGATCTTCGACGTAAACGTGCTGGGAACGGTCTGGGCGATCCAGGCGGCGTGGCCAGTGTTCGAGGTCCAGCGACGGGGGCATGTGATCATCGTCTCTTCGGTGCTTGCGCAGCACGGGTTGCCAGCCAACGCGCTGTACAGCGCGACAAAGGCGGCTCAGTCAGTGATGGCTGACGGCTTGCGAGTCGAGGCCGAGGCGGTGGGGATCGATGTCTCGGTCGTGTACCCGGTCGGCACTGACACTGAGTTCTTCGAAGTGATCCGCAAGGACACCAGTCACGGCAGAAAGGTGCGGGGGGTACTCCCGAGTGGTCCGCGCCAGACCGCCGAGCAGGTCGCGCGTTCGATCATCGATTGTCTGGAACGCCCTCGGTTCGAGATATACCCGTACCGGCCGGCGCGGCTGGTGCCCTGGGCCGACGCCCTGTCGCCCAAGTTGGTCGCCAAGATGCTGCGGTTCCCGGAGTATTATCGACGCCAGCTGGGGATCGCGGACGAAACCGAAACCAAGCCCGAAGGGGGAGGATGATGAGCTGTTCACGTTTGTCGTTCGGAACGGTGCTATTTGCACTCTCTGCTCTCGTTGGAGCCCAGACCGCGCTCGGCCAGGACATGGAGAGCGCGGTGATCGAGACGCGCGAGATCGCTGGCAATGTCTACGCGCTGTTCGGCCCCGGCGGGAACATCGGTGTGTCGGTGGGCGACGACGGGATGCTGATCGTCGATGACTTGATGGCGCCGCTGACCGAACGCATTCGTGCGGCGCTGGGCAAGCTGGGCGAGGGCAAGGTGAAGTTTCTGCTCAACACCCATTGGCATCCGGATCACACCGGGGCTAACCAGGATTGGGGCGGTTCAGCGCCGATCGTAGCTCATCACAACGTTCGACATCGGCTCGCCACGCAGCAGGAAGTCCTCGGCATGACCTACGGGCCGCTGCCCGCCGAAGGGTTGCCGGTGGTGACGTTTGCCGACTCACTGTCGATCCACTTCAACGGCGAGGAGATCCGTGCGATCCACCTGCCGGGGGGTCACACCGATGGCGACATCGTGGTGTGGTTCTCGCAGTCGAACGTCGTCCACATGGGCGATCTCTTCTTCAACGGCATGTTTCCGTTTGTCGATTCTGGCAGCGGGGGTGACGTCCTGCAGTTTACCGAGAACGTGGGGTCAGTCCTCGATCGGATCCCGGAGGACGTTCGGATCATTCCCGGGCACGGACCGGTCGCGGACATTGAGGACCTACGCCGGTTTCATACCATGCTGACCGAGACGACGGCGATCGTACGCGGTCACGTCGAGGCGGGAGAGACTCTCGAGGAGATCCAGGCCGAGGAGACGTTCGATGATTACCCCGGGTGGGGCGATGTTTTCATCACCGCTCCGCAGTGGATCGCGATGATCCATGCGAGCCTGACCCGCGAGGACGCTTAACGCCGAGCCGCTGACGCGCGTCTCAACCATGATGCGCGTTTCCTTTGTCGTCGGAATTACCCTTGGCCTCGCCTGCAACGGCGTCACTACGCCTGATTTCTCGGATGCGCCTTCGCCGGGAGATCTCCCCGACGTTGATGTCGCGGCACCGCTGACCGAGCTAACGGCCGCGACCTACGGGGGGCTGGGTGCGCGACGACTTCGACGACGACGGCACGCACCCGTCGCAATCTGGCGAACAGAAGGTCGGCGCGATGTTGCTCGAGTTCCTCAAGACCAGCGCCGAAACGCGGTGTCGGTTCCTCGCCGGCGAGGCTTGCTGACGGTCGAAACACCGCTTTGACACATCTGCTGGGGCGGTTCATACTCAATAGTTAGTAGTAATTGTAGGGGCTCTCTGGACACGGAGGGGATCGAGTAGTTGTCCCCCGTGATTAGCATCTGCCTTCCCAATACCCGTCTAGGCGTCCGACAACCTGGACGGGCCCATCAAAGAGTACATCGACTGCGGGGCCAGTTTGTGGGCGTTATGGTCGCGGCACTGTTGCTCGCGGCCGCGGTGACGGCCGTCGGCGAGCCGCCCAAGGGGTACAGGCGGGGAGGGTTGACGGGGGCGACGACACCGTCACGGATCGTGCTGGATCGCAACCGCGCGATCCTGATCTTGGTCGACACCGGCGACATCCAGTCGGGCTCGTCGATTGGCGGTGGTGGTTTCTGGAGGACCACAACCGACCAGTACATCTTCGCTGCCGGTCCCAACGTCGGGGCGATCATCCCGAATGGACAAATCGTGTTCTACCAGGGCGGCCCGTTCACCGCCGCAGGCACCGGAGGACCCGTTTTTAGCGCTCAAGGACTGGACGACTTCTTTGTTAGCACCGACCCGGCCGATCGGGGAAATTTCCCGGAGGTCTGCACGGTGGACCAGTTCCGGCAAGCTCAGTTTCCAACTCTGGCACCGTTTGCAGGCGAGCCGTTCCCCGGTTTTGCCGACATCACGGTGTGCACGGCTTCGAACGACATCACGGTCGGCACATGCGGTGCTTGCGATGGTGTGCGGGCTGGTATCGAGATCGTCGAGATAGCGTTTCAGTTCAGCGTTCCAGTGGTGCAGGATTTCACGTTCTTCATCTTCCGGGTTTTCAACCGGACCGAGTTCCTGAACGCCGGGAACTCGCCGGCGCAGCCGTCCGGTCCGTACGACCTAACGAACACAGTGGTGGCGTACGCGATCGATCCCGACGTTGGAGGGGCCGGCGACGACCAGATCGCGTTTTTCCCCGACATACAAACGATGGTGTGGTGGGACGCGGACTTCAACGAGCCACAGTTCCAGTTCCCGCCGGGTATCGGCGGGGTGACGTACCTGAAGACCCCGGTCGATCCGATGACGGGTGAAGAGGTGGGTCTGGCCGAGTTCACGGTGTTCACCAGCGGGAACCCGCGTCCCGACCCGACGGATAAGGAAACCTGGTACGCTCTGATGCTGGGCGATCCGGCGGAGGTCGTGCTGGAGATCGATCCGCGTGACATCCGATCGATGGCGTCGTCGCGACCGTTCCCACTGCCGGCGGGAGAGTTCGTGGAGATCTACGCCGCGGTCTTTTACGCCGATGTGACCGAGGGCGTAGAGGTACCAGCGCTGCTGTTGGCCGAGGGGTACAAGAACCTGGCCACAAACGAGCTGATCCCAGACGCGAATGACAGCCCGGTGTTCGATAACTTCAGGAGTATTCAGCGTGCGGCCCAGTCGGTGTTCGATGCCGGGTTCTTGGTGCCGGTGGGGCCGCCCAGTCCGGATTTGACCCTGATCCCTGGCGACGGGCAGGTGTCGGTGATCTGGGAGCCCAGCCCGATTGAGTCGGTCAACCCATTCGCCAAGATCGCGCACGATCCTTTCGCGAGGTTGGGCGACGGCTCACCGGATCCGGACGTGCCGGGATCCGGAAGGTTCGTGGCGGCGGGTGATCAGGTATTCGACCCGCGACTGGACCGGGGTGGTACGACCGGGTTTCAGTCGGCCGAAGACGCGGGCTTGGTCGGCGCTGAGGTCACGAACGCGGCGTACAATCCTGCCTTCACGATCCAGGACTTCCAGCAGTTCCGCGTCTATCGGGCGTTCGACGGATTGGCTGACAACGCGGAGCTGATCGCCGCGTTCGACGTGGCCGATGGGATCGTTACCGACATTTTTTGCTTTGCGGCGAGGGAAGTCTTCGATGGGACTGGGACACTCGTTAGCGCGGTTTGCACCGAGGTGCGGGAGCTGTTACTGGGCGAGGATACGGGCCCCAACTTCGCGGTCGTCGATCGCGGCGGGCCCTTTGGCGCGCCGGAGAGCGGTCCAGGGCTGATCAACGGAATCCCGGTTTTCTACACGGTGACGTCGCTGGGCGTGAACCTCGGGGAAAGCCTTCTCGCAGTGACGTCGCAAGCGTCTCTTGATCTCGTCGTACCGGCGCCGGCACCGCTGGTTTTCGAGAGCGGCCGTTCGCCGATGATGAGCACGGTTCCGCGGTCGAACTCGAGCGCGTTCGATTTTGCGGGCTTGGGTACGACGGACTTGCTGGGCGACACGGGGGAGAGTATTGCCATTGACACGGGACCGATGCCGAACGACGGCGTGACGCCAACACCCGGTGCCAATCAGCTCGATTTTACGGTCACAGTAGCCAATCCCTTGTTGATTCCGGCCGACTTTGGTGAGCTGAGGTTCGAGATCAACGGAGCGGATGCCCGGGCCCACTGCTTGAGCGCTCCGAGTTGCTTCAACTTCGAAACGGAGTTCGGCCTTGGCATCGCGCCAGCGTTTGACCAGTTGCCGGGCGTAGACATCCGGGGCCGCGAGGTGGAGTTCCGACTGACGGACGCTAACGGGAACGTTCTGACTACGCTCGACGGTCAGCAAACCGAAGGGTTGATGTTTACAGACTTCATCGCGTTTACCGGCGCGAGCCCGTTCAACACGCCGACGTTCGCGATCGTGTTCCCGGATGCTCCGGACGAGATCGCGTTTACCGCTTCATTTGCGTCGTCGGTCGGCAACCGATCGACCCAGTGTGCGCGTGCTGACACGTGCACCATCCTGATGCCTGATCGTTCGGCCCAGCCACCGTCGATCGCCGTCGCCGAGTTCGAGGTCGGCGCCTACGGTGGGTACCACTACGGCGACATCGAGGTGGTTTGGAGCAACCGGGGCGGTGTGCTGTCGTTTAGCTCGGTGCGCGACCTATCGAACGGGGTCGAGATCCCGTT
This sequence comes from Gemmatimonadota bacterium, assembly GCA_039591175.1. GTDB lineage: Bacteria > Gemmatimonadota > Gemmatimonadetes > JACCXV01 > JAHWKZ01 > CAMYLR01. Next base: position 538 of record JBDHED010000125.1, on the reverse strand, counting down.
CAACACCAAGTTTGGCAGCGAGGGGTGGGGCTTCGCCGCCGAGACCGGTTTGGGGGCCAGCGAGGAGGCCCTCGCCCTATCCCTCGGTAATGTCCCGCGAACCGCTTCCGGGAAGGTGTTGTTCCCGGATCCACTGTTCACGCCGTTTGGTGGCCAGACAATGAGCTTCGCTTCGGCTACCCAGGGCGCACCGCACTACACGGACTTGCCTTTTGATCCAGATATCTTCGCCAAGCTCGCGACGACACCGGGTTTCCCGCAGTTCCGGGGCGATTTCTTGCAGGATGGCGCGTTCCAGCAGACAGCTGCGCTATTCACGTGCCCTGCCGCTGGCGCCAACGGCTGTGTCGGTGCAGCCGGGTTGGAGGGCACGCGGATCTGGCTAGTCGGGTCGTACATCGATGCGTCGTTCAACAATCTGCCGGCCGACGGCGAGACGTGGATCGTGCAGATAACGAACGCCGCCGCAGCGACACCACGTCCACCGGTACCGGGACAGGTCATCCGGAGAGAGTTGTCGGGCGCAACCAACGAGCTG
>JBDHED010000124.1:0-6230 GCA_039591175.1 Gemmatimonadota bacterium | reverse complement strand
GATTTCGAAGTCAAAGAACGTGTAGTTGAGATCGACCTCGAGATTCGGGGTGGGGAGGAACGAGAAGCCGAGCTCCACGCCTTGCTCGCTGACCTCGCCGGCGTTGGTGTACGACACGACAAAGGCCGGGCTGCCATCAGCTAAGTTGGTGAACGCGGCGAACTGGGGTCCCAGTTGCTGTTGAATCCCCCCGAGCACGGTCGGTGCGAGCGCTTCCAGCGGCTCGCCGGGTCCGAAACCGGGTGGTAGCTGGAACGTTCCGAAGTCGTCGGGGTTGACACCTGGCAAGAGATCGGTGACGAAATTGTCAATCTGATTGAAGTACACGTCCACGGTGGCGAACACCCGACCACCAGCGAACGCCCCCTTGTAGCCCACCTCGTAGCCGGTCAGCTCCTCGACATCCAGATCGTCGTTGCCGCGTGCCACTACCGGCGTCAGACCGAAGTTGAGCGGCAGGCCGGGGACGCAGGTCGGCGCCGCCGGGCAACCCGTCGCTTGCGCGACGGCAGCTTCGATGCCCGCCTCGAGCGGTGCCAGATCAACCGGCTGACCCGCGGGGACGTTGAGGAAGAGCTCCGAGTAGTTGGGGATCTGGTACGCCTGGTTGAACGTGAACCGGATCGAGTTGTTGACGTCTGGCGACAGGACGATCGCCGCTTTGGGCGCCACCTTGTCGGTGTCGATCACCGAGAAGTGATCGTACCGGAGAGCGAACAGACCGCTGAACATCGGGTTGAACTGGTACTCGGCTTGGCCGAACACGCTGGTGATCGTGTCGTCTTGTTTGTCGTCCATCAACGTTTCCTCGGTATCGACCGAGTACCAACGGTTCGAGACGCCTCCCACCAGTTGGAACGCGCCGTCGTCGGCGGTGACGTTGCCCTGCAGCTCGAGGTGGAAGATGTCCGATACCTCTCGCAGCTCGCGCCCTGACGCCAGCGCCGTCTGGTTGTTTCCGCCGGCTCCGGGGTCGTTGCTGCGCCGTCCGCTGTACCACCCCATCACGGTGAAGCGCTCGGAGGCGTACTGACTCCGGAACCAGGGGCGGTTGGCGCCGTTGACTTGAACCCGTCCGATGCCGGTTACGAAGATCTCGTTCTCGACGTGCGTCGATCCGCCTTCGATCGACCACAGCGACCCGTTGTCGAGGTTGTAGTCGAGGCGGGCGCTGCCGTAAAGCATGTTGACCGCGTCCTCATCGACGGGAACCGCCTCCACTGGCAGCGGACCATAGTCGAACTGACAGTCCGACTGCCCGGCAGGGCAGGCTCCAACCGCGTCCGATCGGGTCCGGGACTCGGAGAACGAGTTGCCCACCGCGGCAAACCCGATGTTGCCCTTGTAGCCCCAGTTGCCGGTCTCGGTCTCGCCGGCGTGTCGGAAGTCGACGCGGCTGCTCTCGCGCTGGCCACCGCTGGCCGACAGCTTGCTGCCGATGATGTCACCAGGGGCCGGCGTTGTGATGTTGAGTACGCCACTAAACGCATTGGCGCCGTAGAGCGCTGAGCCCGGGCCGCGGACGAAGTCGAGCCGGCCCAGGTCTTCGAGCGGCATCGAAAGCGAAGTCCACTCCTGGGACTGGAGGAACCCGAGGGATCGGTCGATGCCGTCCTGCAAGACGAGTACCCGGCGATTGAGCGACGAGTTGTAACCGCGCGCGTTGATGTTGAAATCTTGCACGCCGCTCTGAACGACATCGATCCCGGGTTTGCTCTGGAACAGCTTGGGGAGCTGGCCGTGTGAGGCTTGTCGTTGGAGCTCCTCGCCGGAGACGACGCTCACGGCGGCCGGTGCCTCGACGATTCGTGTCGGCCGACGCGAAGCGCCAACGACCGTGATGGTTCCCATTTCGAGGTATCCCTCGGAGAGCGCTACGTCTGCAGTCGCGACGCCGTCGGCCTCGACGGTGACCGATTCGCGCTGAGTCTCGTAGCCCAAGATGTTGAAAACGAGGGTTTGTTCGCCGGCGGGGACGTTGGCGATCGAGAACGTGCCGCGTTGACCGCTCACGGTCCCGAGCCCGGTTCCTTCGACCGCGATCTGAACGTTTCCGACACCCTCACCCGTTTCGGCTTCGGTTACGACGCCCGTGATCCGACCCGCGCCTTGACCCTGGGCCAAGTCTGCAGTGCCGACCAAGATCGCGAGACCGGCAAGGATCGCGATGCTCCAACTAAAGTTTCTCATAGCGGCTCCCGGTGGGGTTGAGCCATTGAAATCTTGGCTTCGACTGGTGTGTATATAGGGAGGTTAAAGACGAAAGCGCAAAAACTCAACGGCTAGAACCTATCGAGCGAGGTAAGAACTGACTATTTTTGGTATTATTAGACTGCTACCGGCCCTGATCTTGCTAGTCGGATGCTCGACGGTGTACACGCGTGCGCCGGTCGGAGAGGGGGTCCGTCCACCAGTTGCGGAGGGGGCCCGTTCATCGGCTGTGGGCGGCTCGCTGAGCAGGGTTCTCGGTTCGCTCGTTTGGCCGCTGGCTTCGGACCAATTTTCGATACTGAGTTCCAGATACGGTGTTCGACGCAACCCAAATGGAAACGGAAGGCGGTTTCATGCCGGGCTCGACTTGCGCGCCGATCAGGGAACACCCGTACATGCGGTTGCCGGCGGGCGCGTGTTGACCAGCGGCCGATCCGGCGCGTATGGGAACCTGGTCATCATAGATCACGGGGCCGATCTTCACTCACTCTATGCCCACCACGTCCGCAATGTCGTACGGGAAGGCGATAGGGTGCGACGCGGGCAGGTCATAGCGCGAGTAGGACACACCGGGAACGCGACCGGTGATCATCTGCACTTCGAGCTGCGATGGCGGGGCGGCACCGTCGATCCCCTGACCGTGTTGCCACCGCTCGGACGGTAGTGATCTAACGGAGGAGATGTGCGAGACGAGAATCTCGAGAAGCGGCTAAAAAGAGCGATTCGAAACATCCCCGATTTTCCGCAAGCGGGTATTCAGTTCAAGGACATCACGCCGATCTTGCTCGACCCGATGCTGTTTGAGGAGTCGATCGAAGCGTTTACTCAGTTCGCCAAAGCCCGTGATGCGCATAAGATCATCGGCGTGGACGCGCGTGGGTTTCTGTTTGCAGCCCCGGTGGCAAATCGGCTCGGGGTCGGCCTCGTGGTCGTCCGCAAGGAAGGTAAGCTCCCATACGATACTCACCGCGAGTCGTACGCCCTCGAGTACGGAACCAACACGCTCGAGCTACACACCGACGCCATCGCTGAGGGCGAGAATGTGGTGGTGATCGATGATCTGCTGGCGACCGGCGGAACGACCGAAGCCGCGATCGGTCTCGTCAAAGCGGCGGGGGGCACGATCTGCGGCCTGGGCTTTGTGATCGAGTTGGAGTTTCTCAATGGTCGTGACAAGCTCGATGGTTTCGAGCACTTGAGTCTGGCGACCTACGAATGATTCTGAATCGCATCGACGATCGAAGGGTTCGATGACCGGACGCCCCTACCGAGTACTCAACGGCCGGTTCGAGAGCGCCGCGATCGGACCGCTGGCGCTGTCGGACGATGCGTCGTTGTTCGCGCTGCTATTGCAGCATCCAGACTGGCTCTCACCGGATGTCGTGTTCGTGGCCGACGGCCGCGTGCTCCTGGAGAGCGATCCAGCCAAGCGCTCCGTGATCGGCTGGCATCGCTACGGCGGGCCGGTTTTGGTGGGAGCGACGACTGGTGTAGCCGATCCGGCGTTGTTGGTGGAGACGATCCAGCTGGCCGAAACGAGCGCCGAGTGGCCACTCGGGCGCTGGGACGAGGCACTAGCGGCTTTCTGGTCGGGCGCCGATGAGGAGCTGAAGCAGCGTGTCGCTCGGTGCTGGCAGCTATCGTCGGAACCCTGGCGCGTCGAGGATTGGACGCGGGCTGCCTGGGGCGAATCGCCGGCTAAGGGACGCGCTACGGTTGGCGTGATCGCGGGGAGCGTTCCGTCGCGTGTGCGCAGGACGATCGATTGGCTGGCGGCTGAGGGTCGCGAGATCGCCGGCTACGAGGTGCGTCGGATGCGATCCGGCGAAGCGATTACGTACTGGACGACTCCGGTGGCGGGAGCATGGCCGCACGCTGCTGCCGACGCGGTTGTTGTACCGGAGGAAGCGAGTCAGCGCCGAGAGACGTACGTGCACCACACCGGGGGAGTAACGGCCGGATTGCTGTCGGCGGTCGAGTTGCGTTGTCGCGAGCTCGAGACCCGAGTCGCCTGGAGCGGGGAAGATTGGGTTCGGTTCGACGGACAAGAGCACTCGCTGCGGGTCTTTCCGGGAGCGGCGTGGGTCGACCTGCAACTCGTGGGTGCCGACGAAGGAACGCTCAAAGGGTTGAGCTATCGATATGGCGTTTCGGAGAGCCTGACTCCAGGCGAGGGCGCCCCGCCCGAGGTTCATTTCAGGTTGGCATCGGCCAGTGATCTGAGCCCGAGCATCCATCTGCTACTCGGCGCGTGGTTAGGGGAGGGGCCGCCGGATGAGCCCGAGGATGCACCCGAGCCACCGCTCGATCTCGATCGCTTTACGAAAAAGCCCGAGCCCGCTTCAAGTCATCCCGATCATTAAGGTTCAAGAGCACACGCTCGGGATCAGTTAGCGCGTCGATCTCGGCCGCGTCGATGACGCGGTGGGGGACACGTTGCAGCAAAGCGTGGACGGCTAGCTGGCCGGCCGCGACGGCGCGATCGCACTCGACCCACAACTTGGCGCTCCAGATCGCGTGCAGCGGATGCGTTCTACTGCCCCAGCGGGGGAGTATCGCCACGGCGTCGGGAGCCAGCTCGGCCAGAGCTTTGAACACCCTGGGATCAGCGAACGGGTAGTCGCAACCGACGACCGCTATGCGCGCGTCAGGTTTGTTGTTGGCGTGTTTGTTCAAACCCACTGCTAGGCCGGCCAGCGGACCGGAATCTGCGATCTGGTCGTCTGCCCGTTGGTAGTTGCCGTCCGGAAGTTCTTGTCCCGGTTGGGCGACGACGATGGGTGGCTCGGGAGCCAGCGGCGCCAATCGGTCCAGGATCCGTAGCAGCAATGGTTGGCCGTCCCATTCGATCCACGCCTTGGGCATGCCGAGCCGGCGGCCGTGCCCACCGGCCAGTACGAGCAGTCCGTCGATCATCAACGCAAGGTACCCACCGGGTCGCGACTTTACCGGCAGGACGCCGGACGATTAGATTGCTGCTTCTCGTTTACGCCCCCGTAGCTCAGGTGGATAGAGCAGCGGTTTCCTAAACCGCAGGTCGTGCGTTCGAATCGCGCCGGGGGCTCCAGGAACTTCATAACATTTAAAGTGATTTCGAGACGATGAGCCGTAAACGGTTAGCAAAACATCAGTTAAAGCGGGACAGATTCGTCGAGCAGACGTTCGACTGGGCGCATTGGGCCGAAACCCATCGGCGCCAGTTCCTGGCTGGAGCGGCGGCGCTCGTGCTGGCTTTTGGGGCTTTTTTCGTGTTCCGCACGATGTCGCGAAGTGCCGAGGAGGACGCCTCCGGTGCCTACCTCGAGGCCCGTCAGGCGTATTTCGCCGGGAACTTCCCGTTGGCAGCGGCCGATTTGGAGGATTTCGTGCGGCGACACGGCGATACGTCGTTCGCGGATGATGCCCGGTTCTTCAGGGCCGATGCGCTCTATCAGGCTGGGAACGACGAGGCCGCTGCGGACGCGCTCGAGGAGTTTTTGAGCCGTCACGGGGATTCACCTTTTGCGCAGACGGCGCGGCTCCTGAGTGCTGCGATCTACACCCGACTCAACCGCTACGGCGATGCTCAGGCAGCGTACGAGGGCGCGATCGAGACGGCGGGCTTTGATGCCGAACGAGCCCGCGTCCGCGAAGAGTTGGCGCGTTTGCACGAGAGCCAGGGCGACAACGTATCTGCTGCCGAGGAGTACCGCCGCGTCGCGGAGTTGGTCCCAGAGACCGAAACAGCGGCCCGGGCGCTACGCCGGGCGGCCGAGCTATCCGTAGAGCCGCTGGCGGTCGGGGGAAACGCCGCCGACGGCTCCTAGGAGCTGTAGCGAGCCGAGACGGGCCCTGAGACGCCTATGGCGCATAACGTATCTTATGTAAACTCGCTGGTGTAGTAGCCAGATCCAACCCTCTCCCCCCTCCTCGTTTCCGTCCTCAAAGAGGTCTGCAGCACCCGAGGTCCCCGACCCGTGAGATCTCACGTCAGGTGCCAACTACGCTCGCTGGAATACAGCAGGTCGCCAGAATCGTAA
>JBDHED010000123.1:0-7726 GCA_039591175.1 Gemmatimonadota bacterium | reverse complement strand
AGCTCGGGGTTTCCGGTGCCGATGGTGGCGCTCACCAGCAGCGTCGTAATGACCACGCTCAGCAGAATCAGGACCACGAACGTGGCCAGCAGCTCGCGCTGCGCCAGCCCCATCCAGCCGCGGAACCTGGCCAGCGCGGTCTCGCTACGCACCGAAAACGCGAACCCGCGGTCTGTAACCCGCTCGTTCTCGCCCCGAATGCCGCAGATTCGACCCTGATAGACGCCCATCCCAAAGCCCTTGTCCCGGATCCAAAGCGATTGGGCGAGCAGCAGCGTCCCACCGCTGCCGGCGTAGGCGACGGCGATCAGCAGCGTTGGGAACTGTTCACCGGAGAGCAGCGATCGCGGCGCGCTCCCGATCGAGGCCGCGCCCTTGGCCAGCGCGGTCACGTCACCGAACGTCACGCCTGCCGCCAGCAGCGCTAGAAAGAGGAGCGGGAAGAAGAGCAGGATCAAGCCGATCTCGAACTTTTCGAGCGCGTTGTACACAACTCTGGAGAACGCCAGCCCGAACCAGATAAAGGCCAGCATGAAAAGGGCGATCGGTTGCCACGCCGTTATGATCTCAGCACCGGCAATGGTGTTGATCGTCGTTCGCGAAAACTCGGCCGAGACCGCCGCCCAACCGGGCCAAAAGAACGAGATCAACGTGGCCGCCAGAAAGAACCACGGCCAGAACGCACGGCGGTCGAGACGCGCCATGGCGGTGAACACCGATTCGCCGGTGGCAAGACTCCAGCGCTCGATCTCGCTGATGACGACGAACTGGGTGAGCACGCCGACCCAGAACAGCCACCAGATCGCGAATCCATTGGCGGCGATTAGATTCGGCCACAGCAGGAACTCGCCAGCCCCCAAGCCCATACCGAGCGCGATCATCGATGGGCCGAGGACATTCTTGAGCCGCGGCACGCGAGGGACGTCGTTTAACTCGTAGAGCGGAGGTCCGGTCCCGCGGCGCGGATAGTCGGCCGATGCAGGTGCGTCGGGGAGGCGCGACTCGTCGATGGGGCGGAAGACCCCATCGCGGTATTCAACCCCCTCGTCCGGAGGGCACGAGATCTCTTGATCGCTCATGCCGGCGCGCGCAACCCTAACCCTGGAGCCGGTTCGATCGCAACCCGCGTCAGTGTGCGAGGAGGCCACCGACCGTTAGTATGCCGCGACGTGTCCGCGGACTCTCCGATCGATCAGCACATCGTCTACTCCACCGCTTACGAGGCGGACATCGGGGCCCATGTGTTCCCGACCGAGAAGTTCCGCGGCGTGTTCGAGCGTTTGGTCGCTGAGGACGGACTCGAGCAACCGCTCGGACCGGAGCGACCGGACCGCGAAGCGTTGCTGCGGGTCCATACCGCAGAATACATCCGCGACCTCGAGCGTGGCCGCCATACTGAGCGCACGATCGCCAGCGAGCTACCGATCACAGGTGAGATCGTCGAGTGGTTCATGCTGTCGTGTGGCGGCACGATGCTGGCGTGCCGGCAGGCGCTCGCACTCGGGTGGGCGGCGCACCTCGGGGGTGGGTTTCATCACGCCTTTCCGGCTCACGCGGAGGGATTCTGTTACCTCAACGACTTGGCGGTGGCGGCCCGGGCGGCGCAAGCCGGCGGGAGCGTAGAGCGAGTGGCGATCATCGACGTCGACGTACACCAGGGCAATGGCACGGCGGCGATCTTCGCTGACGATCCCACCGTTTTTACCTTTTCGATCCACCAGGAAGACAACTACCCGATCAAGGCGCGGAGCGATCGTGACATCGGGCTCATGTCGTTCGATCCCGGTCGCGAAGAGGGTACCTCGGTGACCGACGATGTTTATCTGGCCGCCCTCGAGCCCGCGCTGATCGACATCCTCGACGACTTTCGACCTGAGCTCGTGTTGTATCAGTGCGGCGCTGACCCGTACGAGCGCGATCAGCTCGGCGGGTTCCAGCTCACGTTGGAAGGCCTCGCGCGCCGGGACGTCACCGTGCTGGGCCCGTGTCATGAGAGGCGGATCCCGGTGGCGATCACGCTGGGCGGCGGATACGCCATCGACGTCTCGGATACGATCGCGATCCACCTCGAGACGGTGCGCACCGCCCGCCGGATCTGGGCCGGCGCGCAGGGGATCGAACGATGAGCGGTCCGGTCGTACCACCTGGCGCACCAGTACCGATCGAAACCGGCCGTGGCAACATGCTGGCGGCGTTCAGTGACCACAGTTTTCGATTGTTCTGGGCGGGTGCCTTGATCTCCAACATCGGGTCATGGATGCAGAACGTGGCCCAAGGGTGGCTCGTGCTCGAGCTCACCGATTCGGCGTTCATGCTCGGGCTGGTCGGGTTCGCGTCGACGATCCCGATGTTGATCCTACTGCTGCTGGGTGGGGTTTTCGCCGATCGCGTCGACCGCCGCCGCCTGCTACTGGTGACGATGACCGGCATGATGGTTTTTGCCGCTGCGCTCGCCGTGCTGACGTGGCAGGGTGTAGTCACGATCTGGCACATCCTGGTGCTGTCGTTCTTGTCGGGTTGCGGGATCGCGTTGGCCGCGCCAGCCTACCAGGCGTTTGTCCACGATCTCGTTGGCAACCGGCATCTTCAGAACGCCATCGCGCTCAACTCGGCCCAGTTCAACCTGTCACGCGTGGTGGGCCCGAGCTTGGCCGGTATCGTCGTGGTGCCCATCGGGCTGGCGGGTTGTTTTGGCGTCAACGCGGTGTCGTTCCTGGCCGCGATCGCGGCGTTGTTCCTGATCCGCGTTCGATCTCGACAGGTGTTCGCGACGGCGCCGGTGTGGCAAAGCCTGCTCGAAGGCGTGGTTTATGTTCGACAACATCCCAGAGTGCGCGTGCTGTTGTTGCTGACCGCGATGGTCAGCATTCTGGCGATGCCGTACGCGACGTTGCTCCCGATCATCGCCCGTGACGTTTTGGGCCTGGACGCGTCTGGGCTCGGCTACTTGTACGCGGTCGGTGGACTGGGTGCGGTGGCCGGTGCGCTGTCGATAGCGGTTCGCAACCTGTTTCGTCGGCGGGGTGTGTTCCTGTTGGCGATGGTGACGATGACCGGGCTGGCGACCAGCGCGCTGGGCCTCGCCGAGACGATCGTCGTCGCGGTTATCGCTTTGGTCGTGATCTCGTTTGCAGCCACAGCCTCGATCGCGCTCATGAACACGCTGCTTCAAGAGTTGGTCGACGATGAGAAACGAGGCCGTGTGCTCAGCATGTACGGGTTGGCGTTTATGGGGACGTTCCCGATCGGCAACTTGCTGGCTGGCACGATCGCGCGCTATTCGTCGGCATCGGCGACGCTGGCGGTGACGGGTGCGCTGCTGGCGGCCAGCGGAGTGTACATCGCCGCCACTCGAGCCCGGGTGAGAGCGATCGCGTGAGGATCGCGATGGTAGCCCTGCTCGTGGTTATCTGGGGCTCGACCTGGCTGGTGATCAAGATCGGGCTCACCGACCTGCCACCGTTTCTATCGGCTGGAGTACGCTTTGCTCTCGGGGCGACGATCCTCTTCGTTGTGGCGGGGATGCAAGGCGTCGTGTCGATCCCGCGCTCGGTTCGACTACACGTTGCGCTGTTTGCGCTCGGGGCAGGCTCGTTCTCGGTGAACTACGGGGTGGTGTACTGGTCAGAGCAGTACTTGCCATCAGGTCTGACGGCGGTGTTGTTCTCCACGTACCCGTTCTTCACGCTTCTCGTCGCTCACCTCATCGTTCCGGGCGAGCAGATCACTGCGAGAAGGATGATCGGCGTGGTGTTGGGGTTCACGGGTGTTGCGTTGATCTTCCGAACGGATCTGACCGTGGCCGACCCACGAGGGCTGACCGCAGCGATGGTGTTGCTCGTTTCCCCGGTGGTGGCAGCGACCTGCACGGTGGCGGTAAAGCGGTGGGGTGGTCGGATCCATCCGTACACGCTGACGACGCTTCCGATGACGTACGGTGCGCTGACGTTGCTCACGGTCTCGCTGTTGACTGAGGACATCCAGGCGGCGCGCTGGTCCGCAACGGCGATCGGTTCGATCGTCTACCTGGCGATCTTCGGGTCGGTCGTCGGGTTCGTGGTCTACTACACGCTGCTCAGGAAGGTCGCGGTCACGAGCCTGAACCTGATCGCCTACTTGTTCCCGGTGGTCGCGGTGGTGTTGGGATACTTGGTCCTGGGCGAGGTTCTCGAACCCCTGACGTTTGTAGGCGCGGGTGCGATCGTGATCGGGATCGTGCTGGCGACCTACCGTCGCCGGTCCGGCGGCGATGGCGAGTCGTTCAGCCAGTCGGCCGGGTCGGACTCCGCCTCCCATTTGACCGCCTCGAACACGGTACGGCAGCCGCGACAGTAGTACTGCTGCGTCATGAGGCTCGACCCAAACGACGCCTCCATCTCGACCTCGTGCGATCCGCAGTGCGGGCAGGCGTGAGTGGGGGTTGGATCGAGATCAGGCGGTCTTGAAGGCGACATTCTTAGTGCCTCGCAGCTCGTCGAGGATCGCCGCATCCGGACCGTCTCGATCGAGCCGGCGGCGAGCCGAGTCCCAATCGTCCCAGCTCAGCGGCTCGGCGAGCGTCCACCCACGGTCCCCGCTGGTCAAGCCAACAGCTTCGGGTTCCGGCAGGAGGGTGGCCAGCCGGTCGAGTAGCCGCTGACGCAGCGCATCGTCATCGATGTGTTTGAGCCCGGCCGTCAAGAGCGTCGCGTCGTGGCCGGGGGGGCCGAAAAACGCGCTCGTGTCGCGGATCGCCCGAGATAGGCTGTCACGCAGCGCCTCGCGCGGCGCGCCACCCTTCTCTTCCATCAGCCGCACCCACCCCTGGGCATGGGCATAATGAAACCGCTCCTCGAGCAACATCTTGTCAGCGATTCTGGCGATCGGATCGAACCCCTGATCAGCGAACGCGCTCACCACAAGAGAGAGAGCTTGATCGACGACGACATTGGCAGCCACCAGATCCGCCCAGTTCTTGAACGCTCGGTCGAGGAACGCGATCGACGCAAACACCTCTGGTGATCGGGTGTCGTTTAGCGGGTCGATCTCGATCTCGAACTCGCGCTTGAGAATGCGGTTGAACAAGCGTGTGTGGCCGAACTCCTCCTGCGCCATCGAGCACGCTGCGATTCCGGCTTCGATCGCCGGTGGGCCAAACGTCCACTCACCGTAGTGGTAGCCGAGCAACAGCTTGGTATCGCTGAGCGCGATGACCGTCGTCTGAAGTCCCAGCCTGGCGGCGTCGTCCAGATCGAGTTTGACGGCACCCTCGTTCATGGACTCTTGACTCTCGCTGCATCATCGTGGGCCGGGTGTGCGCTCACGATCGACGCGCGTGGAATGACCCACATGTCGCTCCAATCCTCTTCATCGTAGATCTTCCAGGCGTAAACCCGCGCCAGATCGATGTGCGGTGCGTTCAAAGTCCCGATATGGGACATTGGATCGCCGGGTGCCACGCGACAGAAGACTTCGAATACCTGGTCCGTCATACGCTGAGCCCGACGGCTTTTAGGAGCATGCGGCCACGGTCGCTGAGCTTCTCCTTGGTCCAGGGCGGCGACCAGACGACCTCGACCTCGACATCTGTGACCCCCGGAATCGGTTCGACCGCTCCGCGGATGTCTTCCAGGATCATATCCATGCCTGGGCATCCGATCGAAGTGAAAGTGAGCTGTATCTCGACGACGCCCGACTGGCCGACCGAGATGTCATAGATCAGCCCCATGTCGACCAGCGAGATCGGCATCTCGGGGTCGTTGATCCGGTCAAGGGCTTGCCAGATCGTGGTTTCCGAGACTTGAATCACGCCACGAATCTACGCCCGACGACGGGCGGTCACCAACCGCCAAGCGGCCAAAGTGCTTTCTGTTGCGGCGTTCGCGTCGAGCGGGCACCTTGTCGCCACTTCAAGGGGGCGCAATGGATACGGCACGATCGATGATCTTGGCGTCACTCCTCGTTGTGGGTGGGGTGGGGTTCGCGTGCGACGAGTCGATTCCCGGGATCGCCCGCTGCCGGAACAGATCAGGACGAACTGCATTAGCGCGAATGCGGATGCGGTCGTCAAGCTTGACGAGGCACTCGACGGTTCGTTTATGGTGTTCCTTTTTTCCGCTCGGGCGAGGGGAAACTCGGTGCTAACGTGTCAGAACGACTTGGCAGGTATCACTAGGATCGTCCTGATCCGGGTCGAAGGCCCTTAGCGCGGTTTTCCGTTCCCGTTGCCGCCACCGAATAAGTCGGTGTTCCGCGGCCCTGGATCATCTCGGTGTAGCGTTCGTTCATCGGACCCCGCCCACGCCACCGTTCCCAGACCTGCTCCCAAGTGATCGTGTCCTCGAACAGCCACCTCTTTTCAGCGGGATCGAACTCGCACGGCAGCTCGTACTCGAGATCGTACTCGCCAGTCTCGGCGTTGTAGTGGGCAGGGATCTCCACACCGACCTCGGCACACAGCGGCACCACTGACTCCATCCAGGTCTGCCTCAACTCGTCGTTTGTCTTGCCCTTGAGTCGGTACTCGAGCTGTCCGGAGTGTCGCTTTAGCTCGTCCGGCAACCCAAACCACTCGATTCCGGTCGGGAACATCCAGTCGACAGCACGCTGCAGCATCTCCTTGACCTCACCGCCGGCCTTTGAAAGCCGCCGCATCCACGACTCTCCGTGCCGGAGGTGGAAATATTCCTCCTTGTCGACCTTGACCAGCGCTCGTTTGAGCGGACCGTACGACGTGTTTTGGTGGACGTCTGAGAGCAGCACGATGCCGGCCCGATCAAACAGTCCGTTGGCGACCGCCATCTCGGCCCAGTTCTCGAGCGGTTGATCGAACCCGTAGGGATTCTTGAACTCGTGCGGCTGGCGCCCGAATACAAGCTGCTCTTTGTCTTCACCCAGGTCTTCGAGCAGCCGGTAGGCGATGTTGGCGTGGCCGAGCTCGTCCTGGATGACGGCGCTGACAGCGATCCGGCTGGAGATCGTCGGCGCATCCTTGGCAGCCATGTAATACGCCGGTGCGCTCATCAGCTCGGTGTCGCCCTGGACCAGCATCTGGGTCACGATCGCCTTGAGGTAACCGGGCGTCATGTCGGCCTTCGACTCCAGGATAAAGCCGTTGGCGATGCGCTCTTTTAGCTCGTCCTCGCGGCTCGTATCGATAGCGGTGGTTGGGTCAACCATGCGGGAACCTCAGCGTTCTATCTGCCAGATTGAAGTTCGAACGCGGACCCACTTCGAATCCGCCGCGTCGGGATGTGGCTCGATTGATAGCTCGAGCGACGACTCGCCTTGTGTCGCACGGAGTATTCGGACTGGACCGATTGAGTCGTCACTGGCGATCTCCCAGCCACTATCGGGTAGCGACGTGCGATACCACTGCACCACGACGTTCCGCTGGCGTGGTACGACGAGCGTAGCCTCACTCAGCGTGCCCCCAGTCGCCGGAGCGGCACTTGCCGCTACGATCGTGCTCTCCGGGATGACTGGGAAATCGGCCGAAAACTCGGCTGGCAAGTCGACCGGAGTCGGCGCTAGGGTCTCGATCGCGGCCTCCGCGGGCTGGCCCGGCCCTACCTCGGCGATCTGTTCCTGAGGCGTTGGGCTGTCGGGCGCCTTGCCGCATGCGACCGAGGGGGTCAACGTCATTAGCACCGTGAGGATCGTCCGAGCGGGATGCAACATCGCGTCTCCGAGGAGTGCGAAGAGTGAATGAGAAATCGAACGCAGAGCGTACGGACGTGGAGAGCGT
>JBDHED010000122.1:0-6642 GCA_039591175.1 Gemmatimonadota bacterium | reverse complement strand
TTCGGTGATCGTCTCGCTGGCCGGCGGCGAGCCGATGCTCAGGCGCGACATCCACACCATCATCGAAGTACTGTCACGCGATCATTTCCCGTATTTGACGACCTCTGGGTCGGGGATGACGCCCAAACGGGCTCGCCAGTTGTGGGAGGCCGGTTTGTGGGGTTGCTCGGTGTCCATCGATTACGCGGATCCGGAGAAGCACGCCAGGCACCGCGGCGTCAAATTCGCGTTCGAGCGCGCGATAAAGGCGATTGAACAGCTCCGCGATAATCGCGCCGACCGTTCCTATCAGCGGGTTCAAATCATCTCAACTTGGATCAAATGGGGGCGTTGTGTGAGCTGGCTCGCGAGTTGGGCGTCTACTGGCAAGTACAGCCCTACTCGGTCATGAAAACGGGGAACGAAGGCCAGCGTCATCTCGATGGCGCCACCGAGGTGCTGCTCGATTTGAAACGGCGCTATCCAGAGACGTTCCACGCCAACAAGAAGTACCTCGAGAAGTTTGATGTGGCGGCGAACGATGGGATCGAGGGCTGTATCGCCGGAAAAGCGATGTTCAACATCGACAACCAGATGGTGGTTTCCAAGTGTGTCGAGTTCAACAAGAGCGAGCCGTGCGGGAACCTGCGCACCGATGACGTCGATCACGTGGTGGACCGGCTCGACGAAGCCCACGCCAAGAACACTTGCACGGCGTGTTGGTATTCGTGCCGCGGCGAAGTCGAGGTGCTCTACACCGCCAGCGGCTTTGCTCACTCGTTGCCGAGCCTGCTGTGGCAGAGTCGGGGGGCTCAGGCTTAGTTAAGCGGTAGAACCGCGAATCTGCGGGGCTTTACACTGAGGTTAGCGTAGGCTAAGATAAGTAGGATTGACCAGATTCCAATTTAAGTTTATCCCTCACCTGTATGGAGGAGGACGTCGATGATCAAGGTGAACACGCAGGTCGCCGACCAGGCCACCGAGGCCGAACGCCGGGCGCTCGAAGCGGCCGGCGTGGACGGCAACGGCGACGGAGCTGCTGGCGAGTTTGATACGAGCTCGTTCACGGTCCCCGATCGGCACCTGGATCCACGCGGGAACGTCAAATTCGGAGTGGGTAAGCGAATCGCGAAAACTTTCGATTGGAGTGTCACCAAGGTCGCTTCGGGGCTCTTCCGTGGCGTTCATCTCTTCAACCAATACCGGCCCAATCCATCGTTCACACCCAAATGGTCCGACAAGCCGCTGCTCAAATCGTGGGAGAAGTCAAAACCAAAGTTGGGTTGGCCGCGAGAGACAGACTCGCTGTGCCCGAAGTGCGTGGTCGAGGCACGTCAGCGGATCATCGATGGCGAAGAGGATCACACAGTTCTGATCAACGACAAGGTTGGCGAGATCAAGGCTCAAATCGTGGAACGGGACGGCCAGATATGGATGGTCAAGGAGTGCCCGGACCACGGTCGCTTCGAGGACTTGATGGCGATCGACTCGGAGTTCCTCGAGTGGATCGAGTCGAACTTCCCAGGGCGTGACTTGCGGACTCACAATGACGGTGATCTGCACAACCATGGCAGCTCAACGATCAAGCATGGTCGCGGCGCGGTGATGACGGTCGACCTGACAAACCGCTGTAACATGATGTGCGACCCATGCTTCATGGACGCCAATCAGGTCGGTTTTGTACACGAACTGGAGTGGGAAGAGATCAAGGAGCTTCTCGACAACGCGCTCCAGATCAAGCCGCGCCGCCAGATGTCGATTCAGTTCTCGGGTGGTGAGCCGACGCTCTCCCCGCACTTCCTACGGGCCGTCAGGTACTGCCGCGACATCGGCTACAACTCGGTGCAGGCGGCGACGAACGGGATCGAGTTTGCGAAGAGCTTAGAGTTCACGAAGGAAGCTGCTGAGGCGGGTCTGCGGTTTGCCTACTTGCAGTTCGACGGCATCGGTAACGACGCCAATGCCCACCGCAAGGTTGGCAACTTGTTCGACGTCAAGTTGAAGGCGATCGACAACTTATACGAGGCCGGCGTCCAGGTGATCCTGGTCACGACCCTGGTCAACAGCGTCAACAATGATCAGGTCGGTCCGATCATCCGTTTCGCTCTCGACAACCCCAAGAAGATCGCGTTTATCGCCTTTCAGCCGGTTTCGTTCACGGGTCGCGATGAGGAGATCACCGACGAGCGGCGCATGCGGCAACGCTACACGCTAAGCCACATGGCGCACGACGTGAAGGAGCAGCTCAACGTCACCGAGCCACTCCGGGATTGGTTTCCTCTGTCGTTGATGGGGACGTTTTCGGATTTGGCCGACGTAGTGCACGGGCCGGGTGCCGAATGGGGTCAGGTGAGTTGCGGCTGCCATCCCAACTGCGGTGTCGGCACGGCGTTCATGCTCAACAAGGAGACCAAGGAGTTCGCTCCCGTGCCCCAGTTCCTGGACATTCCCGGACTGGCGTCCGATTTCTCGAAGGTCACCGACGCAGCGCGGGGGAAGTGGCTGTCGAACTTGATGATCGGGCTGGCACTGCTAAAGAACTACAAGCCGTTCGAGGCGCCCCCCAGCCTCAATCTCAAGGAGCTGCTGAAGAAGTTCGACAAGTCGTATGGCTTGAGCGGAAAAGACTACGGGTCACTTGACGCCGAGGGCGCTTGGGAGCGCCGCAAGGATCCTTGGAACTTCCTGTTCGTGGCCGGAATGTGGTTCCAGGACCTGTTTAATTATGACTTCCGGCGCACCGAGATGTGCATCATCCCTTACGCCACGCAGGAAGGCGAGATCTCGTTCTGTGCCTACAACACCGGACATGGATGGCGGAACATCATCGAGCACATGCACAAGAACGCCACCGTCGCCGAGTGGTACAAGGAGCACGGTCGGCACGAGATCTTCGCCGGTGGGAAGGAAGTCCCGCTCGAGAACTACGAGCACACGCTCGATGTCCACGATGCAGACGCTTCGCGCGTGCGTGATCGTGGCGACGGTCCGCAGAACGCGCACGAGGAACGTCTCGCGTCGAAGAAGGCGGCCCGAGAGGCGGCGATGGTTCGTGAGTACTACGAGCAAATGGTGCTCAAGAAGAAGCCGACCGCCGATGACAAGTTGGTGCAGATAGACCTGTAGCAATCAAAAAGCCGGTCGCGGGGATCGCTCCGCGACCGGCTTCTCACTTCACGCCAAACCTACTGCTTTACCGAATCGCTAGTAGTAGGGGCTCACTCCGGTCGAATGGTCGGTCGTGTCGATCACTTCGGCCACTTCTGGCACCGCTTCCCTAATTCGTGTCTCGATACCCTGCTTGAGAGTTACGTCCACCATCCCGCAGCCATGACACCCACCGCCAAACGCCAAGTAAACCCGGTTGTCTTGGACATCGACGAGCTGGACCATACCGCCGTGCGCGGCGATAGCCGGATTTATTTCGGTGTCGAGCAACATCCGGACGCGATCTGGCACCGGGCCCTCGAGATCGGTGCGCTCACCGGTGGGGAGGGTCGGGGTGGCTGGTTGATTCGGGTTATCGAATCGGAACCCGCTTTCCACCAATGTCTCGCGGTAGTCGATTTGGGCACCCGCGAGCCGCTCGGCGCTGTCGGGATCCAACACGAGGTCGAACTCTCCACAGTCGAGCACGGTGTCGTCAGGCGTAACCATCGCGTCGGTCAGGGCTTCGAGGTGATAGGCGAAGGCCCCGGCCTCGAGGCTGACGCGAATTCTGAGGTGCCGCCGCGGCGGGTCGGCCCTGTTGAGGGCGTCTGAGATCTTGCTCCGTGCTTCTTCGGTCAACTTGATCATTCCGACTCCCGTTGCCGGTTTACGCACTTGAACGACGAACGGATCAAAAATAGCTTGATCGGTCGGTAGTGACACACCAAATCGGCCGTCCCGCAGATTATCACGATAGACCCGCACAGCCGCGATCGGAGGGGTGGATATGAACCTAGGAGTGTTCGGCGTGGGGTATGTCGGACTCGTAACGGGTACCTGCTTCGCCGAGATGGGGAATCAGGTCGTGTGTTGCGACATCGATGCCGGCAAGATCGAGACGCTCAAGCGTGGGAAGATCCCCTTCTACGAGCCCGGGTTGAAAGAGCTTGTGGCGCGCAACGTCGCCGAGGGTCGGCTTAGCTTCACGACTGATCCGGTAGCGACGGTGGCGGCCAACGACGTGCTCTTCATCGCCGTCGGTACGCCCTCGCACGAGGACGGGTCACCCGACATCAGCGGGGTCCTGGCGGTTGCAAACATGATCTGCCAGCACGCCAACGGCCCGAAGCTCTTGGTCAACAAGAGCACGGTGCCGGTGGGGACCGCAGATCGGATGCGCACCGAGTTGGCGAGAACTAGCACACACCCCTGTTCGGTGATTTCGAACCCCGAGTTTCTCAAGGAAGGCACGGCGGTTGACGATTTCCTAAAGCCCGATCGAGTGATTGTCGGGGCCGATGACGAAGCCGGTGAGGAGGTCATACGAGCCCTCTACGCGCCATTCGTTCGCACTGGCAAACCGATCCTCTTTATGGGTACCCGTTCGGCCGAGATGACGAAATACGCCGCCAATGCGATGCTGGCGAGTCGCATCACGTTTATGAATGAGATCGCGAATCTCTGTGAGGAGGTGGGCGCGAACGTCGACCAAGTGCGCGCCGGCGTTGGTGCCGACCGACGTCTGGGGGCTTCGTTCCTGTTTGCCGGGGTCGGCTTCGGTGGATCATGCTTCCCAAAGGACGTTCAAGCCCTGCAACACTTGGCGGACGAAGTCGACTACGAGTTTACCATGATCGACGCTGTGCATCGAGTCAATCAACGGCAGCGGCAACGACTGGTCGAGAAGGTGCGCTCCCACTACGGCGAAGAACTCAGCGGTCGGCGGTTTGCCCTCTGGGGGTTGGCTTTCAAACCGCAGACCGACGACGTACGGGAAGCGCCGGCACTGACGATAATCGAGGAGCTGTTGACGAGTGGGGCAGAGGTTGTCGCCTTCGATCCGGTAGCGATGGAGTCCGCTCGGCGCGTGCTCGGCGATCAAATCGAATACGTTTCTGATGCATACGAGGCGCTCGATGACGCCGATGCGCTCATCATAGTCACCGAGTGGAATGAGTTTCGATTCCCAGATTTCGAGCGCATCAAGCAGGCGCTGAGAGAACCGGTGGTGTTCGACGGGCGGAACGTTTTTGATCTCGATACAATGGCGACACACGGGTTTGCGTACTATTCGATCGGTAGACGCACTATTGGACGCGAAGGCTAGACCTTGAACCAGCTGGTCATCGGAATCGCCGGAGGCACCGGATCCGGGAAGACAACCGTAGCGACGAACATCATGCAGCGGCTAGACCTCGACTCGGTCACGATCTTGGAGCAGGATGCTTACTACTGCGACTTGGCCGATCTCGCGCCGGCCCAACGAGACCGGTGTAATTTTGATCACCCCGACTCGATCGAAGTCGACTTGTTCGTCGAGCATATCCGGGCCCTCAAGGCGGGCCAAGAGATCGAACGGCCGGTATACGATTTCACTGTTCATGCACGCACGAAGGAAACCGTCTTGATGACTCCGCGTGATGTTTTGATCGTCGAGGGTATCCTCCTGTTTCACTTTCCTGAGGCTCGGGACTTGCTTGACATCAAGATCTTCGTCGATACGCCGTCGGACATCCGGCTGCTGCGCCGCATTACCCGGGACATTCATGAACGAGGGCGAACCTTGGACAGCGTGACACTGCAGTACCTCGAGACGGTCCGGCCGATGCACGAGGAGTTCGTGGAACCTTCCAAGCGTCATGCAGATGTGATCATCCCCGAGGGTGGTTACAACGATATCGCCATTGACATGGTTGCCAGTCGAATTCGACTGCTTCAAGGCGTAACAATATGACCGGGATGCGGGACGCAGCCAGAACGGTGCGCAACGAGAGTGGTCGTGCGGGGTAGCTCCAAGGATCCAGAGTTGTCAACGCGACGACTAGTCGAATGGCAGGCGGAGATGGTAGACGCGTGGCACCGCGACCCGGTCACGGTTGAGCGCTCTATCGTTGATGCCCCGAGGTCGGTGAGTCGAACGCCTGAGCTCGATCGGGCGATCAGCGAGGAGCATTTAGTCAACATCCAGCTGTGGCACGAAGAAGACGAAGCTCGAAGACCCAACGTCGACGACCACGTCGTAGCCGCGACCAAGCGACAGATCGACGTAATGAATCAACAACGGAACGATCTGATCGAACGCATCGACTCTGTGCTGCTAGCTTCCCTTGCCGAGTCCAATCTTCCGCGCGCAACGGCACCGCTCCATTCGGAAACACCGGGCGCGATCATCGATCGGCTGTCGATTCTGGCGCTCAAGGTGTATCACATGCGTGAAGAGGCTGATCGATCGGGTGCGCCGGAGGCGCACCGTCAGCTGTGCCGGCAGCGGCTGGAGGTTCTCGAGCAGCAGCGAGACGATCTTGCCGCGTGTCTCGATGCGCTGTCCACCGATCTGGAAGCCGGCAACAAACGATTTCAGCGCTATCGGCAGTTCAAGATGTACAACGACCCCGAGATGAACCCGGCGATTCGATCCGCAGTGCAGCGCGAGGGAGAGTAAGATGCGATCCGCTAGCCTGCGGGTAGCGAGCGTTGGACTGTGGCTGGTGGTGTGTCCAGCCGCCTGCGGAC
>JBDHED010000121.1:0-6435 GCA_039591175.1 Gemmatimonadota bacterium | reverse complement strand
TCCGCGGCTCGGTACCCGGTGCCAGGAACAGCTTCCTCCGGATTCAAAAGCGAGTAACGACATGACGCGAGTCACGTGCTATACGACCGAGGGTTCGTCGGATCGCCAGGTCGAGCTGCCCGACGAATGGTTCGGAGCCGAAATAAACCGCCACGTGATGTATCAAGCCGTGCGGGCCCAGCGAACGAATTCACGCGCGGGAACGGCGTCCTCAAAGACGCGAGCCGAAGTCCGTGGGAGCAGCGCAAAACCGTGGCGCCAGAAGGGAACTGGGCGCGCCCGCGTCGGTTCGATTCGCTCACCTCTGTGGGAGGGTGGGGGCGTAATCCATGGCCCCAGGCCAAAGCGATGGCGCGAGCGGGTTCCCCACCAGGTCCGAAGCGCGGCGTTCGTTTCGGCGCTTTCCGACCGCGCGCAGAGTGGTCTGGTTCGGGTGGTGGAGCTTGGAGTTTTCGAGGCGCCGAGCACCGCGCGGTTGGCGCGTGCTATCGACCGCTGGGATGCGGAGGGCAAGGTCCTGCTTTTGATCCGCGAGGCAGACCGGAACATCCTGCTGTCAGGTCGGAACCTGGCGAGAGTCACGGTAAAGAAGTTCTCGGATGCTTCGGCTCACGATGTGCTGATACATGATGTGGTCGCAGTCGAGGATGAAGCATGGGACACTCGGTCTGCGCCGATACGGTCGCGAGTCGCTGAAGAGGAGCCCGCCGATGGATAGGAAACGGTTTCATGTAATAAAGCGACCGCTCTTCACTGAGAAGTCAACGCGGATGCAGGATCTACAGAACCAGTACGTGTTCGCGGTCGATATGAGTGCCAACAAGCACGAGATCGCCGATGCAGTCGAGAAGCTGTTCTCGGTGAGCGTCAAGAGTGTTCGCACGCAGAATCAGATGGGCAAGATACGCCGCATGGGTCGTTTTTCTGGCCGCGCCCCGTCTTGGAAGAAGGCGATTGTGACACTCGCCGAAGGCGAGACGATCGACCTTTATGAAAGCTAAGAGGACCTAGATGGGCATCAAGAAATTCAAGCCGGTGACACCGAGTTCGCGGTACCGAACGGTGCTCGACACGTCGGAGCTGACAAAGAAGAAGCCCGAGCGCTCGTTGGTTGAAGCGATGAGCAAGAGTGGGGGGCGCAACGCGGATGGCCGCGTGACAAGCCGTCGTCGTGGCGGCGGTCACAAGCGACGCTATCGAAAGGTCGATTTCAAGCGCGACAAGCACGGTGTGCCGGGGAGGGTCGCGTCGATCGAGTATGACCCCAATCGCTCGGCCAACATCGCTTTGGTTCACTACGCCGATGGCGAGAAGCGCTACATCCTGGCTCCAAATGGTCTCAAGGTTGGAGCCGGGATCGAGGCTGGCCCGGATGCCGATGTAAAGGTGGGGAACACGTTGCCGCTGGCCAAGATCCCGCTTGGGACGACGCTCCACAATGTCGAGCTGAAGCCTGGTAAGGGTGGACAGCTCGCGCGAGCGGCGGGTGCCGGCGTTCAGTTGGTCGCGCGTGAGGGACGTTTTGTGTTGCTTCGCTTGCCGTCTTCGGAAGTTCGCCGGGTGTTGTCACGTTGCCAGGCGACGATTGGCCAAGTCGGCAATCTCGATCACGAGAATCTCTCGCTAGGTAAGGCTGGCGCTTCGCGTTGGCTCGGAAGACGTCCGAAGGTGCGGGGTGTGGCCATGAACCCGGTTGACCATCCCTTGGGTGGTGGTGAGGGCAAGTCCTCCGGTGGTCGTCATCCGACTACGCCGTGGGGTAAGCCGACCAAAGGATATAAGACCCGCAATAAGCGGAAGAGCTCCTCGGCGTACATAGTCCGCCGCCGGGGACAGAAGTAAGAAACGGAGGGGCGATGGGACGCTCGTTAAAGAAAGGACCCTACGTTGAGGATCGGCTTCTCGCGAGGGTTCACGAGATGAACCAGAAGGGCGATAAGCGGGTCATCAAGACGTGGTCGAGGGCCTCGATGATCACGCCTGATTTCGTCGGCCACACTGTGGCTGTGCATAACGGCAACAAGTTCATACCGGTGTACATCTCGGAGAACATGGTCGGGCACAAGCTGGGTGAGTTCTCCCCGACGAGGATCTTTCGCGGACACGGTGGCCGGATGGCATCCGAAAAGAAAACCAGGCTCGGTTAGGGGACGGTAGGAGAACGATCGATGGAAGCCAGAGCTGTCAGCCGACATGTTCGTGTAACCCCGCGCAAAGCGCGACTGGTGATCGACCTCATTCGCGGAAAAAACGTGGAGGAGGCATACGCCCTGCTCCAGTTCACGAAGAAAGCGGCGGCGATTCCAGTTCTGAAAACCCTGCGTTCGGCGGTCTCGAACGCTATGCAGGCCGAAGGTGGGTATAGCCCCGAACAACTCGTAATCAAGAAGGCGTTCGCCGATCCTGGGCCAACTTGGAAGCGGATTCGCCCGCGGGCGATGGGCCGAGCGTACTGGGTTCGTAAGCGAAGCAGCCATATCACCGTCATCGTTGGCCCGGCCAACGACGACGCGGAGTAAGGAGAGTCAAGGGTGGGACAGAAGACTTCACCGATAGGTTTCCGTTTGGGTATCGTCAAACCTTGGCGGTCGCGCTGGTTCAATCACAAGAACATGGCGGATTGGATCGAGGGCGATCAGATGATCCGGCGCTACCTGAAGAGCCGGCTGTCGCACGCGGCCATATCGCGGGTAGAAATCGAGCGGACTCCCAAGCGAATCACGGTGATGATCTTCACCGCTCGCCCAGGCGTTGTGATCGGTCGGAAAGGCTCGGAAGTCGATAAGCTCCGGGACGAGTTGGCTCGTCTCACCAAAGATGATGTTCAGATCAAGGTGGAGGAAGTAAAGCGCCCCGAGCTCGATGCCCAGCTTGTGGCTGACAATATTGCGTTCCAGCTGTCTCAGCGGATTTCTCACCGACGGGCGATGAAGAAGGCCGTTACGTCGGCCATGCGCATGGGGGCAGAAGGAATTCGGATTCAGTGTGGTGGCCGGTTGGGCGGCAACGAGATCTCTCGCTCGGAGGGGTACCACGAAGGACGCGTTCCGCTGCATACGCTGCGAGCCGACATCGATTTCGCGAAATCGACCTCGAACACGACGTTTGGAACGATTGGTGTAAAGGTCTGGATCTTCAAGGGCGAGGTCATAGGTCGCGACAACGACACCGCCAAGGACACCAGAGGATAGAGGGCAGCGACCATGTTGATGCCGAAGAGGATCAAGTATCGCAAACAACATCGTGGGCGACGCAAGGGGCAGTCGGGCAGGGGGAATCAAGTGTCGTTTGGGGAGTTTGGGCTGCAGGCGCTGGATCCCGCGTGGATCACGAATCGACAGATCGAAGCCGCGCGCGTTGCGCTAACGCGCCACATCAAGCGCGGCGGGAAGGTTTGGATTCGCATCTTCCCGGACAAGCCGGTTACGAAGAAGCCGGCCGAGACCCGAATGGGGAAAGGCAAGGGCAACCCCGAGGAGTGGGTTGCGGTGGTCAAACCCGGACGGGTCCTGTTTGAGCTCGAGGGCGTTGACAGCAAGCTCGCCAGCGAGGCCCTGCGACTGGCATCCGCGAAGTTGCCGATCAAGACACGGGTTATCACACGGCACGGAGTGAGTGCCCAATGACGCCCGAGGAGATCCGCGTGTTGGGGCCAGAGGAGCTGAGCGACAGGATTCTGGAGATGGAGGAAGAGTTGTTCCGGCTCCGGATCCAGAACGAAATGGGTCAGCTGGACAATCCAATCCTCGTTCGGGACATGAAACGGAATCTCGCGCGGTGCAAGACGATACGTCGTGAGTATGAGCTCAAGGGGGAGCGGTGACGGAGACCAGGAATCAACGCAAAGTGCGTCAGGGGCGCGTAGTCAGCGATAAGATGCAAAAGACAGTCGTCGTCGCTATCGAGAGACTGGTGGAGCATCCGCTTTACGGAAAGCGAATGAAACAAACGACTCGCTTCCACGCTCACGATCAGGATAATGAGTGTAGGGAGGGCGATGTCGTTGAGATTATGGAGACGCGTCCGTTGTCGAAGAGCAAACGTTGGCGCGTCACGAGGGTGCTCGAACGAGCACGGTGAGGAATCATGGTTCAACAGGAATCTATCATTCGCATTGCCGATAACTCGGGCGCCAAACGGGCTTTAGTGATCAAAGTTCTGGGGGGTACCCGCCGTCGTTACGCCGGGCTGGGCGACATCGTCGTCGTGACCGTTAAAGACGCGATTCCGGATGGCACCGTGAAGAAGAGCGAGGTTACCAAGGCCGTTATCGTACGGACGAAGAAGGAGACACGTCGACAAGATGGCACCTACATCAAGTTCGATGAGAATGCTGGCGTCATCATAAACGACCAGATGGAGCCCCGCGGTACGCGGATATTTGGGCCGGTGGCGCGGGAACTGCGCGAGAAGCGGTTTATGAAGATTGTCTCGCTTGCGCCGGAGGTGTTGTAACCATGCCGAGGATCGTGAAAGGTGACGAGGTGCTAGTGATTTCTGGTAACGACCGGGGAAGAACTGGCAAAGTACTGGCGGTATTTTCAAAGCAACGCCGCGTTGTGGTGGAGGGTGTGAATTTCATCAAGCGGCACACACGCCCCTCACAGCAGAATCCTCAAGGTGGGATCGTCGAGCGGGAAGCGCCGATCCACATCTCAAACGTGTTGCCCTACGACGCGAAAGCGGGACGTGGGACCCGGGTGCGTACCCGGGAGCTGAGTGATGGAACCCGAGTCCGCGAGAGCGCGGCTAGCGGGGAAGTCTTGGAAAAACCGAGGAGCTGATTGTCCGATGGCTAGACTAAAGAACTCATACGCTGAATCGATCCGCCCTCAGCTCATGAAGGACTTCGGGTATCGCAATCCGCACGAGGCGCCCCGTCTCGACAAGATCGTCGTGAACGTCGGGGTCGGGGAGGCTATAGACAACCCAAAACTGCTTGATACGGCAGTCGAGGAGTTGGCCGTGATCACAGGACAGCGACCGATGGTGACACGGGCGAGTAAGGCGATCTCCAATTTCAAGCTCCGTGAAGGCATGGCGATTGGCGCGAAGGTCACACTCCGCGGTCAACGGATGTACGAGTTCCTGGACCGATTGGTGAACGTGGCGATTCCAAGAATACGTGATTTCCGGGGTGTGCCGACGAGATCGTTCGACGGCCGCGGCAATTACACCCTGGGGATAAAGGAGCAACTGATCTTCCCCGAGGTCGAGTACGACAAAGTCGAAAAAGTCCACGGAATGGACATTACAATCGTAACTACGGCTAACCGCGATGATGAGGCCTATGCGTTGTTGGCGGCGTTCGGAATGCCGTTTCGTCGTCGGCCGAATCAGCAACCAGTCGAAGCTTAGGAGACGCACGGTGGCGAAAAAGAGCTGGATAGCAAAGAACAACAAGAAACCCAAATTCGCGGGTCGGCATGTGAATCGCTGTAATCGCTGCGGTCGCGCGCGGGCCTTTCTGCGACAGTTTGGGTTGTGTCGCATTTGCTTTCGCGAACTAGCGCTTCAGGGCGAGATCCCCGGAGTGCGAAAGGCGAGTTGGTAGGAGTGAAGCCATGGTCATGACGGATCCCGTTTCAGACTGCTTGTCTCGCATCAGGAATGCGTGTCGGGCCAAGCACAAGCGAGTCGATATCCCGGCCTCGAAGATAAAGGTCGAGATCGCTCGAATCCTGCACGAGAACCATTACATCGCGAACTACAAGGTGCTTGATGACGGGCGTCAGGGAATTCTGAGGGTTTATCTGAAATACCGGGACGAGCAACCGGTTCTCCACGGGATCGAGCGCGTCTCGAGGCCGGGTCTCCGCGTCTATCGTGATCGGAATGAGCTTCCCCGGGTTCGGAACGGTCTCGGAACGGCGATCGTATCGACTTCCAAGGGTGTGCTAACCGATCGTCAGGCTCGCGAGGCAGGGATCGGCGGCGAAGTGCTCGCCAAGGTCTGGTAGGAGAGGCGAACCCATGTCCCGTATTGGACGTCAACCGATTGAAGTACCCGAAAACGTCGAGGTGTTGATCGACGGTCGGGAAGTTCGGGTCAAGGGCCCCAACGGGGAGGTCTCGGGCACTATCCCGCGGCGGATCACGACGAGCCACGAGGATGGTGAGATAAGGGTCGCGCGTCCCAGCGATTCAGCTCAGGATCGGGCGCTCCACGGTCTGGCCCGCACGTTGGTGGCGAACATGGTTCGTGGAGTGACTGAGGGCTATGAAAAGCGGCTCGAGATCGAAGGCGTAGGCTATCGAGCCGAGGCCGCCGGGGCCAAAATCAAGCTGAGCCTGGGTTTTTCACACCCGGTCGAGTATGACGTCCCCGACGGCGTCGAGGTGACGACACCGCAGCCGACACAGATCATCATCAAGGGTGCGGACAAGCAAAAGGTCGGTCTAGTGGCTGCAGAGCTGCGGGCATTTCGACCTGCC
>JBDHED010000120.1:0-6460 GCA_039591175.1 Gemmatimonadota bacterium | reverse complement strand
TCGCGTGCGGTCAACACGCGAGCCGGCGACGTCGTCTCCGCGAGGCCCGCGAGCACGCGATCGGTGAGCATGCGATTTATATAGCGAAATCGTAGACTATCGGCCATGCGATTGGCGCTCAAAACATTCATGGTCGTCGGACTTGTGATCGTCGCCTGCAGTCAGCGCGTCACACCCGAGGAGGAGTTCGCCCGAGAAGCTCGCGATCGGCCGCTCGTTTCCGAAAGCGGATTGCCACCCGCGCTGAGCGCAACGGGGACGCAGACGCAGACGCAATCGGCGAGTGCAGCCGGCGACGAACTGCGAGGCGAAATCGTTTTGCCGCCGGACGCGGGCGCCGCTGGCGACGGAGTGCTTTTCCTCTTCATCCGTCGAGCCGATGGCGAAGGCGGACCGCCGTTGGCGGTCCAACGTCATGAACGAGTCCGTTTCCCGTTCTCATTCGCGATCGGCCGACAAAACGCGATGATCGCCGGGGTCGAGTTTCCCGACCAATTGAGAGTTGTTGCACGGTTGGACAGTGACGGCAACGTGATGACGGAGGGGCCGGGCGATTGGCGCGTGGCGAGCGAACCCATCACGCTCGGATCCGAGGGGCTGGAGCTCGTTCTGGAACCCGCCAACCCCTGATCGCCATGCACGACGGCGTTCCGCAGTGGCATACATCCTACCGCGCCGTGCACGAGGGCGCGGCGCTGTTCCCGCGTCCCGACAACGGGTTGATCCAAATAATCGGATCGGAGCGCGAGGATTACTTAAACAATCTCTGCACCAATCGCGTAGCCGGGTTGATCCCGGGTGAAACCACGCGCGCACTAATGCTCAACCCAACCAAAGGCCGTGTCCTGGCGGATTTTCTCGTGGCAGCCACCGAGGACGCGCTGTGGCTGGATTGCGAAGGCGGCTGCGCGGCGACCGTTGAAGCGCTGCTGCAACGGTACTACTTCGGTCAGGACGTTGAGTTTCGCAATCACGGCGATGAGTGGTCGATCACATCGCTTCAGGGGCCGCTGAGCGGCGAGATCCTGACGCGTTCCGGGGCGACACTCCCGACCGATCATGTCGGTGCGCACATCGAGACCGTGATCGGCTCGACCACGGTGCGCGTCGTTCGCTGGACGGATACCGGAGAGGTCGGCCTTCGCGTGTGGGCGCCGACGTCCGGAGCACAGGCAGTGAAAACCGCGCTGCTCGATGGTGGGGCGATCGGGGGCGACGATGAGGCGTGGACAGTGCTCCAAATCGAAGCCGGCATCGCCGCTTTCGGTCGAGAGTTAACGGAGGATACGATTCCGCTCGAAGCGCCGACCGAGAACGCTGTCAGTCACGACAAGGGGTGTTATCCGGGCCAGGAGGTCGTCGCGCGATTGTGGGCTCGTGGTCGACCGGCCAAGCAGTTGCGCGGTCTGCGCCTGGAGACGGGTCGACCGCCGCCCCCGGGCACGCTGCTCGATGGTGAGGACAAGTCTGGCGTGGCGCGGGTTACAGCAGCCGGGGTCAGCCCCGAGTTGGGCCCGGTCGCACTCGCGTTCGTCCACCGGAACTACTGTGAGGCCGGAACGTCGCTCGGCGGCGGCGAGCTGGTGGCGGAAGTCGTCGATCTTCCGATGACAACGGTGAAAGCATGAAGATCTACACCAAAACTGGAGATGACGGCGGCACCGCACTGTTCTCGGGTGGACGAGTCGCGAAGAGTGATTCGCGCGTCGCGGCTTACGGCGACGTGGATGAGCTCAACGCATGGCTCGGCGTTGCCCGCGCTCACCCCATCGACGAGAAAGTGTCCACGGCGCTCGAGCGGGTGCAGCAAGACCTTTTCGTGGTGGGGGCGATCCTGGCGACACCCAATCCCGACCGCCGCAAACGATCGAAGTTCGACCTCACCGCTGATAGGATCGAGTCGTTGGAGCACCAGATCGATGCGTGGCAAGATGAACTGTCGCCGCTCGAAGCGTTCGTGTTGCCAGGCGGTTGTCCACCCGCCGCCTTCCTGCACGTGGCGCGCACCGTCTGTCGACGCGCGGAGCGAGCGATCGTGGCGCTACAAGCCGACGATTTACCCGAAGCGATTCTGCCCTACATCAATCGGCTGAGCGATTACCTGTTCGTGTGTGCTCGGTACGTCAACCACCAAGCCGGAGTTGTTGAACCGACCTGGTAGCGAGGGCGTCAGTCGGCAGGCTCCTCGGTCGCGTAGATCACCGGCGCTAGCCACGGAACGAGCGACAACTCACGATCGTCGAGACGGACGGTGATACCGCGCTCGGGATCGTGGGCCACGACCTCGAAGGCGACACCCCTCTCGAAACCCATCTCCGCCAGCCGGTCAGCTACATCCTGTTCGCGCCAACGAATGCCGACTACGCGGCCTTTTTCGCCCTGGACCATGAAATGGAGTGGGAACTCGACGGTCATGCCGGTTCGACGAACACCTTGCTGGCCAGCCGTTCGTCGATGGCGACGGTTTCGCCGTTGCGCTCGAGCGTGATGCTACCGCCATAGCCAGCGCGTTCGACGATCGTGATGCGAGCGCCGGGCACGAGGTTGAGCGACGACAGTGAGCGCAGCAGCTCGCCGTCCCGATCGGAAACCCGACGCACGATCACCCGATCTCCGGTCGCGACCTCGTTCAATGGACGGTGCACGTCCTCGGGCGGCCGGCCCTCCTTGGGCGGGATCGGGTGGCCATGGGGGTCGGTGGTTGGATGGCCGAGCATCGCATCGATGCGGTCCTCAAACTCCTCGCTGATGACGTGCTCCAGTCGCTCGGCTTCGTCGTGTACGGTGTCCCACGAGTATCCCAGCGCTTCGGCCAGATAGAGCTCGATCAGCCGGTGATGCCGAACGACTTCGAGGGCGATCTTCTCGCCTGCGACTGTGAGCTGAACACCCTTGTAGGGTGTGTATTCAACCAGCCGCATCTCAGCCAGCTTCTGCATCATGTTTGTAGCCGAGGCAGCGGAGACCTGCATCCGCGCGGCGATCGCCGAGGTCGAAGCACGCGGCTCGCCTCGCTCGCGACCGATGGTGTAGATCGCCTTGAGGTAGTCCTCGATTGGTGGCGTGATCTGAGGGATCGGGTCATTGACCATCGCCTGTGCAATGTGCCTTTGGCCGTCGGGGCCGTCAAACCAGTCCAGTTGTCGCGCCACCAGGAGCGACTACCATTGAACGCATGCACGAGCCGATCCCCGTCTATCAAGTCGATGCCTTCTCAAGCCACGCATACGGAGGCAACCCGGCCGCGGTGTGCCTCCTCAACGACCGGGCAGACACGGGTTGGATGCAGGCGGTGGGAGCTGAGATGAATCTGTCCGAGACCGCGTTTCTGTGGCCCGAGGCCGCCACCTATCGGTTGCGTTGGTTCTCGCCTCTGCGGGAGGTCGATCTGTGCGGTCACGCGACCCTGGCCAGCGCACACGTTTTGTGGGAGAGCGGCGTCGTGGAGGAGTCGGTCGCGGTGAGATTTCAGACTCGGAGCGGCGAGCTGGTGGCGTCTCGCGTGGGCGATTGGATCGAGCTCGACTTTCCAGCCACTCCCGCCGTGGCGACCGAGCCGCCACCGGGCCTGCTCGCGGCACTTGGCGTGGAGCCCCTGTTCGTCGGCAAGAGCGATCAGCAAGATTACCTGGTCGAGGTCGAGAGTGAGGCCCAAGTCAGGGGTCTCGACCCCGACTTCCGGCGCTTGGCAACCGTCAAGGCACGGGGGACGATCGTCACCGCCCGGGCCAGCAGCGAGGAGCACCATTTCGTATCTCGGTTCTTCGTTCCTCGTTACGGGATCGATGAAGACCCGGTTACCGGCTCAGCGCATTGTGCGCTAGCACCGTACTGGTCACCGAAGCTCGGCTTCGAGGATCTGGTGGGATATCAAGCTTCGACCAGGGGTGGTATCGTTCGCGCGCGGCTGGCCGGCGATCGGGTGATTCTCAGCGGGCAGGCGGTAACGGTGTTGCGTGGAGAGCTGCTCCGCTAGTTGAGATAAGGAGGCACGATGCGCGGGGATTCATACCGGGATCAGTGGGTGCGTCTAATCGTAAACGCGACTTTGGTGGTTTGCGCCGCATGCGGCAACGCGACATCGGAATCGGATCGGGTTGACGCCCTTCCAGCGGTCGACGCCGGACCCGCGGAGATCGCCGCGACCGGTGACTCGTTACCGGCGGCTTTGCTCGGAGCAGCGCCTCCACCGACCGGAGAACCGGTGCGGTATTTTGCGCCCGATTCTCAAACCACAGGCTATCTCGCGGTGCCGACTGCAGACGGTCCACATCCGGCCGTGATCCTGATCCACGAGTGGGATGGTTTGAACGATCGCGTGCGGCAAGTAGCGGATGCGCTCGCCAAAGAGGGGTACGTCGCGTTGGCGGCCGACCTTTATCGGTCTCGCACCGGCAGCAACCGTAACGAAAACATGGCGCTGGTGCGCGAGGCACGTGGCGATATGGCGACGGTCATCGCGAACCTCGATGGTGCTCAGCGTTTTTTGCGCACGCGCCCCGACGTCACTGGTGGCGTCGCCACGATCGGTTGGTGTTTTGGTGGGGGTATCGCGCTCAGCTACGCGCTCGGGGGTGAGCACCACGAGGGCACGGCGATCTTCTACGGTCAATTGCTGACAGACCCGGCGGAGCTGGCCCGCATCGACCACGAGATTTACGGCACATTTGCCGAGATGGATAGCGGCATCCCGCCCGATGAAGTTGAGCGCTTCGTAACTGCGCTCCGCGAAGCCGGCGTGCCCAACGATGTTCACGTCTATGATGCGGTCGACCACGGCTTTTGGCTGTGGGTTGATCGCGACCCGGAGCGCCAGCGGGTCCCGGCGGCCGATGCTTGGCGTCGGCTCCAAGCGTACCTGTCCCGAACCCTGATGGTGAGCCCATGAACGCGGTAATCGATCACATTGAGTCTCGGCACGACGCGCACGTCCAAGACCTCAAGTCGTTCGTTGCGATCCCGAGCGTGTCGACGGATCCCGAACGTGCACCGGACGTTGAGCGGTGCGCGGAGCACTGTCACGACTCGCTGCGAGATGTCGGGTTTCAAACCGTCGAGGTCGTCAAGACTGATGGCCACCCCATCGTGTACGCCGAATGGCTCGAAGCGGAAGGCGCCCCGACGGTGCTTTTTTACGGACACTACGATGTCCAACCACCGGACCCGATAGAGCTGTGGACGTCGCCTCCGTTCGAAGCGACGGTGCGTGATGGAAAGATCTACGGCCGTGGGTCGGTCGACGACAAAGGTCAGGTTTTGGCGCATTGGAAGGCGTGGGAGGCCCACTTTGCCGTCCACGGCCGGCTACCGTGCAACGTGAAGGTGCTACTCGAGGGTGAGGAAGAGGTCGGCTCTCACAACCTGGAGCCGTTCCTGGTCGAGCGGCACGCCGATCTGGCCGCCGATGTGATCTTGATTTCCGATAGTCCGATGTTCGCCCGCGGAGTGCCATCGCTCTGCTACGGTTTGCGTGGGCTGTGCTACATGGAGCTGCACATTCGGGGTGCCAATACCGACCTCCATTCTGGTTCATTTGGCGGCGCGGTTGCGAACCCGGCTCAAGCGTTAGCCAAGATCCTGGCGTCGTTGAAGGACGAAGACGAGCGGATCACGATCGATGGTTTCTACGACCGTGTTCAACCGTTGAGTGACGAGGAACGAGACGAATTCGCCCGGCTCCCGTTTGACGAAGAGGAGTACAAGCGACAGCTCGACGTTTCGGAATTGGTTGGAGAAGCGGGCTTCTCCACGTTGGAGCGCACCTGGGTCCGGCCGGCGTTGGACATCAACGGGATGATCTCTGGTTTTACGGGTGATGGTGCGAAAACGGTGCTGCCGGGCGAGGCGTCGGGCAAGGTTTCGATGCGGCTCGTGCCGGACCAGGATCCGCAGGAGATCGCGCGCCTCTTTGCGGCTCATGTCGAACGAGTCACACCCCCGGGTGTCACCGTTAAGGTCACCCCTCACCACGGTGCTCGCGCGTATCTGGCGCCGCTCGATCACCCCGCCAACCAGGCCGCTAAGCGCGCTCTGGCGGCCGCGTTTGGCGCCGAGCCCGTTTTCACGCGAGAGGGGGGCTCGATTCCCATCACCAACGCTTTTCAGCGCACGCTTGGCTTGACGTCGATTCTGATGGGATTTGGCTTGCCCGACGAGAACGCCCACGCACCGGACGAGAACCTGGACCTGGACAATTTTCAACGCGGCATCGCGGCCGCAGCGCACTTCTATCACGAGTACGCGAGTGGGGTTGGGTAATCGATTACGCGGTGAGAGCTACGGGATCCGGGCCCGGATCTCTTCGCCGCCGAGCTTTGGCCCGGAAGGAGCGGGTTGAAGTCGATCAGGGCGCTGCCCGATTTGACCAGCGTGCCGTCCGCGGAGCTGAAGCTCGCCACCACCTCGACGTTTTCCAATGGTTCGCTCGAGATGTTCCTCACCTCGCCGTTCACGCGTACGT
>JBDHED010000119.1:0-6531 GCA_039591175.1 Gemmatimonadota bacterium | reverse complement strand
TGATCGAACAGGCGCTCAAGGCGCCGGATCAAGGCCCCAACATCGTGCTCGACTTCAATCACGTCGTACACATCGACACGCCCGGGCTGGCGCTGCTCTACCGCATGAACGAGCGGAGCCACGCCGTTGGTGGCGGACTGACGATCGTCGCTTTTCCGCAGCGGTTCTCCGAGCTGATCAAGGAGCTCCACATCGATCGACATTTCCGCTTTGCTGATACGGTTGCGGCGGCGACTCGGCTTCCGCAGTGATTCGGCGCGGTCGGCCGCGCCTCTCCCAGCACTTTCTCCATGACCGCAAAACGGCTGCACGGATCGCGGCTGCACTTCGTGCATCACCAGGCGCCGATGTGCTGGAGATCGGTCCCGGCAAGGGCGCGCTGACCGAGCACTTGTTGGCCAACAATTGGCGCGTGACGGCTGTCGAGATCGATCGAGCGCTGGTGGCTGAGCTCGGCTCCAGGTGGGGGGGCGAAAGCCAGCTCCGGGTTGTTCGGGCTGATATCCTTGAGTACCGGCTCGAGCCAGCCAGCGGCGGGGAGTGGTACGTGATCGGGAACGTGCCATACGCGATCACTTCACCGATCGTGTTTCACCTCCTCGATCAAGTGCCGAGTGCGGGGATCGCGGAGTTCGTCTTGATGGTCCAGCGTGAGGTCGCGGAGCGTTTGGTCGCAGAGCCGGGTTCGAAGCAGAATGGCGCTCTGACGGTTGGAGTGAAGCTGGTCGCCGACGCCGAGGCCCTGTTCCACGTCCGCGCGGGTGCGTTCCGGCCTGCGCCGAGCGTTCAGTCGACCGTCGTTCGGCTGACGCCGCACGACCGTTGGCGACTCGATGCGGCTCGCCGTCAAAGGGTCCGATCGCTCGTTCGGGAGCTTTTTTCGCGACGCCGCAAACAGCTCCAGAAAAGCCTGCGCACGGCGCTGCCGTGGAAGCTCACCGCGGCCGAGGCGACTGCCGTAGCCGACACCACCCAGATCGATCTGTCACGGCGTCCCGAGACTCTCGATATCGAGGAGTGGCTAGCGCTTGAGCGATCGCTGGCCGAAATCGACGGCCTCTCGGCGGACTGAATCACGGTTCGCTTGGGGCACGTCGTTTTCCACATCGGAGGGGTAAACGAGCGCTGGCTCGGTGGCACGTCCACGCGTGGCCGAGGCGGTTGGCGGTCATCGAGATAGCCCCTGTCTCCTAAGGCGCGATTCGAGGTACAAGGGCGCAAGTCGTTATGGCAGAGAGGGATGTCCCGGTGACACTAGGAATGGTGGCGCTGGTTCCGCGAGTTGACGCCCGGCCCGGGTCTCGAGCTCTGGTGTTGATCGGGACCGAGCCGTGGGGGGCTTGTGGACAACTGTGGAAAACCCCCTTCAGGGTGCAATGGGACGACTCTCATCGGCGCGGCGCGCGGCGGTTCGTCCGGCCTCGACGTTGACGCGACTCAGCAGCAGTGCGCCAATGACGAAGAAGAGGATCACCGACAGGATGGCGTGCCTGCTAGATCCCGTTACTCGGATCGTCATGCCGAAGATCGCTGGCCCGAGCACACCCGCGAACTTCTCTAAAACGCCGTAGAAGCCGAAGAACTCGGACGATTTGTGGCGTGGAATCATGCTCGCGAACAGCGACCGGCTCAACGCCTGGCATCCGCCCTGGACCATCCCGACAAAGATCGCGAGCGCAAAGAACTCGATCGCCGAGTCGATGAAGTACGCGTACGATGCGACCCCGACATAGATCGTCAGCCCGATCAGGATCGCTCGCTTGGGCCCGATCCGACCGGCCAGCCGTCCGAACAGCAGCGCAAACGGCACGCCGATGATCTGGACCAGCAGAATGGCACCGATCAAGACGCCGCGACTGATCCCGATCTCCGAGCCAAACAACGTGGCCATGCGGACGATCGTCCCGATGCCATCGTTATAGACGAGGAACGCGACCAGCATCAAGAACGCGTGGCGATAGGCGCGCAGCTCCTTGAATGTCTCCCGCAGCCGTTGGATCGCGACCGCTAGCGGGTTCTGACCCGGTCGCTCGTCTGGCTCCAGCTGGGGCACTGGCTCGGGCACGCGACGAAAGAGCGGGATCGCGAATCCGACCCACCATACTGCCACCGAGACGAACGCCAACCGCGCCGGGAGCGACGCTTGGTCCGGCGTTAACCCGGTGCCGCTCGGCAGCCCGAACCAGGCTGGCTTGAGAATCCATGCCAGCTGCAGCGCCAGCAGCATCGAACTGCCCAAGTAGCCTAGCGCGAACCCCGCAGCGGACACCCGATCGACCTCGTCCGCCCGTGCGACATGTGGCAGCAGCGAGTCGTAGAAGACGACGCTGCCCTGGACGCCGATGTTGGCTAGCCCAAACAGCAGCGCTGCGAACAACCATTGACCCTGATGAATGAAGAACATGCACGCCGTGGCGGTCGCGCCGAGTGCCAGGAAGGACCCCAGGAAACGCTTCTTGAAGCCGCCGTAGTCGGCCATCGCGCCGAGGATCGGGGCCGCGATCGCGATGATCAGCAACGCCAGCGAGGTGGCCCACGAGTACCGCTCGGCACCGACTGCGCTTGGCAGCCCGTCAGCGGCGACATCGAGGAAAAAGATCGGGAAGACGGTTGCGACGACGGTCAGAAAGAACGCCGAGTTGGCCCAGTCGTAGAAGGCCCAAGCCTTTAGCTCCGGCCGGTTGAGACCAAATCTGTCCAGCAAGCGGTTGGCACTCCTTTGAGCCGACGGCACGTATGACCCTCCGACCAGAGGCACTCCGAACGATAAGCCGCTTGACCGGCTCTGGCGACGGCTCGTATACTGACTTCGCTTGTGAAATCAATCACAAACGAACTTCTTCCAGCCCTCATTCAACATGCGCCCCGCCAAGATCTCTGAGTCCGCCGTTCGTCGACTGAGTCTTTACCTGCGCGTTCTCGACGCGTTTGAGCTCGCTGGCAAGACGACCGTTTCGAGCGGCGATCTAGCCGAGCGCGGAGGCGTGACCCCGGCGCAGGTTCGGAAAGACCTCTCTCACTTCGGATCGTTTGGCAAGCGCGGCCTCGGGTACCCTGTTTCGGAGCTCCGGGAGCGGGTGACCGAGATCCTCGGGCTAGGTCGTCGCTGGCGGGTGGGCCTGATTGGCGCGGGCAAGCTAGGTGCGGCGCTGTTTTTCTATGACGGTTTTCGCGGCCAGGGCTTTGATGTTGTCGCCGTTTTTGACAACGATCCAGACAAGATCGGTCGACGCTGGGGCCGGCTAGTCGTTGAAGACATCGAATCGATGGATAGCGTGATGCGCGCTTCTCAGGTCGAGATGGGGATCATCGTCACACCGGTCGTCAGCGCTCAGCAAGTTGCGGATCGCCTGATCGCATCCGGCGTAGAGGCGATCCTAAACTTCGCCCCGACCCGACTCCAGGTTCCGCCTGGAATCACGTTGCGCAACGTCAACTTGGAGATCGAGCTCGAAAGCCTGGCCTTTGCGCTGACGCACGAGAACGGGGCATAACATGACTCGACCAGTAATCGAAGTGCGAGTCCAGGGCGCATGCTTCTGGGAGCACGCGCTGCTGTGCGCGCTGCACCGGAAGGACGAGGCAGAGTACTGGGTCCTACCCGGTGGCCATCTGGAGTCGGATGAGTCGATGTGGGATGCGCTGGTTCGTGAGTTCGACGAAGAGACAGGGCTCGTCGTCGAGGACGGTCATTTCTGGGCGCTCAGCGAGTTTCGTTCCCCCGACCGGCATGTCGTGGATTGCACGTTTGCTGTCACCCGTTTCAGTGGTCGGCCCCGCCTAGGTACCGATCCCGAGACCATTGGATCTGCAACTCTGGTCGACGTGGCTTGGCTCGATCGTGAGGCGTTTGTGGAGACGGTGTTTCGACCGACGCTGTTGGCTCGCCACCTGCGCGCCCATTGGGAGGATTGGGGGATTCCAGCCGCCTACCTGGGTGTCGAATCGACGTGAGCGGACTGAGCTGGGGCCCACCGCCGGTGTTGGTGCTGGTGGTCGGCGCTATCGCCGTGGTGGCTTGGTTGGTGTTGTCTCGGCCTGGTCGCAACGGTGCGGTGCGAGGTCTCTTGAGGGCGGCGGCAGCTGCCCTCTTGTTACTGACGCTACTTGATGTCGGGTGTCAGCGGGTTGTGAACGGCGATCGGGGAACGCTGACCGTGTTGATTGATCGATCTCGGAGCATGGAGGTGGCGGGGGCGGACGGTATCACTCGCGCCGAGGCTGCGCGCCAATGGCTCACGGGGTCCGGATTCACAAGTTGGGCGATCGGATGGGAGGTGAGCGTCGATTCGTTTGGCGGGTCGACGACCGATATCGGGGCGGCGATCGAAGCCGCCGCGAGCGAGTTGCCGGACGCGATCGTTGTGCTGTCGGACGGTCGTGCCGCGGGCGGTCGATCAGCCGAACCTACAACTGTTCCTGTCTACGGTTGGTCACCGCAGCCGCTAACGATTCCCGATGTCGCTTTGGTGGCGCTGCGTGTTGAGACGGATCGCGACGGCGACGCTACAGCGGTAGCCGAGGTGGCTGCAGTCGGGGGACGGGCGATCGAGGCCGAGGGCGAGCTCGAGATAAGCGTCGATGATCGCTCGGTCGGACGGCGCACCGTACCGCCACTGGACGCTGGCGAGCGGTTTGTCGCGCGCATTCCGTTGCCGACTAGAACCCCTGGTGTCGTGCGGGTCGAAGCAGCCGTGACGGCGATCCAAGACCCGGTTTCGGAGAATGACCGACGCGCCGCCTTGTGGCGCGCGACCGACAGTGCGGATCAGGCACTCGTTGTGGGGCTCGCGTCGGGTTGGGACCTAGCGCCGTTTATGCGCGCCGTTCGTGTCCTACACGCGGACGATGTGGATGCGTTTTGGGTCGACCAGCGGGGAAGTCTGAACCGCATTGACGACGGCGGTAGCGAAACGGACTGGTCGTCGTTGTCGGTCGCCCGATACGGGGTGGCTTATCTGTTTGGGGATCCGGAGGCGCTGGGCCCGACCGGTGAGCGATGGGTTGAGCGGTTCGCCAATGCCGGTGGACGGGGTCTACTGTGGGCACCGGGTGAGTACGGGGGTCGGCTGGCGGGCGCCGACGTGGTCGTTCCAACGGAAGGTAGAACCAGTGGCATCCCGGAGCTGACTGCTGATGGCACGGCTTGGCTTACCGCGCACGGAGCGTCGGCGGTCAGTGGGCCCGACGGCAGTCCGGTGTGGCCGCGTCTCGAGTCGTTGGTTGTGCGCCCGCCCGCCCCGCCGGCTGGCGCAACCGTGCTACTCGAGCTCGCCGGGCGACCGGCGGCGTGGGCCGTGGAGCGCGGCACGACTCGGCTGGCGACGCTGCTCGGAGTCGGGTACTACCGGTGGTCGCTAGTCACGGGTCAATCCGGGGATGCGCGCGGGGCCGCGTTTTGGACTGAATGGACTCAGGCGTTGGGACGTTGGTTGGCAGCGGCGACGCCGGTTCGACGGCTGGGACTACGCATGCCGGTGGGTTCGCGATTATCGGTCGGCGAGCGTCTCGTCGCGCGGCTGGCGGCCGATGTGGTGGGAGAGGTCACGTGGCGAGTGGAGCCCGCGACCGAGACCGAACTCGACACGCCGACCCCGGTCACGAGCGGGGTGTTGGCCGCCCAAGCCGAATCGCGGGAGATCGCCGTTGGACCGTTTGAGCCCGGTAGCTATCGCCTCGTTGCCGAGGCAGCCACCGACGGATGGCGGGTCAGTGAGCCCTTTGTCGTTGAGCCATGGATTCCGGACCTGGCTTGGACGGCGGCCGACACGGCGAGCTTGGCGGCTGCCGCTCGAACCAGCGGCGGCGCACTGTCGATGCAGCCGGACTTACCCGAGCTGCCGGATTTCGATGAGCGCTCCGGAAGCTCGATCGACGCGACGCGGACAGCCCGGTTGGGAGGCACCCCCTGGCCGCTCGTTCTGGCCGCTATCCTGCTGTTGGCGGATTGGACGATCGCGTTAGCGTCACGCGGGAGCGTCCGGTAGCTTAGAAGCCTTTCGGTCGAACCCAAGTCTTCAAAACCTGGCCCGCACACTCATGGTCGAGCACGCGCTCCCCAAACGGTACGACCCATCGACGCTGGAGACGCCCCGGTACGCCGAGTGGCGCCAGCGGGGCTACTTCCACCCGCCCGCCGGAGATGGGCCCGAGCCGTACACGATCGTCATCCCACCGCCCAACGTGACCGGCGTGTTGCACATGGGGCACGCGCTCAACAACACGATCCAAGACGTGTTGATTCGCCACCAGCGAATGAAGGGCCGGCGCGCGCTCTACTTGCCAGGTACCGATCACGCCGGAAT
The DNA here is from genome assembly GCA_039591175.1 of Gemmatimonadota bacterium. Taxonomy (GTDB): domain Bacteria; phylum Gemmatimonadota; class Gemmatimonadetes; order JACCXV01; family JAHWKZ01; genus CAMYLR01. The sequence goes on along the minus strand of JBDHED010000119.1, from coordinate 226 downwards.
CGCTACCCAGAACGTCGTCGAGCGCGAGCTCGCCGCCGAAGGCAAAACCCGTAACGATCTCGGAAGGGAGGCGTTCGTCGACCGGGTCTGGGAATGGAAAGAGAAGTACGGCGGTGAGATCCACGACCAACTCATGCGACTCGGCATCTCGTGTGACTGGGAACGAGTCGCGTTCACCATGGACGACGGACTGTCGCGAGCAGTTCGCGAGGTGTTCGTCCGCTTG
>JBDHED010000118.1:0-6587 GCA_039591175.1 Gemmatimonadota bacterium | reverse complement strand
GCGGTAGGCCGTTCGGGGACACAAATCAGCCGACTAAGCCTGTAGCGGTTTCTATTGCACCTCTCTCGGACGTGGGTTCGAATCCCACCGCCTCCACCAGAATGACGCACGGGCTTCGGTGTATAGCCGGGCCCGTTTCTGTTTCGCCAACGGGGCAATCGAAAGTTCACGGTGAAGAAGATCACTCCTGTCCTCGGGCTGATAGCGATCACCGGCGTCCTCTCGCGGGCTGAACCGTGGCGCCCGCTTTGGCGTGAGGTAACCGTCCATGAGAGCGAGCGCGATTACGAGCTAGACACGGAAACGGTGACCTGGACAACCACGACCTACTGCTATCGGCCAGAAGAGCGTGGATACGAAGTGTGCGGCGTAGAGTCGCCGGTGCCAGCGCCCCCGCAAGCACTCTGGCTGGACTGGGAAGAGGTGTGGGAATGACGCAGACGCCGCCCGACGTCATATATTGATCGCAGATGTATCCGATCCTCTTCCGCGCTGGCGATTTCACCGTGACCTCCTACGGGGTCATGCTGGTGGTCGCTTTTATCGGTGCTGGGCTGGTCGTGGCGAAGGAGTTCAAACGCCGTGGCTGGAACCCCTCGGCGGCGCAGGACATCGTGTTGGCGGCGATGGTGGGTGGAGTGGTGGGCTCGAAGCTGTATTGGGCTCTGGCCCAGGGTGGCAAGCTGACCCAGGATCCGATCGGGACGCTGTTCAGCCGAGGTGGTTTCACCTTCTACGGGGGTTTGATCGGTGGCGTTTTGGCGGTCCTCGGGTGGCTGGCCTGGAAAAAGTATCCGCTTCGACAGGCGGTCGACGCATGCGCAGTTGCGGTTCCGGTTGGGTACATGTTGGGTCGCGTGGGGTGTTTTCTCGTCGGTGACGACTACGGGTATCCAACCGATGTGGCCTGGGGCGTGGCGTTCCCCGAGGGAAGCCCGCCAACGGACGTGCCCGTGCACCCGACCCAGATCTACGAGATACTGCTCACCCTGCCGATCTTCGGGTTCCTGATGTGGTTACGGAAAAAGAACCTCCCCGACGGGATGGTGTTCTTCTCTTTCCTGGTGTTGGCCGGCATCGAGCGGTTCGGGGTGGAGTTCTATCGGGTCAACCCGGACGTCGCCCTGGGCCTGACGGACGCCCAATTCGTTTCCCTGGGCTTGATCACGTTTGGTTTGATCGGGATGATCTGGGCCCGGCGAACCCCGACTCGCAGCGGGGCAAAGCCGGCTCCTGCGGCTACTCCAGCCTGACCCGAAGCGTTTAAAACACCTTCAAATTGATGTACTTCCGGGGGTTCTCCTGGATGTCCGTCATCAGCGATTGGCTATCGACGACGAACTTGTCGATGCGCTCATACAACGTGGGGTCGCGGATCAAACGCGCGACGGTGCCTTCGCCCTCGTGCATCTCGGCGATCAACTGTTCGCCCTGGCGGACTGTCTGCACGAGACGGTCATACAACTCCGGGTCTCGAACCATCTTGCCGAGCGTCCCCTCACCTTCGCGGATGCTCGTCGTCAGTGCTTGCAGGTCTGTTGTTGTCGCCACGAGCTGATCGTACAACTGCGGGTCATTGAGCAAAGCCGGGAGTGTTCCTTCGCCAGTTTGGGCCTTCTCGAGGAGCGAAGATCCGCGTTGCGACAGACTGAGCCACTCTTCGTACAGTTGTGGGTCGTGGATAAGCCTACCGAGAGTGCCCTCGCCGGTATTCACACTAGCGATCAACTGGCGCGTCCCCTCGAGCGACCCAACCAGCTCCTCTACGCCCTCGGCCGCGCGAGCGATCAGTCCCTCGTAGTCTATCGGGGCGTCGTTGAGGACGATATCGGCTTCCTCTAGTACTGGTTGACGAGGGTCGCCGACCTCGATGTCCAAGTACTTGTCACCCAGCAGACCGACGGTTCCGATCTTGATGCGCGACGATCGCGTCACCTTGTCCTGAACCGAGCGAGCGACGTCAAACTCGATAACCACGGCGCGGTCGCCGAGTGAGTCGCCGTACGCGGTCAGCAACCTTTGATCGAGGCTATCGCGGTTTGTCGCATCGATGAATCGGACAGCGCGAACCGACCCCACACCGACACCCGCCAATCGTACCGGGGCGCCCTTCTGTAACCCCGACACCCCTGGCATGAGTGTGTACAGCGTGTACTTGTCGGTGAACACACCGGCGCGACCACCGAGCGTAAAAAAGGCCACCAAAAACACGGCCAGCCCCACGGTGACGAGGATACCGACCTTGAGCTCCGACCAGGTGAGAAACTGCGAGCGTCTCATGCGCCTGCCATCCGCGCATCGATAAACGAGCGCACGTCTGGATTGTCGGTGGCGAGCACTTCGTCAGCGTCGCCCTCAAAGATGATGTCGCCGTCCTTCAACATCGCAAAACGGTCTCCAACCGCCAGTGCAGCTCCTATATCATGCGTGACTACGATGCTAGCGACGCCTTGTTGATCGCGCAGCTTGTTGATCAGTGCGGTGATCGTTTCAGCGGTAATCGGGTCGAGACCTGTGGTCGGTTCGTCGTAGAGCACGATCTTCGGACTCCCCATGATCGCTCTCGCCAACGCGACGCGTTTGCGCATGCCGCCTGATAGCTCGGCTGGCATCAGGTTGGCCACCTTTGGTTCCAGATTGACGAACGAGAGCTTCTCCTCGACCAGACCATCGATCTCGTCCTCGTCATGAGCCTTCTCTTCGTGCAGTCGAAACGCCAGGTTATCGCCCACAGTCAACGAATCAAAGAGAGCCCCTCCCTGGAAAACCATCCCGATCTGGCGACGCACCTGATCCAGCACTTCTTGTGCAGCGTGGCTGACGTTCACTCCGTGAACGTAGACCCGCCCCGAGTCGGGTTCGAGCAGGCCCAAAATGATGCGCAAGATCGTGCTCTTACCCTGACCCGAGCCACCCATAACAACAAGTGTTTCGCCGCGATCGACCTCGAGCCAAATGCCGCTCAGGACGGTGTTGTCGCCAAACGAAAGGTAAACGTCCTCCAGATCGATCATTCGGTTGTCGGGGTCCGGCGGCCGGTCTCGCCCAGAGGCGGGACGCGGCTGCCACCGAGGATCCGGTGCCAGTTTCTGGAGGTCGCTTGACTTGCGCTTGCTACGACGACGAAACATCAGCTTGTTTCCAATCTACGTTGGCAGTGGCGTCTGAGTAACCTCATCCCTTGCGGTCCGTTAGTGCCCAAAGATCTCGATAAACAGTTTGGTCAGGAAGAAGTCCGACGCCAGCACCAGCACTGACGCGACGACGACGGCTTGAGTTGTAGAGCGGCCTACACCCTCGGTCCCTCCGGTGGTTCGCAACCCCATGTAGCAGGCAACGATCGTGATGATGAAACCGAACACGAAGGGCTTCGCTAGGCCGGTAAACAGATCGCTGAAGAAAAGCCCGTTCAGGGCCGCGTTCCAGTACGTCGACAAACCCTGATTCAGCGTCAACCAAGCGATCACCTGTCCGCCGACGATGGCGATCGTATCAGTTATCACCGTAAGAACCGGCAACATCACAAGTCCGGCCTGGACCCGCGGTTTGACCAGCTTCTTGATCGGGTCGGTGCCCATCGCCTCGAGCGCATCGATCTGTTCGCTGACACGCATCGATCCCAGCTCGGCGGCGATCCCGGAGCCTACGCGCCCGGCGACCATCAACGCCGTCAACACCGGTCCCAGCTCGCGGACCACCGACGCACTTACAAGCTGACCGACAAAGAGCGAAGCACCGAAGTCTGAGAGCTGAACTGCTGATTGAAGCGCCAGCACCATGCCGGTGAAGATGCCGGTCAGTGAGACGATGACGAGCGATTGTACGCCGATGACGTCCATCTGGACCCAGGTATCGCGCCAGTAGAAGGGAGGGTGGACGAAGGCTGAGAGAGTGCGACCGGCGAGAATCGAGAGGTTCTGGATTTCCTCGAGTGCCGTCTTGATCGGCCGTGTGAGCGTGGTGGTTGTCACGGCATGGCAACCTACGAGCCGAGCGGGGCCAGTCGCAAGCGGGGTTGGGCGAGGCCGTCCAGGCGAATATCTTGGTCCCGATGGTCGACTCTCTCACCAACCCGGTGGCCGAATCCCGTGAGGACGGTCGCGGTCCGACCGAACTTCGATCGACCAAGCTTGAGCGCAATGTGCTCGACTACGCCGAGGGGTCGTGCCTCATCAGCACTGGGAAGACGCGCATCCTGTGTGCAGCCTCAGTCGAGGACGGGGTTCCCCCCTGGCTGAGGGGTCGTGGGCAGGGTTGGGTGACCGCAGAGTATCGTATGCTGCCTCGAGCCACTCATACGCGAAAAGCACGCGAGTCGACACGCGGTCGACTGGGCGGTCGCACCCAAGAGATCCAACGACTGGTCGGTCGCAGCCTGCGGAGCATAGTCGACATGCAGGCGCTCGGCGAGCGAACGGTTTGGATCGATTGCGACGTCCTCCAGGCCGATGGCGGGACCCGCACAGCGTCGATAACCGGCGCCATGGTAGCACTTTACGATGCGCTCAAGGGCGGTGATGTGGTTCCCGTGCGTGAGTTTGTCGCTGCCACGTCGGTCGGTGTGGTCGGGGAGTTCCCGGTGCTCGATCTCTGTTACGGCGAAGATGCGGCCGCTGAGGTAGACCTCAATCTCGTTATGACCGAGAGCAGCCGGGTGGTCGAGATCCAGGGCACTGCCGAAGGGGAGCCGTTCGGGCTTGACGTCCTAGACACTCTGGTGCAGATCGGTGCAGCGGGGATAGAAGAGTTGATCGGCCTGCAGAAGGCGGCGCTCGGCGTGTGACTCGGCTCGTCCTGGCGACCGCCAACCCCGACAAAGTTCGAGAGATTGCACCGTTGCTGACGCAAGTCGGCGTCGAGCTCGTGGCGGTAACGGAGATCGTGCCCGAGTGGACGGTCGCTGAGACCGGCGAGACGCTGGAGGAGAATGCCGGGCTCAAAGCGCGGGCGGCAGTCGCGGCCACGGGCGAGTTCGCGGTTGCCGACGATACGGGTCTCTTCGTCGACGCAATCGACGGCGCCCCCGGTGTCCGCTCCTCTCGGTTTGCCGGCGAGACGGCGACTTATCGTGACAACGTACAGGCGCTGCTCAGCCGTTTGCGCGACGTCGCTGAGGAACAACGCCAGGCGGAGTTTCGAACCGCCGTCGTCATCGTTAGGCCAGACGGGATCGAGCGCGTTTTTGAAGGTGTCCTCCGAGGACGTATTACCGATTTGCCACGCGGCAAGGGGGGTTTTGGGTACGACCCCGTTTTCGAGACTTGCGAAGAGGGCCAGACTCTTGCTGAGCTGCCGCTCAGCGTCAAGAACACGATGAGTCACCGAGCTCGTGCTTTCATGGCCTTGGCTCGATTCCTGAGGGCGAGCCCCGATTGGCTAGGAATGGCTGACGGGCCGGTTTGACCGATGCCTTCATTGTGACCCATAATGTGAGAATCCACTTGCGGTTACGGGTCTGTCTAGGAGGTCGTAGATGAACGTGCAGACGATTCTTGATCAAAAGGAGGCCCCGAGCGTCGTCACGATCGAGCCCGAGCGTTTGCTTCAGGACGCTGTGGAGCGGTTGGTTGAGCATAATATCGGATCGCTCGTCGTCGTTGATGGGACCGGCCAGCCGGTTGGCATCATCACCGAGCGCGATATCCTCAAGACCTGCGCCAACGGGTGCGAGAAGCTGGCCACGACCAAGGTGGCGGATGGGATGACCGCTGACCTCATCGTGGGCGAGGTGAGTGATGCGATCGATTACGTCATGGGGATCATGACCAAGAATCGGATCCGTCACCTACCGATCTTGGGAGAGCACGGTCTCTGCGGCCTGGTATCGATTGGCGACGTCGTCAAAGTTCAGCGACAGGAGACCGAGTACGAGAACCGTCACCTTCGGGAGTACATAGAGCGCAGATACTGATCTAGCGTCGGGGCGTAGCGCAGTTTGGTAGCGCACCTGCTTTGGGAGCAGGGGGTCGCCGGTTCAAATCCGGCCGCCCCGACCAGGTAATAACATGTTAGGCTGCAACCCGGGGCCGAAGGGACTACGCGGCCTCGCCGGGGGTCGCGGGCGCTTCTGGTTCGAGCCACGGGGGCAGGATTTTCACCAGACCCCAGAGGATCAGGAACGGAAGGACGAGAAGCCCGACCGACATGAGCAGGCCCTCTACCCCAAACAACTCAAGCCTGTAGAGGGTCAACCCTCGGAGGCTCTTGGAGAAGAGCTGCCCACCGATGACCACGTTCCAACGAATGCTGAAGATCCCGATGAGCACGAAGACGCTGCACATCAGATAGATGAGCCGCCGCAACTCCGGGCTCGTCTTGTCGACCCCTCTCCTCGTCAGGGCCGGCGAGAAGAAACCCAGCAAGGTCATGGGCAAAAGCGTTCCGAGCACCATCTGGAGCACGATGAGGCTGATGAATAGGCGGCCTCGAACCAACTGCGAGAGAATCTCGATAGACTCCTCCGACTCATATAAGCGATGCACGAAATCGAGCGATTCCAGCGAGAAGTCAACCACCATCGCAAAAAATAAAAACACGGCGAGCTTGTCGAGACACTTCATATCCAGGGGTTTCCACCGGATCATGCT
>JBDHED010000117.1:0-6660 GCA_039591175.1 Gemmatimonadota bacterium | reverse complement strand
CCAGCGCCGCTTCGCCGGCGTTTACTGGAGCAGCCTGGTGTCGGTAACTGGCGCCGCGTTCTTCGTCACCGGGCTCGCCCTAGTTGGGATCGTGCGGGTCGACCCGTGGTTCGACCCTCAGTACTTGATCCCGTTACTTGGCATGGTGTTGGGCAACACGCTCAACGGCATCTCGCTGTCGCTAGACCGCTTCGTGGAATCTCTGGTGCAGCGCCGTGATGCCGTCGAGGCGACACTGGCGCTCGGCGGCACGCGTTGGGAGGCAGCGCACGATCAGATCCGTGACGCCATGCGGGTCGGGTTGATCCCGACGATCAACTCGATGATGGTGATCGGCATCGTTAGCCTGCCCGGCATGATGACCGGCCAGATCCTCGCCGGTGCTGCGCCGACGGATGCCGTGCGATATCAGATCGTCATCATGTTCATGATCGCCTCGGCCGCGGCCCTCGGCGCTTTCGGCATCGTGTTTTTCACGTACCGTCGGCTGTTCGATGATCATCACCGACTGCGGCTCGATCGCGTGCGCAAGGTGGCTGCGTGATGTCCGCACTCCAAATCGGTCTCATCGGGTGTGGTCGCGTGGCGCAGCGTGTGCACCTGCCCATTCTTGCGGGTCTGCCGCAGGCGGGTCTGGTCGCGGTCGCGGAGACCGACTCGCAACTGCGGGAACAAGCCGGCCAACAAGCTGGGTGTGCAACGGTCGCCGACCACGAGGCGTTGTTGGAGATGCCGGAGGTCGAGGCGGTGGTCATCTGTGTGCCGAGCGGGTTGCACGCCGAGGTCACGGTGGCGGCCTTGGATCGGAGCAAGCATGTGTACCTGGAGAAGCCTCTGGCCACGACCCAGGAGGAAGCCAAACCCGTGCTGTCAGCTCTGGAACGGGCGGGCACGGTCGGCATGATCGGTTTCAACTACCGTTTCCATCGTGCCTATAGTGAGCTCAAGCGGCGCCTCCGGTCGGGAGAGTTCGGCGACTTGGTTGCCGCGCGCACCGTGCTGGCCGCTCCCGAGGAGACCCTGCCGGACTGGAAACGACACCGTGGGAGTGGGGGAGGCGCACTCCTCGACCAGGCGTCGCACCACTTCGATCTGATCCGGTTTCTGTTTGAGGACGAAATCGAGGAAGTGTCGGCTCAGCTCCGTTCGCAACGCAGCGAAGACGATACCGCGATTGTTCAGGTCCGACTCGCGGGTGGTCTCGCGGTGCAGTCGTTCTTGTCGATAAACACGGTGAACGAAGACCGGTTCGAGGTCTACACGGAGAATGCGCGGTTGTCGGTTGACCGTTACCACTCGTCCAGCCTCCAGATCGTGACCGATTCGGGCTCGATTCCCGGGTCCCACGTTTTGCAGTCCGGGCTCAACTTGCTCAAGGACAGCGGCTACATCTGGGAGACGTACCGGTCACCCGGTCGGGAGCCGTCGTTTCGCTCCGCGCTGGCGCATTTCGTGAAAACGGTTCGCGAAGGGGGGCGACCATCGCCCAGCTTTCACGACGGGTATCTGAGCCTGGCGGCGGTGCTTGCGGCCGAGGAGTCGGCTCGCTCGGGGCAAGTCGTGCGGTTGAACGAGGGGACACAGTCCGTTTGAGCACTCACGTGGCCCCACCGCTGGTCATACTGGGGCTCGATGTCGGCGACCCGGAGTCGCTCGAGCGTTGGGCTTCCGAGGGGTACTTGCCGGTGCTCGCTTCGATCATGGAACGCGGAGTCTCCGCTCGTACCACGGGGCCCGATCTGGTGACTGAGCACAGCGTGTGGGTTTCCCTGATCAGTGGGGTCTCGGTCGGGCAGCACGGGTTCTACGAGTACAAGCGGCTAAAGCCAGGCACCTACGAGCTCGAGACGATCACCGGACGCGACCTCGAAGTGCGCCCGTTCTGGTCTCACGCGCCAGCTAAGCGTGGAGTCGCGATCGACGTGCCTCATTGTTACCCCGAGCGACAGATCAATGGGCTCCACCTGGCGGAGTGGGCGTCGCACCATCCTTACTACGAGCCCTCGGCGTCGCCTGAGGGGTCACTGGAGGAGATCGAGCGCTCGTTCGGTGGTCAGATCCATATCCCGGAAGAGTTGGACAGCAAGCTCCGAACGGATCGGCGGATCTACGAGCGTGCGTTGGAGCGGATCGAGAAGAAGGGCGCGTTGTGCCGTCACTTGCTGTCGCAGGATCGCTTCGACATAGCGGTCGTTGTGTTCGGCGACAGCCATCTCGCGAGCCATCAGTTCTGGGAGTACCGGCCGGAGCACGGCGGAGGGCGCAAGCTCGATCCACGCAACGAGCTGACGCACGCGACGCGAAACGTTTATCAACGAATCGATCACGAGATGGGCGCGATCCTCGATGAACTGCCGGACGACACGAACGTTTGCGTTGTTTCGTCGACGGGTCTACTGGACCACTTCCCGACGACGGGCTTGATCGACGCCTTCTGCCGCGAGCTTGGATATCAAGCGTCACCGAGCGGTTCCAGTCGCCTGACACCGATGGGTGTCGTACGACAGATGGTGCCCCACAGGTTGCGCTATGCTCTCAGCCGCTGGTTGCCGGAGGAGCAGCAACTTCGGCTAATGAACGAGAAGTTTCAAAGCGGCACCGATTGGGGCCGGACAACGGCGTTTGCGATCCCGTCGTTCTTTACCAGCTTCCTGCGGATCAACCTCGTGGGGCGAGAGCCCCAGGGCATCGTCGAGCCTGGCACCGAATATGAAGGCCTTCTCGATAGTCTCGAGGCGGACCTGAGACAACTGACGCACCCCAAGACGGGGGAACCGGTCGTCGAGGACGTCATTCGGACCGGAGCCGTTTTCGGCGATGCGTCGACCGCTGTGCTCCCGGATCTATTTGTCGTATGGCGACCCCACCCGGAATACATGGATCGCGTCGTGCACTCCAAAGGCGAGCTGGTAGCGTTTCCGCCCGAGATCTTCCGCGGGAGCGACCATTCGCGATCCGGGTTTGTGGCACTGGCGGGCCCGTCGGTGCAAGCGAGGCCTCTAGGTGATGTTTCACTGCTTGATTTGGCGCCCACCTTTCTAGCAATGATGGGTGAATCGGCCCCGTGTGAGATGACGGGTAAGCCGCTTCCGATCCTGGTCCATGCCTGAACGACGATCCACCTGACGTAGGCGGCGCGTGAGGATCGGCATCGACGGTCGTGAGCTTGCTCCGCAACGGAGAGGCATTGGGCGTTACATCTTCGAGCTGTCGCGTGAGCTGGACCATCGTCTGCCGGACGCCGAGTTCTACGTCTACAATCGGATGCCAGTGTCGCTGCCGGTCGACTCCGATCGATGGATCATGCGCACCGACTCTTCTCGTCTCGGCCGACGACTATCACCGCTCTCTTGGTACAAAGCGCGCGCGGGTCGGATGTGCGCGCGAGATGGTCTGAATGTCTTTTGGGGGACAAGCGCGTTTTTGCCGCATCTCCCCAGCGACGTGAGAACGGTGTTGACGGTGCACGATCTTTGTCACGTGTTCACGCCCGAGACGTTCCACCCGCTGCATCTGATGGGGGTGCGATTGTTCTTCGATCGCGATGTTCGAAGAGCAGATGTCGTTGTGGCTGTTTCGCAGAGCACATCGAACCGGCTCTACGACCACGTGGGGCGAAGGGCGGAGGCGATCGTATCCCCGGCTGTACGAGAGATGTTTGAGCCACAATCAGACAGTACGATCGAGGCGTGCCGGAATCACTATCAGCTTGATAGTCCTTACGTGCTGACGGTCGCAGCGTGGGAACCTCGGAAGAACCTCGAACGGTTGATCCGCGCTTTCATCGCGATGAAGGAGAACCGGCTCTTGACGGAGCACAACTTGGTTCTTGTCGGCAAGAAAGGTTCTCGGTTCAAGGGCGTGACCGAGTTGCTCGAATGCGACGCGGGGCGCCACACCCGGCCCCTGGGCTATGTCATCGATGAGCATCTGCCGGCCCTCTACGCGGGCGCCGATTGCTTTGTGTTGCCGTCTGCCTACGAGGGGTTCGGCGTACCACTTCTGGAGGCGCGCGCTTGTGGCACCCGCGTCGTGGCCTCTGACACCCCTGAGCTGCGCGAGTCTGGCGGACAGGATGCGATCTACATCAAGCCAACTGAGAAAGGGATCCAGCAAGGCATTCTGACTGCGATCTCCGAGGCACCATCGCCGGTGGAGCGGCCCGTATTGCCGACTTGGGAGGAAGGGGGGCGAGTCTTGTCGAGGATTCTATGGCCTTAGTCTGGCGTGTCGGCACCGTCGCTCTTTTGGCCTACGCGGCGTATGCGCTCGCCTTCTTTTTCTTGCAACGCCACTTCATGTACCCGGGCGCTTCGATGGGATCCGCCGGGGGCGCGGCTGGTTGCAATCTGCCTTTTGTCGAGGAGGTGCAGCTCGCCACCTCCGTCGGGCGGGTTGACGCGTTGTTCATTCCCGCAGCGGATAGCGCGGACGCGCCTCCGCACCCCGCCATCATCTTCACCCACGGCAACGCAGAGCTGATCGACGTTTGGCCCCACCCCTTGAGCTCGTTTCGCGAGCTCGGACTCAGCGTTCTGATCGTCGAGTATCCGGGCTATGGCCGTTCGCCCGGCACACCTTCACAACGCACGATCATGGAGACGATGATCGCTGCCCACGACTGGTTGATCGCCCGTGCGGACGTTGACGAGACGCGTATCGTGGCCATGGGGCGTTCGTTGGGGAGCGGGCCGGCGGTCGGGCTCGCCGGTGTCCGTCCCGTCGCAGCGCTCATCCTGCAGTCACCGTTCAAGAGCGTTGCCGCGATGGCCGCCGAGCGTTTTTTCCTGCCGGGGTTTCTGGTCCGCGACCGCTTTGACAACGAAGGGATCCTGGAATCCTACGATGGCCCCGTGCTCGTATTGCATGGCACCCGCGACCCGGTAGTTCCGTACTCGCACGGCGCCGCGCTCGCGTCATTAGCCGCTCGAGGCCAACTAATCTCCCAGAATTGCGCGCACAACGATTGCCCGCCGTCGTGGCCGGAGTTCGTCAGCCAAGTGGAGAGATTTCTGAGCGAGGTAGAAGTCTTGACGCCATCGAGCAGCTGATCGCACATGGTGGACGATCACCGGCACGCGATTAGGTTGAGTCCAAGACCATGGCCAGCCCTAGCGACCTCTCGCACCTCTTTGGTCTGACTTCCATCCTAGCTGTGGTGGTCGCGCCCCTTTCCATCACGACGCCGGCCGCTGCGCAGGAAGGCAGCTACGCCGACCTGGTGGCTCTCTTCGACGAGTGGCGCGAGTTCGAGAAGCCCGAGTTCGTGGATGGCGTCCCCGACTACAACGCGGCGGCCATGGCTGCGCAACATGCCGAGCTCCCCGACTGGCAAGCCCGGCTCAACGCGCTGGACCCCGAGAGCTGGTCGGTGGCGGAGCAGATCGACTGGCACATCGTTCGAGCCGAGATGAACGGGCTCGACTTCGACCACCGGGTGCGCCAACCCTGGGCGCGAGACCCGGCCTTCTACATCATGATCTTTGCGGCCGAGAGTGACGTGCCGGCCCACGAAGGGGCGACGATCCACGGCTGGGTCGATCTCTGGACCTATGAGTATCCGCTCTCGGCCACCGATGCAGATGCGCTGGCCCGACGCATCGGAGCGATCCCGGGGCTCTTGGAGCAAGCCAAGACCAACCTGACCGGGAACGCCCGAGACCTCTGGCTGGCCGGCTTCCGGACCTTCGAAGAGCAAAGCGCCGATCTGGAGGCGCTGGGGGAGCGGGTAGCGGGAACCAGCGCGGAACTCGACACCGCCATCGTCGCCGCAGGGGAGGCCACCGACGCCTTCCTCGAGTGGTTACAGCAGGAGGCGCCCTCCAAGACTGGACCGTCCGGTGTCGGCAAGGAGAACTACACGTGGTACATGCGCAACGTCCACCTGGTGCCCTACTCATGGGAGGAGCAGGTCACGTTGATGCGACGTGAGCTGGCCCGGGCCCACACATCCCTGCGGTTGGAAGAACACCGCAACCGTCACCTGCCGGAGCTCGAGCGTATCGACAGTCCGGAAGAGTACGACGCGCGTCTGAACGCCGCCGTCTCCAAGTACATGCAGTTCCTCGAGAAAGAGGAGATTCACTCCGTTGAAGAGTGGATGGACCCCGCGCTCCGCGCGGTGAGCGGTAGCTACATCCCGGTCGAGCCGGGAGAGCTTCGGCACTTCTTCAACGAGGTCAACTACCGCGACCCGCTGGTCCTGCGCACCCACATGCACCACTGGATCGAGCTGGCGCGGATGCGAGAGGATCCACACCCGAGCCCGATCCGACGCGTGCCGTCGCTGTACAATATTTTTGATGCTCGATCCGAGGGGTTGGCGACCGGGGTGGAGGAGATGATGATGCACGCGGGGCTCTACGACGAAGCGCCGCGCTCTCGCGAGCTGGTCTGGATCATGTTGGCTCAGCGGGCCGCCCGGGCCCTCAGTGGGCTGTACCTCCACGGCAACGAGTTCATCATGGAAGAGGCCGTAGAGCACGCCATGACGTGGACGCCGCGCGGCTGGCTCCCCGACGGCAATCTGGTCCGGTTCGAGCAGCACCTTTATCTGAGGCAGCCCGGCTACGCCACCAGCTACCTGAGCGGGAAAATCCAGTTCGAGGAGCTCCTGGCCGAGGAGGCCCTGCAGCGCGGCGACGACTTCACCGTGAAGGT
>JBDHED010000116.1:0-8691 GCA_039591175.1 Gemmatimonadota bacterium | reverse complement strand
TTGCGCGTGCGATCCGTTCGTCGGTCGTCTCGTCGACGCCGACGTCGAGCTGGATGGCGGCCACGTGGACCGATGTCGTCGAAGGGGAGGCGCTCATCTCGTCTACAAAGCTAATCCGAAAACAGCGAGGGTGTGCCTTCCAGAGACAGCAACCGTCGCTTGTATCGGACCCCGCCGCCGTATCCGCCGAGCGACCCGTCGGCACGAACCACCCGGTGACACGGCACCACAATCGCTACCGGATTGTGGTTGAGCGCGTTCCCGACCGCGCGGGCGGCCTTTGGACTGCCGATCCGCCGCGCGACCTCACTGTAAGGAACGACGTCACCGAACGGAATCGTCCGCACGCATTCTAGGACCTCACGCTCGAAACCGCTGAGGCGCGTCAGGTCGACCGGCAACTCGAACCTCGAGCGTTCGCCGGCAAAGTATTCGTGAAGCTGGCGCTCGGTTTGGGCCAAACCTTCGGCGTCATGGATCGCCGGTCGATCGGGATACAAAGATCCGAGATGGTGCACAAACGCCTCCGGGTCGGCTTGACGCCACGACAACCGCGACAACCCGGTGCCCGTAGCGGCGACGTTCATCATCCCGAACGGTGTCTCGAAACGGTGCCAGTGTACCGCCTCCTCGGCGCTGCACGACTGGAGTCCCCCGAGAAGCGACGTGTACTCAGTGGCCTGATCGCGACACCCACGACACTCACCCAGGTGCTCCGCTAGAGCCAGGCTCGCATTCTGGTCCATGTCACCGGTTACAAACGCGAGCACTTGCTCTTCGGAAACGCGGCACGGCCCACTCGTCATCGCTCCACCTCTTCTTCCCAAATGTCCAATAAACTCTCACGCAATTTCTTCATCCCGTGATGCACGTTCGCTCTCGCACTTTCAGTAGACGAGCCCAGCCGTTGTGCGATCGTCGGGTAGTCGAGCCCCTCGGCCCAGCGCAACCACACTGCTTCGCGCTGTTTTGTCGGCAGCTTGGCACACTGTTCTCGCACTCGGGCCCGTGTCTCTTCGTCGAGGCCCGAGAACCCGGCGTCTGGCGGCTCCAGGTTGCTAGCCGTCGCGCCGGGATCGACACCCTGCAGCGCCTGTCGACGGAACCGCTTGCGAGCGAGGCTGTCGAGAGCGGCGTTTGTCGCCACCCGATAGAGCCACGCCCGCACGTTCGACCCTGGCCCGTCATCCGGCGGTTTCTCGACCGCCGAGATCCAAACCTGCTGCAGGATGTCCTCGGCATCATCGGCGTTGTTCGTCATGCGGCCGAGATGGCGCCGAAGCTCGGGCCCGTACCGCCCGACCCACTTTTCCACGCGGTCCGGCGGGGCGTAGCCCAGTGCGCTCGACGCTTTGCTCAAGCCAGCGGCGCCGGATAGAGCAGCCCGACGATCGGGCTCAGTAGGATGAACGGGAGCAACACGCACGATCCAACCAGGATCCACTCCGCGGTCTCGGTCCAAGCGTTCCGGATTCGGTGTTTCATGTCTGCCTCTCTGATAGCCTGTGAATTCGTCAACCAGCCTCTCGTCGTCTTGCTACCCATATAACGACTGGCGTGGGCAGACATAAAAAGCAGACGGTCCCGAGAGATCACCCCCAGGACCGCCGTTTCTAGCGTGAGTTGATTGAAGCGTTACATCCCGTCGTCGTCGTCGTCATCCTCGCCAGTACCGACGGTGCCCACGACGCGTCCTTCGGTCTTACCCTCTTCCATCAGCGAGACGTAGATCTCGTCTGAATGGTGGGCATAGTACTTGTTGAACAGCGCCTGCGCCTTGTCGTACTTCTCGCGCTCCGGCGTGCCCTCTTCGGGCGGCTGATTCGCCTCCTGCCAATCGTCGCACGGTTGGCCACAATCTGCCTGGATATCCTCGAAGTCGGCATACTCAGCCGCGATCACAACGGCCGATGCGTTGGACCCCCAGTTATGGACCATCCAGCGGTAGTTGATCACGTTGGGATTGAGCAGAGCGCCGGGATGGAAGTACTGCTCCTGAGCGAACGCGGCGGGGGTACCCATCAAACCAACAACCATTACGAGCACAAAGGCGACCCACGCGGTTTTCCGCGCCATTGCAAACCTCCTTGACTGTGTAAGAAGAGCGGCCGGCCCCACTCGGAAGCGGGGTGATACTACTCGCTGGCCTCCACCCTGACAATTCCCGGACATAACCCTCACCCAGCGCCAACCTGCAGCGACCGGGATTCGGGTATGCTGCTTACCATGATGGGTCGGGTCTTCATCTTCTCAATGCTCCTGGCGCTGCTCTATTCGATCCCCGCGAGCGGGGCGACGGCCGGGGTCGGCGACACGTTGGCGGGTCCCTCTCCGGTCGGGTTCCTCGTCCAACGAAGCGACCCCGACCCGGATGACATCCCGAAGAGCATGAAGGCCAAGCGCACCGAAAGCTCGCCCCGAATCGACGGTTCCTTGACCGAGTCGATGTGGCAGGGCGCGCACTGGATCTCCGATTTCATGCAGAAGGAGCCCGATCAGGGTGCCGAGCCGACTTTGCGTACCGAAGTCGCGCTCCTGTACGACGACCACGCGGTCTACATCGGCGCGCGCATGTACAGCGACGACCCGGACGAGATCGCGGCGCTCTTGACCCGCCGGGATGACGGCGGGAACGCCGAGCGGCTGGTGGTCTCGCTCGACACCTACGGCGATCGGCGCACCGCGTACAGCTTCGCTGTCACGGCAGCCGGTGTGCGGCTCGATTGGTACCACCCCGAGGACAACGAGTTCAACCGGGACCAGACGTTTAACCCCGTTTGGCAGGCACGCACTGCGATCGATGGGGAAGGGTGGACCGCGGAGATGCGGATCCCATTCTCACAGCTCCGTTTTAGCGACGGCGAGAATCAGCGCTGGGGGATCAACGTGAATCGCTTCATCCCGACCCGGAACGAAGATGTGTTCTGGGTCGTGGTGCCGCGGCAGGAAACCGGCTGGGCGTCCCGATTTGGTGAGCTCGAAGGGATCGAGCAGATCCCGTCCTCGTCGCGCATCGAGCTGATGCCTTACGTGGCCACCGAAGCACGCTTGCTGTCGGATGGTCTGGTCGATCCCGACGACCCGTTCAGCGATGGCAGCTCGATGAAAGCGCGGACCGGTCTCGATTTCCGGATGGGGCTGGGCTCGAACCTTACTCTCGACGCCACCGTGAACCCCGACTTCGGCCAGGTCGAAGCCGATCCGGCCGAGGTCAACCTGTCGGCGTTCGAGACGTTCTTCGACGAACAGCGGCCTTTTTTCACCCAGGGCCAGCAAACGTTGGACGGGGTCGGTCCGGACTACTACTACTCACGGCGCATCGGCGCACCGCCGCACGGGGATCCCGATGCCGACTTCGTCTCGATGCCTCCGGCGACGACGATCCTCGGCGCGGCGAAATTGACCGGACAGCTGCCCTCCGGCTTGACGATCGGGGCTATGGCCGCCATCACCGACGATGAGAAGGCGCAGACATTCGACCTCGCCAGCAACGAAACGCACGAGATCGATGTCGAACCGTTGACCAACTACGCGATCGCCCGACTCCAGCAGCAGTTCGGCCCGAACGCATCGACGGTCGGAGCGACGCTGACGGCCGTCAACCGCAGCCTCGAGGAAGACCATCCGCTGGCTGGTGAGCTGGTCAGCGCCGCATACACTGGCGGCGTCGACTTCAACAAGCGATTCGAAGACGGCTGGTACGAACTGCTGGGCCATGCCGGCTTCAGCCACGTGCGGGGCGACGAGGCGGCGATCCTGGGACTACAAGAGGCGAGCGCACACTACTTCCAGCGCCCCGACCAGGACCACGTAGAGCTGGATCCGACGCGGACATCGCTCAGCGGCTGGAGCGCAGCGTTCAGAGGCGGCAAGCGGGCCGGCCGCCTGCGCTGGTCGCATGGCGTGTGGATGGACTCACCGGGGTTCGAGATCAACGACGCGGGTCGGTTGGGCCGTGCCGACGACATCGCCGCGTGGGCCAACCTGTTCTATCGCCAGACCGAGCCCGGGCCCGTGTTCCGCAACTGGACCGTCGGCGTGTGGACCAACCCGCGATGGAACTTCAACCGCGTGCAACGCCAGAATCGGGTCGGTTTTTGGACCAACACGACGTGGAAGAACTTCTGGTCCACGAACATCGAGGGAGAGCGCGACTTCCAGTCGCAGAGCGATACGCAGACTCGCGGCGGCCCACTGATGAAGAACCCGAGCTCTTGGTGGTTGGGCACCAGCCTGTTCAGCAACGCCGCCAGCGACACCCGCTGGGGACTCGAGACCGACCTCAACGGCGACGAGCTGGGCAGTTGGGGATACGGAATACAGGCTCGCTTTTCGACCCGCATGAACAACCGCCTTTCGCTATCTGTCGGGCCCCGCTTTAGCCGTCAGAGCAACGCACGCCAGTACATCGACACCTTCGACGGTGGCAGCGACGCGACCTTTGGCGAGCGGTACGTCTTTGGTGAGATCCTCCGCAGTGAGATCGCCGCTCCGCTGCGCGTCAATTACTCATTCTCTCCCGATCTGAGCCTCGACCTCTACGCCGAGCCGTTCGCCTCCAGCGGTAAGTACTCTGGCGTCGGTGAGCTCGCCCGCGCGCGTGACTTCGACCTGCGGATCTACGGCACCGATGGAACCGAGATCACCCGGAACAAAGATGGCGATCTCGAGGTCGTCGATGGAGACGACAGTTTCTCGATCGACAATCCGGACTTCGACGTCCTCTCGTTCCGCAGCAATCTCGTGCTACGTTGGGAGTGGCGACCCGGCAGCACTTTCTTCCTCACCTGGCAGCAGAATCGGTCCTCGGATTCAACCCAGGGGCGGTCGGTGGGCTTCGATCAGCTCCTCGATAGCTTCAGCACGGACGGGGAGAATGTGCTGGCGGTCAAATTCTCGTACTGGCTGCCGCTCTGAGCCAATCCTTGTAGCGAGCAGCGTTTCCAAGCAGATTATTGGAAGATTGAGAAAGAGTTGAGACCTTGATTCGACGTCACTTATCTAGCTCCCGGTCGCACTTCGTCGTCGGCCTGCTTCTCCTGACCCTGGTCCTAACGGGGGTCTTGGCGTTTGAGGCGTACCGGTCGTCTCGCTCCCATCAGGTCACAGCCGCTAGTGCGCTCGAGGACAACGCAGCTTTCGCGGCTTGGAGATACGCCAGCATAGCCGAGAGCAAGATCGACTGGATGATCGCCAAACCGGCGTTCGCTTATCTGCAAGCGACGTACGGTAAGGAAGATTGGGCCATCACACAGGACGTGGATCCCGAGTTGCCCGAGCTCGAGCAATGCCCGATCGCCATCCGGTACGCGTTCATGATGGATCCCGGCGGCACAAAGCTCAAGATCTTGGAAGGCGTTCGGCCGACAGTAGATACTGGAAGGTGGCTGAAGACAACTGTCCGTGAAGCCCTGACTTCATACGATGCCGAATGGTACCACGCGGTTATCACGGGGGCGGAAGACGGCATCGATCACATCGTTTTCTACAAGGTCGAGTTCGATGACCATGAGGTTCCCGAGGCGATCCTCGGATTCGAGGTCGACCCGGCGGTTCTACCGGAAGCGCTCGACCACGCCTTCAGCGGCACGATCTTGCCACCGACGTTGACCGGAGATCTCGAAAACCCGGAGATGCTGTCGGTAAGGGTGTTCGGGCCCGCGGGCCAGGTGCTCTACAAGTCGACCAAGGACCACGGGTGGGAGTTCGCCGCGACGGATTACCTCTCGCCCCGCTATGGGGAGGGGCTCGAGGTCGAGGTCGCGATCCGGCCGACGATGGCCGAGACACTCATTATCGGAGGATTGCCGAAGTCGCGACTGCCCCTGATCATGGGGCTCTTGATCCTGGCCGGCGGGATGGTCGCCGCAGCGATCTTCGTGTTGCGGCGCGAGCTCGAGTTCAGCCGGCTTCGGACGCAGTTCGTGTCCAACGTGTCGCACGAGCTCCGCACTCCGTTGGCTCAGATCCGAATGTTCGTCGAGACGCTGCTGCTCGGTCGCGTCCGATCGAAGGAAGAGGCCCGGCGCAGCCTCGAGATCATGAACCGAGAGGTTCGCCGACTCTCCAATCTGGTCGAGAACATCCTCGCCTTCTCGCGCGCCGAGCGAAACGGGATGAAGCTCAAGTTCGAGCCGACCGAGCTGACGCCGCTGTTCAAGGAAGTCGTCGATGCGTTCGAGCCGTTGGCCTCAGGCCGGAGCGTGAAGCTGCGCACGGAGGTCGAGCGTGAAGCAACGGCGACGGTGGATCGAAGCGCGGTACGGCAGATCCTGTTGAACCTGCTCGACAACGCCGTCAAGTACGGGCCCACGGGGCAAACCGTCACCCTCGGTCTCGAGGTGCAGAACGGCACCGTGCAGCTGCGGGTCGACGACGAGGGCCCCGGAGTTCCGCCCGAGAACCGCGAAGGGGTCTGGGAAGCGTTCTTCCGCCTCGATCGCGAGCGCGAGGACGTGACCGCCGGGACCGGCATCGGACTCTCTGTGGTCCGCGAGTTGGTGATGGGACACGACGGTCGAGCTTGGGTCGAGGAGGGACCGTCGGGCGGAGCTCGATTCCTGATCGAGCTTCCGGTTGGCCGAGACGACGGCCCGGAGTTGGCACATTGACGGCCAAGATCCTGGTAGTCGAGGACAATCACGATCTGGCCTACGGCCTTCAGAACAATCTCGAAATCGAGGGCTACGCGGTAGAGGTTGCCGGCGACGGACGTGCGGCTCTGAAGTGCGTTCCGAAACTAAAACCGGATCTCGTTATCCTCGATCTCATGCTACCCGAGCTCGACGGGTATCGGGTGCTGCAGCAGCTCCGCGCGGATGGGTGGGACATGCCGGTGCTGATCCTTACCGCGCGCGGCGAGGAAGCCGACAAGGTCCAAGGGTTCCGGCTCGGCGCCGACCAGTACGTCACCAAGCCGTTCGGGTTGCTGGAGCTGCTCGCGCGTGTCGATCGACTTCTTGAACGAGCGCGCGAGTCGGAAGCGGTCAAGGAGTGTGAGCTTCGAGGGTTTGGCGACGTTGCGGTGGATACCGCCGCGCGGCGCGTGGTACGGTGCGGCGACGAAGTCCCGTTGACACCGAAGGAGTACGAGCTCCTGACCACGCTTCTACGCCACCGCGGATCCGCCCTCACGCGTCAAGAACTGTTGTTGGAAGTCTGGGGTTATCCATCCAGCGTGTTGACGAGAACGGTCGACACCCACATCGCGGAGCTACGCCGAAAGCTCGAACGGGATCCGTCGGAACCCGAGCACATCGTCACCGTACGCAAGGTAGGGTACCGCCTCGAAGCTTGACCGTTTCCTGACACAATCCTCACCCTAGTCCGACCTGCAACGATCCTCCATCCGGTATCATTCCAGAGACTCGATTCTGATCGGTATGCCAACCAGAGGGGGAACGATGAGAGGTTCAGGCATCTTGTTTGTAATGCTGCTTCTACCGGTCGGTCTCGTACCTTGGTCGACCTTGCACGACTCCGACGAGACGGCGGTTCGGGAAGCGATCGGGCACTACTTCGAAGGACACAGAACCGGAAACGGCGAGCACTTCAAGCAGGTCTTCCACCCAGAATCGAAGCTGTTCTGGGTTCACGACGGCGCTCTTCAGCAGCGCACCAGCGCGGAGTACATCGCTCGGGCTAGCGGCTCGCCACCGGAAGACGAAGAGCAGCGGACCCGCAGAATCGAGAGTATCGACATCACCGGCGACGCAGCCGTTGTAAAGATCGTCCTCGCCTACCCGTCGGCAGACATCACCGACTACATGACGCTGCTCAAGATCGACGGTCGTTGGTGGATCGTGAACAAGGCGTTCACTGTAGAATCGAAGATGGCCTCCGCCGGCGGCTAGGGCCCGTGGCCCTCCTAGCCGACCGAGTCGAGCACGTCCTGCGGCACATCGAGTCGCATCCTGAGAAGGGCGGTCGAGTACACCTTCCCCTGGGCGTCGGTCATCAGGCTCACCGTCCCGCCGCCATCGAGTGCGCCGTGCAGTAGAAAATTGAGCGCGTCCAAGTTGTCGAGCTCAAACCGCTCGACCGGACCGTCGATCATCCCGCCGAAGTGGGCCGCCACACGATCCGCCGTCAGGTGCTCTTTGAGAAAAGCGTACGCTTCCGGCGTGTAGGCGATCACGCCGACGTTGGCGGTGTCGCCCTTGTCGCCCGAGCGAGCGTGGGCCATGCGACGGAGTTCGACTTCCGGCATCGGTAACGCCAAACTAGTTTGCGATCGTTAGAATGCCCGTTCAGCTACCGGTTCTCGATACCAGAAGATCCGTCTCATTCAGGAGGACGATCGACATGACGACCGCTCGGGCAACCTGCATCGCAGTGTTTCTCGGTTTCGTGATCCCAGCTACTGCTGCTGCGCAGGACGACGAGCCCGAGGTGGGTTGGCACGACGTCGCGGAAATCACCTTCGTCCTGACCGACGGGAACGCGAGGTCGAGTACGCTCGGCGGTAAGAACCTGCTGGAGTACCTGTGGGCGAACGCCCGATTCAGTTTCGACGCCGGTGGGATCCGCTCCGAATCGACGACCGTCGAGCGGATCGCGGTCGGCGACTCGCAGGAATTCAGGATCGCCAAGCAATCCGACGAAGAGGTCACGGCCGAGAATTACTTCCTCCGCTCGCGCTACGATCGCAACATTACCGATCGCTTCTTCTGGTTTGTCGGCGGCGGGTGG
>JBDHED010000115.1:0-6704 GCA_039591175.1 Gemmatimonadota bacterium | reverse complement strand
AGTGGCTCTCGCCCCAGGAGGTCGAAAACTGTATTCGCCAGCACCCCGCCGTGGATGATGTCGCGGTGGTCGGTATCCAAGACGGCACTGGCCTCGTCAAGCCCCACGCCTTCGTGGTCGCTAATCAACCCGATACCGAGTTGGGAGCCGATCTGCAGCAGTTCGTTCGCGACCGTCTCGACCCCTACAAGTATCCGCGCGCGGTTGTTTTCGTGGAAGCCCTGCCGCGAACCCATCTCGGCAAGGTCGACCGCGGACAGCTACGCCGCGATCACTCGCCGTAGTCGTCTCAGCCGCGCAGCGCGAACACGACGTCGGCTAACGCGTCCATCGCCATGACTAGCTGATGGTCCGACAGGTAGGGCGCGGGTCCCAGCCGGAGCGTCGTCTGGCGGTAATCGGTGTGGACCCCACGATCGAGCAGAGATCGCCACACGTCACCAGCGTAGGGCGTCTCCAGAGCCAGGAAACCACCCGTCCCCTCGAGCGAAGCCGATCGATCGCGGGTCATCAGTTCCGGCTCTAAGTCCAACTTGTCAAACGCTCCGGCGAGCAATGCCACCTGGTGCTGGCTGACCTCCCGCAGTAGCTCTGCCGTCAAACGTCGCTCCTCGAAGAAATCGAACACCGCGCCGGCCCGATAATGGCTGGTTGGATCGTAGGTCGCGCCCGCAAAACGGTCGGGTCCCGGGCCGTAGACGACGGCCTGCGCTGAACCCTCCGACAGCGCTGAGAACTCGCTGTACCAGCCGCTGACGACCGGCCGCATCGCGCACTCGGCGGGGAACCGCAGAAACGCATTCCCCTCCCCGAGCTGGCAGTACTTATACCCCCCACCAACAACGTAAGCCCCGGCCAAGCCCTCCTTGGCGAGCGAGAACGGCACCACGTTGAGTGCGTGATACGCGTCGACGACTAGCTCAGCTCCGACCCGCTGCGTGGCTGCGAGCACATCACCGAGGCCGGTCACGATGCGGGCGTTCTCGTAGAGCACGCACGAAACGAATACCGCTGCGGTTCGGCCGTCGACCGCTTCAATCAATCGCTCTGGTATCTCGTCTGGCGCTGCGCTCGAGACCTTGACGATCTCGATCCCTTCCTCGGCCAGTCGATCGAGCTGGCGCCGCAAAGTGTGAAACTCGCCATCTGTGGTCACGATGCGGGGACGTTCTCGCAGCGGCAACCCAGACAGGAACCGCACTACGAGCTCGTGGGTGTTGGCACCCAACGCGATCCGCTCTGGCGCGTCGTCGAGCAACACGGCGTAACCTTGTCGGACACGCTTGGCAGCTGCGAACGCAAGCTCCCACTTCTCGTCCACGTGTTGTGCGGCGTCGCGCCAAGCCTGGAGCTGCCCTTCAAACCCGCGATCGGGCCACGCTTGGTGGGAGTGCCCGGTGAGCAGCAACCGTTCCCCGACGCGAAACTCGGAGTAGTCGGGCGCCAATGCGTTGGGGTGATGGTACAGATCCGCGGCCTGGATCACCGCGTCAGAGCTCGCTCCGAATGGCCCACAGATCTGGGAATGCCGGGTTGAACAGCGTTCGCCGCAAGAACCGAACTCCGCTCGAGCCTCCGGTGCCCTGTTTTGTCCCGATCGTGCGCTCGACCATCTTGACGTGCCTGTAGCGCCACTCCTGGATCCCTTCATCGAGATCCACCAACCGCTCGCAGAGCTCCATCGCCTCCGGGTCCTCGCGGTATACCCGCAGCAGCACCGCCTGCATGCCCGGCGAAGGCTCCACCGGCTGAGTCACATCGCGTTGTAGCAGATCCGTCGGCACGGCATAGCCTCGGCGCAACAAGTAGCTCCCCAGAGCGTCCCAAACTGTGGGTTCAATCAATCGTGCGTTCAATCGGCGCCGATCCTCACTGTCGGGATCAAAGTCTTCTAACACAGCAGATCGCTTTAGGCCGAGCAAGAACTCGAGCTCGCGGAATTGAAACGACTGTGAGCCGCTCGCCGTCTCCAATCGGTCGCGGAAAGCGACAAACTCGAGCGGCGTCATCGTCTCGAGGATATCGGTCTGGGCCACGGCCAACTTGAGGATCGTCAGGATCCGCTTGAGAGTATGAAGCGCGGGCGCCGCTTCCCCCTCACGCAACAAGCGGCATAAACGATCGAGCTCATGGAGGAGCTGCTTAAACCACAGCTCGTACACTTGGTGGATGATGATGAACAGGATCTCGTCGTGCTCGTCGCTCTGTGGGTCCTGGAGCGCGAGCAACTCGTCGATCCTCAAGTAGCTCGTGTAGGTAAACGTCATCCCGGCCGTGGCCCGCGCGTGCGGGTGAGCTGATCGTAGCTGCGTAAGTACCTCAGCGCGGCTGGGCGATCCCCAGACTCTTCGCACAACCGGGACAAGTTGTAGTAAGCGTCAGCCATCCTCGGATCGGTTTCGATCGCCTTTCGGTACGCATCGGCGGCCAGCTCAGTCTGCTCGAGGTCTTCGAGCACAACGCCGAGATTGAACGCCGCGGTCGCATGCGTTGGGTTGACCCCTAACGCCCGTTCGTAGCGCTCGCGGGCCTCCTCGAAGGCCCCGTCCTCGTGAAACAGGCGGCCCAGATTCACCAGCGCGTCAGCGTGGTCGGGATCGAGCTCCAGCGCTCGCGCGTACATCTCGCGCGCCTCGCCGGGGGACGATCCCTCGAGCGAGAACGCGAGCTCGTACCAGTCGTCGGCGGTTCGATCGTCGCCGTCCCAGGGTCGCGTCCCTGTGCCGGCAACAAACGGCTCGACGGCAGCAGCGAAATCGGCGACGCGAAAATCGATCTGGACTTGGCCCGACTCGGGACTCCAGGTCGTCTCACCCTCTCGGACAACGATTCGGTCGCCATCGGCGACGATTCTGAGCGCCGTGAGTGACCTCTCGGCTGGAAGCTGGCTTCGCAAATCCCGTAGCGCGCGATGGATGCGACGCGGCGACACGTCGGCCACTTCGAGCTCCCGGGCTGTTCGCATCAGAACCAGATCGTGGAAGGTGAAGCGGTACTCGTTGCGCGGGCCACGCTCGGGGGCCATAAAATCGGCCCTCGCGTAGCGCCGCACCTTGTCTGCCGGAAGGTCTAAGATCCGGGTGACGTCGCGGGTCGTGAAGTGTTCCATCTCGGGGACCTTGGCCTCCTGCTCCCCGTCCTGCTCAGCCTCCACTCGACTTGCGCGCTTTGGTCTTCTTCCGGCTCGCCGTTCGCTTAGCCGACTTGCGAGCCTTCTTTTGCGGCTTCTCGGGCTCCGAGAGGCTGGCTTTCAGGGCATCCATGAGGTCGATGATCTTGGTGTCCGCCTTGGGCTCTGGGGCAGCGGTAATCTCCTCACCCTCGATCTTCTGCTCGATCAACGCCATCACCCGTCCGTACACTTCGTCCGTGTACTGCTTGGGATCGTACTCGTCATTCGATCCCTGCTCGACCAGTTGAACGGCGAGCTTCATCTCTTCCTTCTTCACCTCGCCGTCACCGATCGGAACCTCGGAGAAGGGGCGGATCTCGTCCGCGTACCGAAGTTGCTCCATGACGAGTCCGTCTTCGATCGGTCGCACCAGGACCAGATACTGCTTGCCCCGAGCGGCGTAGCTCCCGAGGGCTGCACGGCCGGTCTCACGGAGCGTCGCGCTCAGCAGCCGATACGCCCGCTCGCCCCCGCCTTCGGGACCCAGATAGTACGCCCGATCGAGGTATAGCCGTTCGACTTTCTCGAGCGGAACGAATTCCGCGATATCGATGCTGTTGGTGGCCTGCGCGTCGAGGACCTTGAGCTCTTCGGGCGAGAAGAGCACATACTGATCCTTGGCAAACTCATAGCCCTTCATGAGCTCATCTCGCTCGACGATCTGTTCGTCCACCGGGCACCAGAAGCGCTGCTGGACGCGCGAATTGCACTCGGCGTGAATCCAGTTGAACGCAATGCGGCGAGAGCTCTCCGAGGTCGAGTAGAGCTTGACCGGCACCGAAACCAGCCCGAACGAAATAGTTGCCGATCCCATGGGGCGCGCCGCCATATGCGATTCCTCCTGGTTGATCGTCCGCCAGCTTGGGTGGTCGACACGCACCCGGAGCTGTGACTCGTGAAGGATGGAACGTAAGAATATAAGCTAGGCCCGTGCCAAAACGCGATTCTCTAGACGATTACCGGGCCAAACGGACGGCCGCGAAGACGCCCGAACCCGCGGGGCGAACCTCGACACCCGACCGCCATCTCACTGGCGGGGGGTTCGTCGTACATAAGCACGCGGCCCGGCGACTGCACTACGACCTGCGACTCGAGATGGGCGGTGTGCTCAAATCGTGGGCCGTCCCCAAGGGTCCATCGTTGGATCCAGCCGACAAGCGCCTCGCCGTGCACGTCGAAGATCACCCGATCGAGTACATCGATTTCGAGGACGTGATCCCGGCCGGTAGCTATGGCGCCGGTGCGATGATCGTCTGGGACGTGGGCACCTGGTGCCCAGTGGACGATCCGATCGAGGGGCTTGAATCCGGCAAGCTCCTGTTCGAGCTCCGGGGCTATAAGCTGCGCGGCGTCTGGACGCTGGTAAAACTCAAGAAGAGCGAAAACGAATGGTTGATGATCCGTGAGAAGAAGTACGCCCAGCGCGATCCCGACGACCCGGGAGGTGTGGATGATCTACCACCGGAATCGGTTCAGTCGGGGCTCACGGTCGAGCAACTGGCAGAGGAGCACCAGCCCGGAGTAGCGCTCAAAGAACGGCTGGAAGAGTTGGGCGCACCGCGACGCGCGTTGCGCGCGTCCACCGTCAAGATGATGCTTGCTCGCTCGCTTCGCGAACCGTTCTCCAAACCCGGGTGGATCTTCGAACTCAAGCTAGACGGCTATCGGATGCTGGGCGGCAAGTCGGACGCTGGTGCCGAGCTGATCACCCGGAACGGCAACGACATCACGCCGAGCTTCCCCGAGCTGGCGAAGGCGATAGCGGCGTTACCATACGACGGGCTAATCCTGGACGGCGAGGTGGTCGCGCACGACGACGCGGGCTTGCCCAGCTTTCAGCGGCTCCAGAAGCGTGCGCGGCTGACGCGCGCGATCGATATCGAGCGCGCCTCAAGGCACCAGCCGACGACGTTCTACGTGTTCGATATTTTGGGCGCGCTGGGTCACGACCCGAGATCCCTCCCGTTGACCGAGCGCAAACAACTCCTGCAGATGGTCCTTCCCCCTACCGGGCCCCTCCGTTACGTCGAGCATTTCGACGAAACCGGCGAGGACCTCTATCACCAGGTCGTTGACCTGGGACTCGAGGGCGTTGTCGGCAAGAAAGCCGACAGCCGCTACCGCGGCGGTCGATCCGGCGACTGGATAAAGGTGCGCGCCGATCGCACCGCCGACTTCGTGATCGTTGGTTACACGCTGCCAAAGGGTTCGCGTGTCGGGTTCGGTGCGCTGCACCTCGGCGCCTATCAAAACGATGAGCTGCGCTACGCCGGTCGAGTCGGAACCGGATTCAGCAACACTCGACTACGCTCTCTTCGAGAGACGCTGGATGAACGCGAGCGTGATACCCCACCGTTCACCGGAGCGGCGCCAACCGGTGGCGAACATCGCTGGGTCGAACCCGAGCTCGTGTGCGAGGTTCGGTACCTCGAAGCGACCGAAGAGGGGCTGCTCAGGCAACCGGCATTTCTGCGATTGCGCGATGACAAGCCGCCCGCCGAATGTGAGCTACCGTGGGTCGCCGAAGATCAACCGGTCGAGCGGACAGTCGACCCGGTGCAGGGCTCCGCCGCGGTCAGTAGCGACGTTGAGCAACCAGCAGCCGCCAAAGTCCGCCTGTCGAACCCCGACAAGGTGTTCTGGCCGAGCGACGGTTACACCAAGCGCGACCTGTTCGAGTACTACCGCAAGATCGCCCCAGCTTTGCTTCCCTACCTCCGCGATCGACCGTTGGTGCTGACCCGTTTCCCAGACGGAATCGAGGGCAACTCGTTCTACCAGAAAAACACGCCGGGCTTCGTTCCGGACTGGATCCGCACCGTCCCGATCTGGAGCGAGCATTCAGAGCGCGAGCTCGCGTACGTGGTGTGCGATGATCTCTCTACCCTTCTCTATCTGGCCAACATGGCGACGATTCCGCTCCACATCTGGGCCAGCCGGGTGGAGTCGCTCGACCACCCGGATTGGTGCATCCTCGACCTCGACCCCAAGGACGCTCCATTTGAGAATGTGGTAGAAGTTGCTAGGGCTATCCAGAAGCTGTGCAGGGAGATCGAGCTGCCGGCCTATGTAAAGACGAGCGGCTCAACCGGGCTCCACGTCCTCGTCCCGCTCGACGGCCGTTTTGACTATGCGATGTCGCGAGCGCTGGGTGAGTTGCTGTCGCAGGTCGTCGTCGCTCGCCACCCGGAGGTCGCCACCCTCAAGCGCACGATCGCCGACCGCGAGGGCAAGGTATACCTGGATTACCTGCAGAATCGGCGGGGCCAGCTGTTGGTTGCGCCGTTCAGCGTGCGACCCATCGCCGGCGCACCAGTGTCGACACCGCTCAAGTGGAGCGAGATCAAGAAGGGGTTGGACATCCATCGCTACACGATCCGCTCGGTGCCACGGCGTGTAGGCCAGCTGAAAACCGATCCTTTTCGCGGCGTGCTCGAAGACTCCCCCAATCTGCTCGCCACTCTCGAGCGACTTCAGGCCAAGCTCCCCGGCTAGCGTCAGGCACAAAAAGAAGGGGCCCTCGAATCAAGGG
>JBDHED010000114.1:0-6748 GCA_039591175.1 Gemmatimonadota bacterium | reverse complement strand
CCCCATGTCTTCGCCCCGAAGCGTCGTCTCGAGCGCGTACTGGACGGCGAGCGGAGCCTTGTCCAGGACTTGGCCCAGCAGACCGTGTGCGGTTTCGATCACCTGGTCCGGCTCGCAAACCGCGTTCGCCAGACCCCAGGAGTGCGCCTCGTCCGCGTCGACCATGCGGCCGGTCAACACCATCTCGAGCGCGCGACCGGTGCCGATAATGCGCGCCAGTCGCTGCGTCCCGCCGTGACCCGGGATTAGCCCCAGCGTGACCTCGGGCAAGCCGAACCGGGCACGGGTGCTCGCCACCCGCAAGTGACACGCGATCGCCAGCTCGCAGCCGCCGCCGAGCGCGTAGCCGTTCACCGCCGCGACTACCGGTTTGGGACACTGCGCGATCCGCGTGAACGTCGTCTGCCCCTGGAACGCGAACTCCTTCCCCTCGGTGGCGCCGAGCCCAGCCAGCTCACCGATGTCGGCGCCAGCAACAAACGCTTTCTCGCCCGCACCGGTGACGATTATGCCCCCAACATCGGCGTCGTCCGCGAGGCGTGGAAACACGTCTTGCAGCTCTTGTTCGGTTGCTGAGTTGAGCGCGTTGAGCTTGTCCGGTCGGTTGATCGTTACCGTCGCGATCCGATCGGCGACGTCGACAATCAGGTTCTCATATGCGTTATCCACGGGGATCTCCATTCTCGAGGTATCAAGGCACAATGGCCGGGGCATCACAGTATGACGAGATGATTCGGATGGTAGCAACGGATCGCGACCAGCGGCAACTGGCGACCGTGCCTGGCTATCCCATACTGTCCATGCTGATACCGTGTTGATCACCTCACGGAAGCAGATCACTTGAAGGCACGAGCGCACTGACCCCGCGGACGCGAGAGAGCCGACAGAAATGGGAAAGCCCTGGCTTGGCGTGAGGAGCGTAGCAACGACGATTCTCTTCCCGGGCACCGTCGCTGGCTACCTCCCCTACCGAATCGTGAATCCGAGCAGAATTCTGGGGCCAAGTGAATGGTCCTGGGCCCAATTCGCGGGTGGGGCTCTACTCGGAACGGGGGCGGTCGTTCTACTCAGGTGTATCTGGGCCTTCGCGCGCCACGGCAGGGGAACCTTGGCGCCCTTTGACGAACCGAGGAAACTCGTCGTACAGGGTCTCTACAGATACGTTCGCAACCCGATGTACGTCGGGGTACGAGCGCTACTGCACGCGAGTTGGTCGGTGGATACCGTCCTTGCGACGTGTGACCTAACGGAACTCGCCGTCGGGGAATACGGACTCCAGCCGATCGCTCCAGGCCGCGCGGAGCGCGTCAACCTCGGGGGCCGACTGACCCCACAACGAGATCCAAAACATGAGATCGCTGAGCTCGGGGTTCGCTTGACAGGGATCCATGTAGAACCGCAGCAAACCGTCGCCCACCTCGTCCACCGTGCCCGCGAAGACGACACCGGGCTCACAAATCAGGACCCGGCCGTTCCACGAGTCACCCGTTGGCGATGACGCCCGATATGGCGATCCCTCTGCAAGCTCCTTCGGGTCCTGCTCGAGGGCGATTCCGCCCGACCCAACCACGTGATCCCAGACCTCTTCCAACGTCGCAGGGATCCGACGCCGCAGGTACACCACATCGCGCGGCGCTCCGGCGTGCCGCTCCAAGTAGTGCCGCAGCGAGCGCAACTCGAATGCCCAACCGTGGCGAACGGATTGATAGAAGTTTTCCCATGTCTCATCGGTCGGAAACCCTGAATGAACGAGGCGCAGTACCGTTTTCCCGCCCTTCGTCTCAAGGTAGTAATCGACCACCAGCGGGCTGGGCAAGTGTTCCATCTCCCAGGCGGTCGCGAAGTGTCGGTTCTCCTCCCACGCGGTGATTGGACTCGTGGCGTCAAAGTCGTTCTTCCACGACATATAGACGCTTCCGCCCTCGCCGGGTTCGACTCTCGCTTCGAGCGGAAACCATCGGGTCATCTCATCACCATCCGTCAACGCCTTCCACACCGCCTCGATCGGCGCGCTGATCTCTAGTTCGGTCTCGACCGACCGCGTCGGTTGTTCACTCATCGTTGTCTCGCTCATTGAGTTTCTCCTTGGGCGGCGCCGGGTACGATCCAATTAGGAGTCGGAACCGTTGGCCACCGGGTGTCGTTTCGTCGTGATGGCGGGCGACGACCGCCGCCACCGCCCGAGTGAGTTCGTCACCGAAAGCGCGCATATCGGCCGGGCGCGCGAGCGTCACTTCGGTTTGCAGGCTGAACGTCGCCAACCGCTTCCGTGCCTTCCGCGCACCGCTCATGAGAGCTGCAAGCTCGCGGATCGTGCGCGCCGCGAGCGCTACCAGATAACCGGCTGAGAAACGGTCCCGGATGGCGTCGGGATCGATTGCAACCGATCCCAGCGTGGCGGGATCGATCAGGTAGTACTGGGCTGACGCCTTGACGACGCGCTCGACGCAGTTCCCCTTGCGGCGTTCCTCGTGAAGGGTGACGTAGTGTGCCTTCTCGAGCTCGCGCAGGTGGTAGTTGATCCGCTGACGTGGTTCGCCGAGGGCGTGTGCCAGTCCGGTCGCCGAGTCTGGGCCCTCAGCCAACTGGGTGAGGAGGGCGCGACGTAGAGGTGACAGGACCGCAGCGGCACGCGCTGGGTCGGTGACGATATCGATGGCGGGGGCGCTTGAAGCGGGCATGCAGAAAGCATATCACCGACTAATCTCTTTGTCAAGACAATCTGAATAGTCGGCGAATCGCCCCGCCCGAAGGCGCTTGCCTACAGGTTCAGCTCCATCGGAACCGGCTTCTCGCCCGAGTAGTCGTAGAACCCGCGACCCACCTTGCGACCGTGGTACCCCGCCAGGTGCATTTTCCTGAGCAGCGGCGGTGCGGCGTACACCTCCTGCTTGTACTCGTCGAACATGATCTCGGCGATGCGATACGTGGTATCGATCCCGACAAAGTCGAGCAGCGTCAGCGGGCCCATCGGGTGACCGCAGCCGAACATCATCCCCTTGTCGATGTCCTCAATCGACGCGACGCCATTGCCCAAAGCCCGGACGGCGCCGAGCAGGTAAGGCACGAGCAAAAGGTTGACGACAAACCCCGAGTTGTCCTTGGCAGCGATCGGTGTCTTGCCCACCGATTGCGCGAACTCCCACGCCGAGTCGAACGTATCGTTGCTGGTCGTAATCGCCCGCACGACCTCGACCAGTTTCATGATCGGCACGGGGTTGAAAAAGTGCAGCCCGACGACTCGGTCGGGGCGACTCGTCGCAGCCGCCATCTCGACGACCGTCAGCGAAGATGTATTGGATGCAAAGATCGTGTGCTCGGGGCAGATCTCGTCCAGCTCTACGAACATGCGGTTTTTGATTTCGATGTCCTCGACTACCGCCTCGATGATCAGATCACAGTCGCGAAGGTCATCGAGCTGGGTTGTGCCGGTTATCCGATCGAGCGCCGCCTGGCGATCCTCGTCGGAGATCTTTTCCTTATCGACTGCCTTTTGGAGGTAGCCGCCGATTTTGTCAAACGCTTTCTTCCAGTACTCCTCTTCTATCTCGCGGGCGATCACCGTGTACTCAGCCTGGGCGCAGACCTGAACGATTCCGCTGCCCATGAGGCCGGTACCGAGAACGCCTACCTTCTCGATCTTGTTAGCGCTCACTCCTCCACCCTCCGTTTGAGTTTCCCCATCAGTCGACGCATCACCCGGTCGTGGGCGCCACTACTGATGACGAAAACACGATAAATTTTTCCAAGAATGCCGGGGAACTCGGCTTTCGTCTCAGCGCTCACCGATGTCCCCTCTTCCATCCGACCGGCGCGGAAGATCAGCCCATAGCGGGAGAAGCGGTGTCGTCCGGCGAGCACGACTTCTTCTGCGTCCGCCCTGACGACCCTGAAACCGGCCAGCTCGGCGCCCGGTTCGAGCACGAAGGGCCGCGTCGGCGCGCGGTTCTGACAGCGCAGCACCCGCGCCAACAGCCGTGCGCGACGGCTGCCAAAAGCCACCTGCAAGATCGCTCCCAGCGTCGCCATCACCGTCTCGGGCCGAGCCAGGGTCCGAAACCCATGCGTGTCGACCCTGCGGAGGCTTTCAACCGGCCCGAAATCGTCGATCTGTGTCATCGCTGGTTTCCGCTCAGCGCGCCTCGACGACGACGGTCGCACCCTGACCACCGCCGATGCATGCCGACGCGAAGCCGTACTTCCCGCCGCGCCGCTTGAGCTCGTAGAGCAGCGTGATCGTGCAGCGAGTACCCGTTGCCGCCAGCGGATGGCCGATCGCGATCGCTCCACCGTTGACGTTCAACTTGTCGTGATCGAGCCCCAGCTCCTTCATGACCGAAACCGTTTGCGGCGCGAACGCCTCGTTCACCTCGTACAGGTCCATGTCGTCGAGCGTCAACCCCACGTCTCCGAGCGCCTGCCGTGTCGACGGAGCCGGGCCGATACCCATGATCTTGGGGTCGCAACCCGCGATGCCCCACCCCAACAATCTGCCAAGAACCGGCGCGCCGGCACGCTCGGCTCGTTCTTCGGTGGTGACGATCACCGCGGCCGCGCCATCGACGATCCCGGACGCGTTGCCGGCTGTCACCAAACCGTCTTTTTTGAAGTACGGCGCCAGCGTAGCGAGAACTTCGGGGGTCGTTTTTGGCCTCGGGTGCTCGTCGGTGTCAAAGACGACGGGCTCCCGCTTTCGCATGATCTCGACCGGTACGATCTCGTCGGCCAAACGTCCGGCGGTCTGAGCTTCCGTTGTTCGGACCTGGCTTTGGTACGCGAAATCGTCGACCTCTTCGCGGCTGAGACCGTAATTCTCCGCCAGGTTCTCCGCCGTTTCGGCCATCGAGTAGCCGGCCACCGGGTCGTAGAGTGACTCCCAGAGGTAGTCGCCCAGCTTCGACTTTCCGAGCGGGATCCCCCAGCGGGCGCCGCGAACCGTGTGCGGCGCCTGGCTCATGTTCTCGGTGCCGCCGGCCAGCACGACCTCGCTCTCACCCGTCGCCACTTGGCGGGCAGCCTGAATGATCGATTCGAACCCCGAGCCACATAGTCTGTTGACCGTCACCGCGGGCGTGGTTTCCGGCAAGCCCGCCTTGAGTCCCACGTGACGCGCACAGTAGATCGCGTCACCCGACGTTTGCAATGCGTTGCCAAAGATGACGTGGTCGATGTCGCTGGCCCCAAACCCCGAGCGATCGATCGCCGCTTTGGCAACCTCGACCCCGAGATCGTTGGCTGAAATCCCCTTGAGCGCCCCGCCAAAGGTGCCGAACGGGGTTCGGACCCCAGCGGCGAGGACGATGTCTTCGCGTTCGAGCTTCATTTGATCTCTCCTATTGAATAGCTGTGCTGGCGTGCTTGTTCGACGGAGAAGGTGAGCCTACCCGGCGGTACCGTCAATGGACGATGACGGTTTCCACTGGATCCAGAGGGCCACCGCGTAGCACGCCAGCGCGCCAAAATGAATCGCTTGCGCGATCGGCCGCTGCGGAGTGTAGGCGACAAACAGATCGCGCAGCGCATCGGCGGTTTGTCCGAGCTGAAACGGGCCCCAATCGGGGAGTCCGGATCGTCCTTCGAACAGCGGCACCAGCGCGAACTTCATGACCGCCAGCATCACCGCTACGATCCCCAACCACACGCCCGCGCTTTCGCGGTTCGGGCGGCTGACGATGACCGCCGCGGCCAGCGCCGTGGTCACTGCCAAGCCCACCTGGACCAGCCCGGGCGGGGGCAGGAGAATCCGAAACGCGGTCGCGGTGCCGGCGACCCAGTACACGATCAACAGGCCCCGATGCCACCCGGTCCCGAGCCGGACCAACTCCCGGTTGGAGAGCACGAAGACGTAGACGATTCCGAGCAAACCCGCGACCAAACCGAACGGCGCGAACTGAAACGCCGCGTAGCCGTGGGCCGGCAGATCGAGACCGCCAAGCAGGGTGGCCAACGCCAACAGGAGACACACGCCGAGGACTGCCCGGCGCGATAGCGTGAGCGTCGTCACAGGATCGGCCAAGGCGTAATCGCGCGCTCGATCCGCGTCTTGAGTTCCGTCATGCGCCCGCGCTGGCCGCCGGTGATGTTGGGTAGCGCCAGCCCGCGCTCCGCCAGCTCGCGCGCGCGCTCCAATACGGTGCGGTCGTTCCGGCGGTACCACTCACCGGTGCCATCCAGGTAGAGCGCTTGAGCCCACGCGTAGTAGACGTCGAGCAACCGGATCTGGGCCCGCTGATCCTCGCCGAACCCTTCGGCCTCGCGACGCGCGGTCAGAAAGCGCTGCTCGGCTTCGGCCAGCATGGCGTATTCAGTCGATCGGTCGTCGTCGGTGCGAACGGCCATCCGGAAGTCGGCGGTCGCGTGGCTAAGGAGCCGGTCGCCTTCGCTCATCGCCGCTTGATACCGGTCGAACCCGGCTCGCAGCCGGATCTCGTTGACGATTGTGCCGGGGTCGGTGGGTCGGAAGATCGCCAGGGCCAGGATCGTCGCTGTCAGGAATGCAAGCAGCGCCCAGCCGGCCCACTCGAGTGGATTTGGTGAAGAATCGGGGTCCACTAGGTCCTCTGCCGACCTACGACCACTACCCTCCGCGGAGCCGGTCGCAGATCCAGTCGCCGACCGACGCGGTCGACCCGAGGCCACCGAGATCCGGGGTCCGTACCCCCTCGGCAACCGCATCCACGACCGCTGAGTCGAGCGCTTGGGCCACCGCCGGCGCACCGGTGTGCTCGGCCAGTAACGCCGCGGCGAG
>JBDHED010000113.1:0-6901 GCA_039591175.1 Gemmatimonadota bacterium | reverse complement strand
GGTTGAGACGTTGATCGTGTGGTGTCCGTCGCCACCCGTGCCGCAGACGTCGGCGGCCAGCCCCGGCGGTGTAGCGAACGGCGTGTCCGCGTCGAGTAACGCTTCCGCCGCGCCGGCCACTTGGTCTGGCGTTTCGCCCTTGACCTTGAGCGCCAGCAGCATCCCGCCGAGGTTGGCGTCATCCAGCTCGCCGCGGACCATGGCGCCGAATAGCGCCTCGGTCTGACGCCGATCGAGATCACGCCCCTCGTAAACCAACGCCAAGGCCTCGCCGACGCCGTCTAGCACGCGTTCGCCCACGTCATCACGTTGTCAATCAATAGGCCACCTTCGCTGGTCAGAATCGACTCGGGGTGAAACTGAACGCCCAACCACGGCCGCTCGCGGTGTTCGACCGCCATCGGGATTGCGTCAGACCAGGCGGTGACGCGCAACGTGTCAGGCACCTTGCGGGCGGCGAGCGAGTGGTAGCGTCCGACCGTCATCGGCGTCGAGCATCCGGCGAAAAGGCCACGCTCGTCGTGGTCGATGACGCTGGCCCGGCCGTGAACAATTTCCGGCGCGCGATCGACGGTTCCACCGCACGCGGTTACGATCGCCTGCATGCCGAGACACACCCCGAACACAGGCTCGTCGGTCAGCTCACTCAGCAGCGACAAACATTCGCCAGCCGTTTCGGGTCGGCCCGGTCCCGGCGAGAGGACGACGAGTCGCGCCGTTGGTGCCTCATCAACCCGGTGCAACAACTCAGCGGTTGGCGTGTCGTTGCGCCACGTTTCGACCGTCGCGCCGCGCCGCGCAAACTCGTCGACCAGGTTAAAGACAAACGAATCCCGATTGTCGACGAACACCACGTGAAGCGGTCCGCCGATCACGACCCCTCCTGACCGCCGCGGGCGATCGCCTCCAAAACCGCGGCCGCCTTGTGCCGCGTCTCGTCCGCCTCGTCCGCCGGGATCGAGTCAGCGACAACGCCGGCGCCAGCCCGGACATAGGCCACGCTATCGCGCACGAACCCCGACCGGATCGTGATCGCGGTGTTGAGCCCGCCAGCGGTATCGAGATAGCCGACCGCACCGCCGTACGGTCCGCGCCGCGTCGGCTCAAGCTCGCGCAGCACGCGCGTGGCCTCGAGCTTGGGCGCGCCGACCAGCGTGCCCATGTTCATCACCGCGACGTAGGCGTGAAGCGCGTCGAGCTCGGCCCGCAGCGTGCCGGTGACGCGCGACCCGAGGTGCATGACGTGAGAGTAGCGTTGAACCGAGAGAAGGTTCTCGACCTGTCGCGTTCCCGGGATCGACACGCGGGCCACGTCGTTGCGAGCGAGGTCGACCAGCATCATGTGCTCGGCGGTTTCCTTGACGCTCAACCGGAGATCGGCCTCGAGTCGATTATCGAGATCGCGATCGATCGCGTCCGATGACGTCCGTCCCCGCGGCCGCGTCCCGGCCAAGGGTCCGAGCTCCACTCGCCGCGTCTCGGCGTCCACTTTGACTGCCGTTTCGGGCGACGCGCCAAACAGCGTACCGTCGGGAGTGGTCAAGAAAAACATGTACGGGCTCGGATTGCTTCGGCGCAACTCAAGGTAGGCGCCAAAGGCGTCATTGCAGGCGATCGTGAACGTCCGCGAGGGCACTCCCTGAAACAGATCGCCGGCGCGGATGTGCTCGCCGATTGACTCCACGCAACGCTCAAACCGGGCGTCGTCGAGGTCGACCTCGACGGTTGGCATCGCGGCGCCTTCCACGGATCGCACCGCACCGAATGTCTCATCTGCGCGCTCGCAATCATCACACAGATCGTCGAGCTCGTCTTCGGTCGCCAGCGCCCCGTCCCAGCTGCCGACCGATGCGATCGCCGAACCTTCGAGTGGATGGATCTCGACCCAGCGCCGTGGAACCCAGAACACGAAATCGGGAAAGTCGAGCGGATCGCTGAGTGGCGGCGGGAGCGTCTCGTAGTGATCGACCAAATCGTAACCGAAGATCCCGGGCACGATCGTGGGACCATCGAGCAACCCGACAATCCGGCGCACCACCTCGATCGGTGTGATCGCCATCAACCGCTCGAGATCCTCGCCGCGTAGCTGCTGATCGTCGAACACGAGAACGACGGTTTCACCAACGGTTTCGATCCGAGCCGGAAACCCCGCCTCGAGCTCGGCCACGAACCGATCGACAAGCGGGCGGCCACAGTCTGCCAGCGCACGAACCTCGACTTGCCGATTCCGACACGTCACACGCACCGCGGCTTCGGACATGATCAAGCTGCGCTCCGCGACCCGTGTGGCGATGGCCGCGGACTCGAACAGCACGCGATCGGGGCGCCGCCCCCCGTCGGCAACGCGATCGAAAAGCATCGCCGCGTCGACCGCTCGACCGATCCGCGCGCTCAAGACTCCCGTCGCTAGATCGACGGGCATGGCGTCATCTCTTTGTTCACGGCGGTCACGACCGGCTCGAGCTTGTGCATGAGTTCTTCGAACTCCTCGGGTGTCAGCGATTGCTGTCCGTCGGAAAGCGCGTGCGGCGGGTCGTGGTGGACCTCGACCAGGATGCCATCCGCCCCACACGCCGCCGCGGCAAGCGCCATCGGCGTAATAAGCTCGCGCACCCCGGTTCCGTGCGACGGGTCGACGATCACCGGCAGGTGGCTGCGCTTTTTGATGTACGGGACCGCGTTGAGATCGAGCGTGTTTCGGGTCGCCGTCTCGAACGTTTTGATGCCACGCTCGCAAAGCACGACATTGGGGTTGCCCTCGCTCAGGACGTATTCCGCGGCCAGCAGCAGATCGTCGATCTTGGCCGCCATACCACGCTTGAGCACGACCGGTTTCCGGCTCCGGCCGAGCGCCCGCAGCAACCGGAAGTTCTGCATGTTGCGGGTACCGACCTGAAAACCGGCAGCCCGCTTCTCGACTGCCTCGACATCGGCCACCTCGACGACCTCGGTGATCGCCGGCAACCCGGTCTCTTCAGAGACTTGTTGTAGATAGCGCAGTCCTTCAACCCCCAAACCCTGGAAGCTGTATGGACTCGTCCGGGGCTTAAACGCGCCGCCGCGGAGTAGCGGTGCGCCAACCGCCTTGACCGCTTCGGCGGTGGCCCGGAACTGCTCCAGCGACTCGACCGCGCACGGCCCCGCGATCACCGTGAACCCGCCGCCGCCGATCGGCACGCCACCGATCTCGACCACGGTGTCGTCGGGCTGCATCTCGCGGCTGACCAGCTTGTACGGCGAGAGAATCGGCTGCACCCGCTCGACCATGGGGTGGTTTTCGAGGTGCAGTGTACCGAGCACCCGTTCGTCCCCCAGAGCGCCGAGCACGACGCGCTCGGCACCCGGCATGTGCAGCGGCCGGCAACCGAGTCGCTCGATCTGATCGAGGATCTCCTTGGCGACGGCGCCGTCGGCTTCCGGTTTCAATACGATGATCATCTCGGATCCCTCTCCCCGTGTAGGGGAAACAAAAAGAGCCCGCCATGCGGCGGGCTCTTTTCGATTCTTTCGTCGGTATCTCTTAGGGCATCAGGTACACGACGACCCGCCGCTGCGATGTGCGATTCGCCAATACCACCAACCGTCGCTCATCGATGGCTGGCAGACAGTGCGGTGCGGGTTCAATGCGTCCATGAGGACGGGCAGTATAGGGTCGAGCCGACTAGCCCGCCACCTTCCAGACTGTGTCCAGCACCGTCCCATCCACCCACTTTACGACGGCAGCCGGCTCGTCGGTGAGCTCTGGCTTTTGCGGCGGGCCTCCGACGATCGCCTCTACCTCGGCTTTGATCTCTTCGATCGGGCGCACGGGAAGGTCGGAGTCCTTGACGCGCTTCAGAAGATCCTCTCGGCGCGGGTTGATCGCGATCCCCCGCTCAGTCACGATGACATCGATCAGCTCACTCGGACCCGTCACGGTCGCGACCTCATCGACGATGATCGGAATGCGATCGCGGAATGACGGGATCGCGAGGATCGTACAACCCGCAAACAGGCAGTTCTGCCAACCGCCGATGCCGTGCAGTAAGACGCCATCGGAATGGGTGACGACGTTGGCATTAAAGCTCACATCCACTTCAGTGGCCCCGAGGACCGTGGCGTCCACCAGTGAGGCGAAGTTGCCTTTGCCGTGGTAGTTGTAGGAAGTGAACGGTGACGTGGCCACGTGTCGAGGATCAGACGCGATCGACTCGACACCGGCCAGGTCGAACGTCTGACCGTCGAGGATGTAGTCAGTCAGCTCGTCATTGAGCAGATCGACCAAGTACTGGGTCGAGCCACCGCGCACGAACCGCGCTCTCACCCCGGCGGTTTTCATCATCTCTTTGAGGTGCTGGACAAACGCGAGGGCGATGCCGCCGGCACCGGCCTGGAACGAGAAGCCTTCCTTCATGATCCCGGTGTCCCGAATGAACCGCGCGACGTACTCGGCAATCAGCAGTCGATCGGGGCTCTTCGTAATCTGGGTCGTTCCGGATACGATCTTCGACGGATCGCCCACCGACTCGACCTCGACCACGTAGTCCACGTTGTTGCCTTGGATTTGCCAGGGGATACACGGGAACGGAACGAGGTTGTCGGTTACCACGATCACCCGCTCCGCGTGCATCGAATCCGCCAGCGCGAACCCGAGGGAACCGCACGCCGATGGGCCGTGCGAGCCATCGCTGTTGCCAAACGGATCCGCGGTCGGCGCGGCGATCACGGCGACGTCGATCTTCACCTCACCGTCCTGAATCGCTTGCCAGCGGCCACCGTGGGACCGCAGCACTCCAAGACCTCGCATCTTGCCTTCGGAGCAGTGGCGACCGAGAGGACCGTTCATCGAGCCCTCGATGTGGTGCACCGCGCCCCGGTCCATCAGATCGATCACCGGTTCGTGACACGGGAACGAGGCGCTCGGGAACCACATGAGGTCCTTGACCCCGAGATCGGCCGCGGCCTCGAGCGCCATGAGCGCCACTTTGTCTCCGTTCCGGAAGTGGTGGTGGGTCGAGATCACCATCCCGTCGGCTAGCCCGCACTTCTCGAGCGCCGTCGCGAGGTCTTTGACGCGTTTGTCACCGCTCGCGGGGTAGTCGCGGCACGATCGTATCCGCGGTGCATGCTTGGCGGCCTCGGGCACGTGCTCGCCAACGCCCTTGTACGGCATTTGCTCGAGCCCGTTCGCCGTTAGCGGTACGGTGCGCCCAACCGCGTTCTCCACCATTCCGTTGCCGCTACCCATCGGATCCCCCGTTCTCCGGGATCAACCCGGCGCGCTTGGCCTGGTCAACGAGGCGCAACGCCCGTTTTACCACTGGGGCATCGATCATCTTCGTCCCGAGACTCACGACACCCAGCCCTTTCGCCTCCGCATCCTCGAAGGCGGCAACGACCTTGAGCGCCTTGTCCAACTCCGGTTGGCTGGGCGCGAACGCTTCGTGGATCGGCTCGATTTGGCGCGGGTGAATGCAACCCATCCCCTCGAACCCCATCCCGCGGGATTTCTCAGCCCACACCCTGAGACCTTCGACATCGCCGACGTCTCCGTAGACCGAGTCGATCGCCTGGATACCTGCCGCCTTTGCGGTGTTGACCACGCTCGACCGCGCGTGGAGTGACTCTCTACCCTCGGGTGTCTTCACGACACCGAGGTCCGCGGTGTAGTCCTCCAGACCGATCGTGAGCGCAACGACGGTGTCGACAGCGGTGGCGATCTCGAACGCGTGCTCCACGCCCAGCGCCGACTCGATAATCGGCATCAGCCAGATCGGCCGATCGATCCCAGCACGTTTCTCGACCTCGAGCACGCGATCGTGCACGCGCCGCACCTGGTCGGCGTGCTCCGCCTTGGGAATGAGAATCAGGTGTGGTGACTCTGGGACTATGGCGTCCAGGTCCTCGAGCCCCAGCGGTAGTTGATTGATCCGCACCATTCGCTCCGCGCCGTAGAAATCGACGCAGCGCAGCGCATTGCGCACGATGATTCGGGCCGCGTCCTTCTCGTCGGGGTGAACCGAGTCCTCCAGATCGAGAATCACCGCGTCGGGATGATGGAGCCCCGCGTTGACGAACAACTTGGGCTGATTGCCGGGAAGGTAGAGCCTTGAGCGTCGCAATCGTTCGCGCTCCGTCGCATCGGTCAACTCGACCGTTCGCTCGGGACGCGGGTCGCTCTTGTTCTCGACGCCGGCGCGACGCAGGGCGGTTTCGATCCGGGCCGCAATGACAAAAGGCAGCGCCCCTTTGTCATCCAACACGATCTGTGCGTGCTCGACCCCAAAGGCGTCCAGCACGCGCTCAGTCACCTGATCGATCGAGCGCCCATAGTAGGCGCTGACCTTGGACGAGACATCTACTGCTCTGCCGCCGGTCTTCCTGATCGCGACCGAGACATGTAGATCGGATCGTACGCCGTCTCCTACACGTCCGGCCTCACCTCGCGCTGTCATGGTATCGCTCCTCACCCGAGTGCGGCTATGATCGCATCCGTGAGCTGCGTAGTCGATGCGGCTCCCTGCTCGATGACTTTGGGACCGCCGGGCAACCGCTGCATGTCGTAGGTCCGGACCTTGCCTTCCTCCACTACCGCCGCGACGGCGCTCCGAACGCGGGTGGCTGCCTCACCCTCTCCGACGTGATCCAACATCATCGCGGCGCTGAGCACCATCGCGATCGGGTTGACGATCGACGGCTCGAGCTCCTGGTACTTGGGGGCCGATCCGTGCGTCGGCTCGAACACCGCCACGTCATCACCGATGTTGCCCGAGCAAGCGAAACCGAGACCACCCACGAGCCCTGCGTACGCATCCGATATGATGTCTCCGAACATGTTGCCAGCTACGATGACCCCGTAGTCCTCGGGACTCTTCGTCATCCACATCATTTGCGCGTC
This sequence comes from Gemmatimonadota bacterium, assembly GCA_039591175.1. GTDB lineage: Bacteria > Gemmatimonadota > Gemmatimonadetes > JACCXV01 > JAHWKZ01 > CAMYLR01. Next base: position 24 of record JBDHED010000113.1, on the reverse strand, counting down.
GATGTTGGTGGACCACAACTCGAT
>JBDHED010000112.1:0-6957 GCA_039591175.1 Gemmatimonadota bacterium | reverse complement strand
AAGCGATCGTCGTCCCAGAGGACGCGATTCTGCCGCTCCAAGGCGCGAACTACGTGTGGGTGGTCGAAGACGGGACGGCCTCGCGACGCGAGGTCGAGCTAGGCGTCCGAGTGCCGGGTTTTGTGGAAGTGAGTGGTGGTGGCGTGCCGGCTGACGCCCAGGTCGTCGTCGGGGGCCTCGAGCGGCTCTCTGAAGGGGCACCGGTCATGCCGATGCCTCCGGGCGGGATGGCCGCCGGGGGCGGACCCGGCGAACAGACCCCTCCAGGTGACGAGGGCGAAGAGCTGGCTGAGCCGTGATCTGAAACCCGGACCCCCGTTCAACCGTATAACTCCAGTAATCGCCCAGCGTTTCTCCATCCGTATCTACCAACAGCAACCGCGAGGGAAGCCCATGCGCACCACCTTCTTATTCACGTTCCTCATGCTGGTCGCTGTGTCCGTTGTGCCGGGTCTGCGGGCCCAGGGCGCGATCGAGGCGCCAGAGGGGTTCACGATGTACACGATTCAGGGCCCCGGCATCAATGCGCCACCGATGCCGTTCAAGATCGAGGGTGACAAGTTCGTCGCGCCGGAAGGCGGAATGGTCACCATCACAGAGAGCTCTCTCACCGAAGACCGGGTCGATTTCAAAATGCAGGTCCCGGGCGCCGATGTGCATTACGTCGGGGTTCGCGATGGGGACGTGTTTGCCGGTTTTGGCTTTGTGCTCGAGGGGGATCAACGTGACGTGGCGCCGGTCAGCTTCATTCCGGTGGGCCAAACGGCCATGATCGAGCCCGATCCATCGATGTTCGCGTCTGCGCCCGGGATCTCGCGCGTCGAAGTCGTGCCGGGCGAAGCCACGCTGGAGCCTGGCCAGCCACGTCGCTTCGTAGCTCGCGTGTACGACGCTGCCGGCGACGAGGTCGCCGACCCAGAGGTCGAGTGGTTCGCCGGTGGTTCGCGGACCCGGATCGACACCGAAGGCGAGGTCGTATCTCTGGAGGCCGGTACGAAGCAGATCGTGGCGTTGGTCGCCGGAGCGATCGGGATGGCTGAGATCACGGTGCTCGACCCCCAGATCGACTCGCTGACGATCTTCAACGATGTCCCCGGCGAGCTCGCGGTCGGGAGTCGGGTACCGCTCGAGCTGGATGCTATGAACTCGGTCAATCGTTGGGTGCTAGACCCCGAGGTCGAGATCCGTTCGAGTTCACCGGACGTGGTGGCGATTGAAGGTCACACGCTGGTGGCGCAATCCCAAGGTCGGGCGACGGTCACGCTTCAGGCCGACCAAGCGACCGCTGAGTACACGATCAACGTCGTGCGGGGTTCGAGCGAATCGCTGTCGATCGCTGGTGTGCCGGCTGGCGCCGTACGTACCGGCGATGTCGTCCAGTTGTCATTGAATGAGGAACACGCTCACCCGGTTTGGTCGGTCTCAGAGCCCGGCGCCGAGGTGTACGCCGACGGTTCGTTTGTAGCCGAGCGCCCGGGTCGTTACACGATCGTAGCGGTGTTGGGTGATCGGGTCGCGACCTCCTCGATCGAGGCCGAGTCGCGTGGCGTGGCTGGCAAGATCCACATCAACGGCCACGGCGCGAACACCGAGACGCACACGGCCGACCTGTGGCCCCAAAACTCTTATGTCTACGTGGGGACTCATCAGGCGAATCAACTTCGCACATACGACGTGTCGGATCCGTCGAGCCCGGTCCTGACCGACCAGCAGGAGTTCGACGCGCGAGTGGTCAACGATGTGAAGGTCTCTGAAGACGGTCGGTGGCTGGTAGCGACCCGCGAGGGTGCAGCCAATCGGCGCAATGGCATTCTCGTTTTCTCGCTTGAGAATCCGGCCCAACCGGAGCTGGTCAGCGAGTACACCGAGACCCTGACGTCCGGTGTCCATAACGTTTTCTGGGTCGGCGAGCTCGTCTACGCCGTGAACGATGGCACCGGTGATATGCACATCATCGACGTATCTGACCCGGTGAATCCGAGCGAGGTCGGTCGCTGGGGTCTCGAGGTCGAGGGCCGTTCGCTGCACGATGTCTGGGTCCAGGATGGTGTAGCGTACCTGTCGTACTTGAGAGACGGCCTGGTGATCCTCGACATCGGCGGCGGTGGCCAGGGCGGAACGCCCGCGGAGCCGGTACAGTTGAGCCGGATCTTCTACCCGGGTGGACCGACACACTCCGCGATGCGGTACGGAGACTACGTTTTTGTGGGCGATGAAGATTTCAGCCTTCAGGGGACGGTACCGGCGGGCAGCGATCCGCGTGGACCCGTCCATGTGGTTGATGTCAGCGATGTTGCTACTCCGAAGTACGTAGCCCGTTACGAAGTGCCAGAAGCGGGCGCACACAACTTCTGGATCGATGACGGTGTGCTGTACATCGGCTATTACCAAGGCGGTATTCGCGCCGTCGACGTGAGTGGTACGCTGCGCGGCGATCTCTACGCTCAGGGTCGCGAGATCGCGTACTTCTTGCCGGCCGCCGGACCCGAGGACGCAAAGAAGCCATACGAGACTCGCGTCTGGGGTGTGTTTCCGATGTTTGGCGACGGCTGGTCGGTGGTCGGTGACATGCTGTACGCGACCGACTACAACTCCGGGCTTTGGACGTTCACCGTCGAGCTGCCGGAGAAGCCGATCTCGTAGCACCTGCAGCATATCACCTTTGGGGTCTGATCAAACGCGAGCCCCTGGGCCTGATCGGTCCGGGGGCTCGCGCGTTGTCGCCGCCCGCGCGGCTCCTTAGAATCGAGCCTCATGCAGGAATACGAAAAACTCGGCGTCTTTTACCTGGGTCAACTCTACGATCTGGACGCGAAGGAGCGGTTGGATCCGCTGCTGCTCTACGATTCCCGCGATCTGGTCACCCATGCGGTGTGCGTAGGGATGACCGGGAGCGGCAAGACCGGTCTGTGCGTCGGGCTGCTCGAGGAAGCGGCTCTGGACGGCATACCGGCGATCGTTATCGATCCCAAGGGTGATTTGGGCAACCTGCTGCTCACGTTCCCGGAGCTCCGCGCCTCCGACTTTCGACCGTGGATCAACGAAGAAGATGCCAGTCGGAAGGGCAAGACACCGGATGAGTACGCGGCTGCTCAGGCCGAGTTGTGGGCCAACGGGCTCGCCGGTTGGGGACAGGATAGAGAGCGGATCCAGCGGCTGCGTGAAGCCGCAGAGTTCACGATCTACACGCCGGGCAGTACCGCCGGCCGACCGTTGTCGATCCTCAAGTCGTTCGCCGCACCCGACGCATCGTTGCGGGACGACCCCGAGCTGCTCGGCGACAAGATCGAGACCACCGTCACCGGGCTTCTCGGGCTGCTCGGCATCGAGGCCGATCCGATCCAGAGCCGTGAGCACATTCTGATCTCGACCATTCTAAAGGCGGCGTGGCAGGCCGGACGGAGCTTGGACTTACCGGCGCTCATTCAAGCCATTCAGCAACCGCCGGTGAGCCGCATCGGCGTCATGGAGGTCGATTCGTTCTACCCCGCCAAGGAGCGGTACGGGCTAGCGCTCAAGCTCAACAACCTGATCGCTTCTCCCGGGTTCGAGAGTTGGCTTACCGGCGAACCGCTAAACATCGACGGTCTGCTTTACATCCCTGCGGGAAAACCCAGGATCTCGATCGTCTCGATAGCCCACCTCAGCGAGCCCGAGCGGATGTTCTTTGTCTCGTTGTTGCTCAACGAAACGGTCGGGTGGATGCGCACCCAGTCGGGAACGACGAGCCTGCGGGCGCTGATCTACATGGACGAGATCTTTGGCTACTTTCCACCGGTCGCCAACCCGCCATCGAAGAAGCCGCTCCTGACGATGCTCAAGCAGGCCCGCGCATACGGCGTTGGTGTCGTGTTAGCGACGCAGAACCCGGTCGACCTCGATTACAAGGGATTATCGAATACCGGACGTGGTTTATCGGTCGTCTGCAGACCGAGCGCGATAAGGCTCGCGTGTTGGAAGGGTTGGAAGGCGCTGCGGCCGGCACGGGGGCGGCGTTCGACAAGGCCGAGATGGACGAGACGCTGGCCGGGCTCGGCAAGCGGGTGTTCCTCATGAACAACGTCCACGAACGTGAGCCGGCGGTGTTCCAAACTCGGTGGGTCATGTCGTACTTGCGGGGTCCGCTGACGCGCAACGAGATCAAGCGCTTGATTGGTGACGTCGAACCGGTCGTTACCGAAGTGAAGGCCCCGGCCCCAGAGGAGCCATCCGCGCCGACCGCGGCCGCTCGACCCGTCCTGCCACCCAAGGTGCCCGAGCACTTCGTGCCCGTTCGGCAGCTCGCTCCGGCTGACACCGAGCTCCATTACGACCCTGCGCTGCTCTCCACAGCCCAATATCAGTGCAACAACCGCAAGGCCGGGGTCAGCGTGACCGATGAGATCACCGTGCTCGTTCCGATGACCGCGGCTCCGATGGCGATCGACTGGAACGACGCCGCTCGTGTCGACATCGACGCCAGCGATCTCATGACCGAACCCGAGGATGGCGCTGTCTCATACGGGGGGTTGCCGGCGGTCGGCACGGAGTCGAAGAGCTATACCGCGTGGAAGCGCGAGTGGAAGGATTGGGTCTATCGCTCGCAAGCGGTCGCGCTATGGCAAAGCCCGACGTTCAACGAGTACTCGGAGCTGGGGGAGAGCGAGCGCGACTTTCGGATCCGGCTCCAGCAGTTGGCCCGCGAGCGGCGCGACGAAGAGAAGGAGAAGCTGACCAAGAAGTACACACCCAAGATCGCGCGCATTGAAGAGCGAATTCGGAAGGCGCAACAAGCGGTCGAGCGCGAGGAGGAGCAATCGAAGCAACAGAAGCTCCAGACAGCGATCTCGGTCGGGACCACGGTGTTGGGCTCCATTCTGGGCCGCAAGACCCTTAGCCGCACATCGCTCGGTCGGGCCACGACCGCCGCGCGCGGCGTCGGTCGCACGATGAAAGAAGCGGGTGACATCGCCCGTGCGAAGGAGACAGTCGCCGCCAGACAACAGGAGCTGGAGGAGCTCGACGCCGAGTTTCGCGAGGAGATCGAAGCGCTCGAGGATCGGTTTGACCCGATGGCCGAGGAGCTCGAGGAGGTCGCGGTTCGTCCACTCAAGAAGGACATCGTCGTCGGGCTAGTGAGCCTGGCTTGGGTCCCGCGCTGGCAGGATGCCCGGGGCAACCGCACCCCCGCCTGGGAGTGAGTCCGCCCACGCGCGTCGCGGTCTTTGCATCGGGTGGTGGCACGAACCTGGAGGCGTTGCTGGAGGCGTTGGAGGCTCACCCGGCTGCTGAGATCGCGTTGGTTGTTTCCGATCGTGACCGTGCGTTTGCGCTAGAGCGCGCGGCACGTCGCAGTGTTGCTACCGCGGTCGTGACCCACGACGATGGGGAATCGATCATCGAGTTGCTCGAAACGCACGCCATCGATTGGATCGTTCTCGCCGGTTATCTGCGCATCATCCCGCCCGCCGTCGTCCAGCGCTATCGAGGTCGCATGCTCAACATCCACCCCGCGTTGTTGCCCAAGTTTGGCGGCGCCGGCATGTACGGGGAGCGAGTTCACGCCGCCGTGCTAGAGGCCGGCGAAACGGAGTCTGGGGCTACCGTTCACTTGGTGGATGAGCTGTTCGATCACGGCCCGATCGTCGCTCAGCGAAAGGTGAAGGTGCAGCCCGACGACACGCCCGAGCGTCTCGCCGCCCGCGTGCTGGAAGTCGAGCACGAGTTGTTGCCGGAGGTCGTAGTCGCCGCCGCCGAAGGACGGATTCGGACCGAGGGTGATCGAGCGTGGATCGCAGATGAGTAGCATCCGCCGCGCACTCCTGTCGGTCTGGGATAAGACCGGCGTCATCGAGCTCGGTGTTGGCTTGGCCGAGCGTGGCGTTGAGCTGATCGCCAGCGGGGGCACAGCCAAGGCACTCGCGGAGGCTGGGCTCGCGGTGACGTCGGTGGACCAGCTCACTCAGGCACCGGAGTTCCTCGGGGGTCGAGTCAAGACCCTGCACCCGACCGTTCACGGGGCGATCCTGGCGCGCCGCGATAGTGAAGCCGACATGGCTGAGCTCGCCGCGCGCGGCATCGCGCCGATCGATCTGGTGGTCGTCAACCTCTACCCGTTCGGTGACGCCGAGACGCTGGGTGCGACCGACGAAGCGAACCGCACCGAGCTGATCGATATCGGCGGCGTCACGTTGATCCGAGCGGCGGCCAAGAACTGGCGACACGTTACCGTCGTAACTGAGCCGTCGGATTATGAAGATCTGATCGCTCAGATGGCGGTCGAGGAGAAGATAGGGGTCGCTACGCGGCGTCGGCTGGCGGCCAAGGCGATGCGGCTGACCGCTTGGTACGACAGCCGAATCGCAGCATGGATGTCAGAGGACGAAGACGGTTGGCCCGAACGGTGGACGATCGGCGGGGAGCTCGTCGACGAGCTGCGCTACGGCGAGAACCCGCATCAGGCGGCGGCGATCTACCGTGATCGACAGCCACGCCCGGCCGATCTGACGGCGGTCGAGATCCTGCAAGGCAAAGCGCTCTCTTACAACAACTACATCGACGCGGAAGCCGCCCGGCGCGTGATTCGCGACTTATACGCGCTCGACCCCGCGCGTACCCACTGCGCGATCATCAAGCACACGATCCCATGCGGGGTGGCGAGCGCCGACACCACTCTCGACGCGTACACGCGGGCTTTAGCCGCTGATCCGGTCTCGGCCTTCGGCGGAATCGTCGCGCTCACGAGTCCGGTCGATGGCCCGTTGGCGAGCAAGCTGGCGGAGCACTTCCTCGAGGTCGTCTACGCGCCCTCCTTCGAGCCCAAAGCGTGCGAAGTCTTGGCCAACAAGAAGAATCTGCGATTGTTGGCTGGACCCGTACCCGACTTTGACGAGACCGCCGGCGAGGTGCGCCGCGTCGGGGGCGGGCTTCTGTTCCAGGGGCCCAACCTGACGTGGTTGCCGGTCGGTGCCGAGGTTA
>JBDHED010000111.1:0-6960 GCA_039591175.1 Gemmatimonadota bacterium | reverse complement strand
CGGATCGCCTCGTACGCTTTGGTCTCGGATCGATTGGCGCCCAACGGAAAACCAATCACCGTACAAACCCGGACCGGAGTGGTCGCCAACCTCTCGACGGCCAACCTCACCCACCACGGGTTGATGCACACGGTGGCAAAACAGAACTCCACCGCCTCATCGCAGAGGGCCTCGATCTCTTCTTGACTGGCTGTTGGCGCGAGCAACGTGTGGTCGATCATGCGAGCCAAAACGTTGTCACACGCGTCGACGCCGGGACCGGCGGTGAACCGGTCTGCGCCACACGCCGCCAGTCGCCGCACCTTGTCGGCGCAGTGGGCTACGCAGTGCGCACCGTCACAGCGATCGCAGGCGGCGAGCGCGTAGGAGGTCCCGCTCGCGAGCTGCGCCCTGAGCTCAGCTGCGATCAGATCGGCCAACAGATCGATGTTCGGACCCGTCGTCACTCTTGCGAACCGGTTGTGTTCAAGAGGTCGATTCGATCCACCACACCAATGACCAGGTTCTGGAGTGGAACCCGCTCGCGACCCGTAACGAGCCGGGCGCCTGTTCCCTCGCGTGAGACAAGCACCTTGTCGCCGATACCGGCGTCGACCCGGTCGACTGCGATCATCTCTTCGCCTTCGTCACGACCATCGATCGCCAACGGTTGAACGACCAGCAGCTTGTACTGCGCCAACTCCGGGTCCTTGTCGGTCGACGTGACGGTCCCGGTAACCCGTGCGAGGATCATGTCCGATCCACCGAGTCGATTTTGCCAACGACCGCCGCATCCACCGCACAGAACGGATCCCTTAACGGCAACGAAGCTTCTCGGCTGGTGACATAATAGACCCATTCGTCGTCGCCGTAGGAGCCCGTGTCCACCGCCACCAACGGCTTGGCTGAGGGTTGCCCCTCGGCGTCGGTGGGCTCGATCCACAGCAACCGATAGCCGACCAGCGGCTGGATCTTTCGGGTGCTCACCACCCGCCCGATCACACGTGCAAAGTGCATGGCACGGAGAGTATCCCTCGCCAGGCAGCGCCGTCAACTGCCAAAATGACGCATTTGGGGCGCGGCACGTGGTTTGCACTAGAGGAGGCGGATATCTGCAGCCCGGCGGGGCTCCCCGTCAAAAACGCAGTCTGTGCAGGCCATCTTCGATCGAATGAGAGGAAAGCGATGAGCAAGGTTATTGGAATCGACCTCGGTACGACCAACTCCGTCGTGGCGGTGATGGAGGGTGGCGACCCGGTGGTTATCCCGAACGCCGAGGGTTCGCGGACGACCCCGTCCGTGGTCGCCTTCACCAAGGACGGTGAACGGCTCGTCGGACAGATCGCCAAGCGCCAGGCGATCACCAACCCCCAGAACACGATCTTCTCCATCAAACGGTTCATGGGCCGCCACCACGGCGAAGTGGACGACGAGCGCAAGCAGATGCCGTACGAGATCGCGTCGGGCGACAACGGCCAGGTGCAGGTGAAGGTTCTGGACAAGACCTACAGCCCACCTGAGATCTCTGCCATGGTGCTGCAGAAGATGCGCCAGACAGCCGAGGATTACTTGGGTCAAAAAGTCGATCGCGCGGTCGTAACGGTGCCGGCTTATTTCAACGATAGCCAGCGGCAGGCAACAAAGGACGCCGGCAAGATCGCCGGCCTCGAAGTGCTCAGAATCATCAATGAGCCGACCGCGGCGTCACTCGCCTACGGGCTCGAGAACAAGAACGACCAGCAAATCGCCGTCTACGACCTCGGCGGCGGCACTTTTGACATCTCGATCCTCGAGATCGGCGACGGGGTGTTTGAGGTCAAGGCGACAAACGGCGACACGCACCTCGGCGGAGACGATTTCGATCAGCGGATCATCGATTGGATCACGGATGAGTACAAGAAGCAGGAGGGGCTTGACCTCAAAGCCGATCCGATGGCGTTGCAGCGCATCAAAGAAGCCGCTGAGAAGGCCAAAGTAGAGCTTTCTTCAACCCAGCAGACGGACATCAACTTGCCGTTCATCACAGCTGACCAATCGGGACCCAAGCACCTGCATCTGACGTTGACGCGCGCGAAGCTCGAGCAACTGATCGATGATCTGATCGAGCGCAGCGTGGGCCCGTGCAAGCAGGCCATGGAGGACGCGGGGATGAAACCCGGAGATATCGACGAAGTCATCCTGGTCGGTGGCTCGACGCGTATCCCCAAGGTTCAGGACACCGTCAAAGAAGTGTTTGGCCGAGAGCCCCACAAGGGCGTCAATCCAGATGAAGTGGTGGCCGTCGGGGCGGCGATTCAGGGCGGAGTGCTCGCCGGTGACGTCAAAGACGTGCTTCTCCTTGACGTGACACCGCTATCGCTCGGGATTGAAACGCTAGGTGGCGTGATGACCAAGCTGATCTCGCGCAACACGACGATCCCGACGAAGAAGGCGGAAATCTTCTCCACCGCCGAGGACAATCAAACCACCGTCGAGATCCATGTTCTGCAAGGTGAGCGCGATATGGCCGGCGACAACAAGACGATCGGTCGCTTCCAGTTGACCGGAATACCACCGGCTGCCCGAGGAGTCCCGCAAGTCGAGGTCACGTTTGACATCGACGCCAACGGCATCCTTCACGTTTCAGCGCAAGACAAGGCGACCGGCAAGGAGCAGAAGATCCGGATCGAGGCCTCAAGCGGTCTTGACGAGTCTGAGATCGAGCAGATGATCAAGGACGCCGAGTCGCATGCCGTTGGCGACCGCGAGCGGCGCGAGAAGGTTGAGATCCGCAATCAAGCCGATTCGTTGGTCTACCAGACCGAGAAGAGTCTGACGGATCTCGAGGACAAGATCTCGGACGACCAACGGGCTCGGGTCGAAGCCGCTTTAGAGCGTACCCGCGAGGCGCTGAAGCACGAAGACAGCGAGGACCTCAAGTCGGCGACGCACGACCTCCAGCAACTGTGGCACACGGTCGCGCAAGAGGCCTACCAGGCGTCGGCCGGCCCAGACGACGAGCCGGCTGCGGGGCCCACGGGCGACGAACCGGCCGGGCCTGAGACCGTTGATGAGGACGTCATCGAGGCCGACTACGAGGTCGTCGACGAAGAAAAGTAAGCGCGACTGGTGTTGCCGGGGTGGCTTGAACGCGCCACCCCGGTCCGGTCGTCTCATTCGATAGCAAACAACCCCGCGTAGCAGCCGGAACCCCGGCCGTTAGTTACAGTATTAGGGGTTAGGACCGGCTGTTGATCCGCGGCCGGCGCGAGATTCCCGATCTTGGAGGTATGAATCTGATGCACCCGATTAAGAGCAAGCTGACGGCCCTTTTGGTCGGTGTGGCGTGTCTGGGGCTCGGCGTGCTGTTCGCCTCAACGCTCGACTGGACCCCGACCACCCAAGCCACTCAGACGAATCACTCGTCGACCGCCGGTCAGGCATCACTCCGTTCGCTCAGCAACTCCTTTACCGAGATCGCCGAGGAGGTGACTCCGGCCGTTGTCTACGTGACCGGTCAGCGACTCATCCAACGGGGTGACCTTCCGTTCGATTTTGGTCCGTTCGAGGAGTTTCTCGAGCGTTCACCGCACCAAGACGGTGATCAACCACTGAGACGGCCAAGTGGCGGTTCGGGGGTAGTCGTTCGGCCGGACGGCTACATCGTCACCAACAATCACGTCGTCGAGGACATGGAGGGGCTCCAGGTTATCCTGAACGATCGGCGGACGTTCGACGCCGAGATCGTGGGTCGAGATCCATCCACCGATGTAGCGGTTCTCAAGATCAACGCCTCGGATCTGCCGGTTGCCCAATTGGCAGCCGATGGAGAGGTCCAGGTGGGCGAATGGGTGCTCGCCCTGGGAAATCCGCTCGGGCTTCAGTTCACGATGACCGCCGGAATCGTAAGTGCGATGGGGCGCGCCAACTTGAACATCATCAATCGTGGCGAAAACCCCTATGCGATCGAGGATTTCATTCAGACCGACGCAGCCATAAACCCGGGTAACTCCGGTGGACCGTTAGTCAACATCGACGGCCACGTAATCGGCATCAATACCGCTATCGCGTCGCAGACCGGGCGCTACATGGGGTACGGCTTCGCGATCCCAATTACGATCGTACGCAATGTCATGGAACAGCTGATCGAGAATGGCTCCGTCGAGCGCGCCGTTCTCGGCGTCTCGATCCAGGCGGTCACCCCACTCGATCAAGAAGCGTTGGGGTTACGGACAGCCGACGGCGTGCTGATCGCGGACTTCGACTCGCGTGTCGCGGAGAACCCAGCTCGCAAAGCGGGCGTGCAGCCTCGCGACGTCGTGATCGCGGTCGACGGCCAAGCGGTATCGACGCCCAGCCAACTCCAGCAGCAAATCGCATTTCATAAGCCTGGCGACAAGGTCGAACTGACCGTCTGGCGTGACGGTCGAGAGCGCAAGATCGAAGTAACGCTCGGGGAACGGCCGGCGCCTCCGGACTCGGTCACCCAGTTTGTCAACAACGATCGGGGTGAGCTCGAATCAGCCCTCGGCATGGAGGTTGAGGGTTTGACCGGCGGGTTGCGCGCCAACCTGGCCGAGCGCGCGCAAATGAGTGCGGCCGACATCCCCCAAGGCGTTGTCGTCCGTTCGGTCGAGCCGATCGGCCCTGCCGCGGATGCCCGCATCCCGGCAAACTCAGTGATCACTCAAGTCGGCGATCGTCAGGTCCGAAACGTGGATGAGTACCGGCAGGCAGTCGAGAGTCTCCAGCCCGGCTCGGTAGTCTACTTCAGGATCTTCCGACCCGGCGGTTCGGGGCAGGAGTTCCGGGCGCTGCGCGTTCCACGATAGCGTCTCCAGGCTGACGCCCCGCTCGCTGATCGTCAGTCGGCGGGCGGGGCGAACGGCCACTCCTTTACTTCTCCCCAATTACGTTACTTTTCCCAGGTGGCCGTGCTGGCTGATAGGTCTTCGACCAGCGCCACGGCCAACGTAGGCGACGCGAGAGTGGTGGAACTGGTAGACACGCAAGCCTTAGGAGCTTGTGGCTTCGGCCGTGGGGGTTCGAGTCCCTCCTCTCGCACCATTTGAGAAGCGATGAGCGTATTGATCAACAGCGACACCGAGATCGGTTACCAGGTCGAAGAGCTCGCCCGCTGGAGGCGGCGATTGGCGGTCCAAGTACCGGTCCACGCGGCCCAACGGGTCCATGAGCAAACCGTGCGCGACTTCGCCAAGCGCGCGCGACTCAAGGGCTTTCGACGCGGCAAGGCACCGACCCAGATAGTTGAACGTCAGTACGGGCCTGAGATCGATCAAGAGGTGCTTAAGCGCCTGGTTCAGGAGGGGTTCGAGCAAGCCATCGCTCGCTCCGGCCTCGAGCCAATCGTGGCGCCTCAATTCGAAGGTGTCGAACGCACCGAGGAAGGCGGGCTCCGCTTTGCGGCCGAGTTTGACGTCCGGCCCGAGATCGAACTCGGTCGGACTACTGGCTTTAGCATCGAACGCAAAACTCGAGAAACAACCCAGACAGACGTCGACGACGTGATTGAACGAATGCGTCGCGAGCGCGCCGACTGGCGGTCGGTCAACCGAGCGGCTCAAGCCGAGGACCGAGTGGTCTTCGATTCGACCCCGATTAGCGACGACGACACCGCCACGGTCACCGAACGGCAGGAAGATCAAGTGGCAGAGCTTGGTGCTGACGGGCTGATACCAGAGTTCGAGACGGGTTTGACGGGACTAGAGCCGGGCGCGGAGGAAACAATCAATGTGCAGTTTCCCGACGATCACCCAAACGAGATGTTGCGTGGTTCCCACCGTTCGTTCCGAATCGAGGTCAAGGAGGTTCGTGAACGAGTGCTACCAGAACTCGACGATGATTTCGCCCGCTCCTTGGGTCAGTTCGACTCACTGGGGGAAGCCCGCGACAAGATTCGCGCCAACCTCGAGGCCGAGGTCGCCATGCAATCCCAACGTGAAGTAAACGAGGCCCTAGTCGACGAGATCATCGATGCCAACCCGATCGATCTGCCCGAGAGCATGGTTGATCAATACCTAGCGAACATGATTGGTGACCAGCGACAGTTGCTGGCCGACGGAGCCGAGCCCGAGCGGTTGGCCGAGGTGAGAGACGTGCTAAAACCAGGCGCCGAGCGCGCGCTTCGCCGATACTATATCTTGAACTCCATCGCTGACCGCGAGGGCCTCCGGGCGACCGAAACCGATGTCGACCAGGCGATCGCTGATCGAGTTGACCCATCCAAGAGTTCAGTTACGGAGACCCGCCGGCAGCTAGAGCGATCCGGCGAACTCGATGATCTTCGGTTTCATTTGACGATGGAGCGAGTGTTCGTTTGGTTGCGCGAACATTCGGACATAACCCCGGAGTTACCCGAGCCGATTTCTGAATAGTCGACACGAATCACGATAAGGAGATCCTGATGCCACTCATCCCTATTGTCGTTGAACGGACCGGCCGCGGAGAACGATCGTACGACATCTACTCACGGCTGCTCAAGGATCGCATCATCTTCCTGGGTACGCCGATCAACGACGAAATAGCGAACCTGGTGATTGCCCAGTTGCTGTTCTTACAGGCCGAGGCTCCCGACAAGGACATCAACATGTACATCAATAGTCCGGGCGGTGTGGCATCCGCAGCGCTAGCCATCTACGACACCATGCAGTATCTGGAAAACGACGTGTCGACGATGTGTATGGGGATGTCGGCTTCGGCAGCGGCCCTTTTGCTGGCCGCGGGTGCGCCGGGTAAACGATTTGCATTGCCGCACTCGCGAGTCATGATCCATCAGCCTTTGGGGGGTGCCCAAGGCCAGGCCACAGACATCGAGATCCAGGCCCGCGAGATCCTCCACCTGAAACAGAAAGTGAATGAGATCCTCGCCGTCCACACCGGCCAGGACGTGGAGCGAATCCAGGCTGACACGGACCGAAATTTCTGGATGGGGGCCGAGGAGGCCCGAGATTATGGCATGGTTGATGCTGTACTCTTGAGCCA
>JBDHED010000110.1:0-6982 GCA_039591175.1 Gemmatimonadota bacterium | reverse complement strand
AGTTGGAGCGGGAAACGGGACTCGAACCCGCGACTTCAACCTTGGCAAGGTTGCGCTCTACCAGCTGAGCTATTCCCGCGCAACAACGAGCGATAGAACTCGTTCGTTGAGTGTGAAATCTAGATCTGGGCGGCGAGAAGTGTCAAGCAGCATATACCCAAAACCGCGCATTGAGATGTTGATGTTGGCAAGCGTCATATCGCTTGTCGTGACTCAATCGGCGAGCGGTCAGTCGCTGGTTTACAATCCCGATCGGGGGGAGTCGTTCCGCTACCGGAGCACCAATACGTTGACGGTGTCGCAGCGGATCCTCGAGCGCGACACCAATTATCGGGTGAGCTCCGATGGTGTCGTGCGTTTGACGTTGATGGACCCCGGGGCGCGCATGCTGTGGCGGCTCGGTTTCGAGAGCCTCGATCTAAACATTGAGGGTGCGTTCCCGACCCCGCGCCGAGAGGCGCTTCGCGGAACGGTGATCACGCTTTCGACCACGCCGAGTGGCGTGGTTCTCGAAGCTCGGGCCAGCGGTGTCGTTCCACCCGGCATTGGCACTCGGTACCTCGAACGTTCGGCGCAGGCGTTCTTCCCGCAGCTTCCCGAAGGGGGGGCGACCGTCGGCGTGAGCTGGAGCGATACGCTGACCGTGACCGAGGTCCTTCGGGGTGTCACCACTGAGATCGAGATGGTGCTGACATATGCCGTGGCCGACACCAGCGCGCTGGCCGGCCGACCCGTTATCCCGATCGATTACAGTGGTGATATCGTCGTTCGAGGCGTGGGCACGATCAGCGGTTCGAGCGTCGCCCTGACCGGTCGCGGCGAGATCACCGGGAACTACTTGTTCGATCCGCAAGATCAGGTGTTCAACCTGCACGAGCGCAGGCAAGACCTGAAGTCGACCCTGATCCTGACAGGCCCGGACAACGAGACGGTCGAGATTCCGAGCCGACAGCTGCTCGAAGCCCGTGCCGTGCGGCTGTTCTGATCGCGCGCCGCCAGGTATACTGCTGCGCGCCTAACGGCATAGCGAAATGAAAGAGTACCTCGCGACCTCCCTGCGAAACCGGGTGACCGGTGGACTGAGCGATGACGACGTCGGTGAGTCGGTGGCTCTCTGCGGCTGGATCCATCGACGGCGTGACCACGGTGGACTGGTCTTCTTCGATTTGAGAGACCGCTACGGCCTGGTCCAATGCGTAGCCTCGCCCGAACGACTGTCGGCTGAGGTGTTCGCGGTGGTCGAGAAGCTGAGGGCGGAAGACGTAGTCGCGGTCGAGGGGAAGGTTCTCGCTCGGCCCTCAGAGAGCGTTAATCCCGAGATGGCGACTGGGAAGATCGAGGTCGACGTAGTCGCCTGTCGGTTGCTCAACGAGTCAGCGACACCACCGTTTCCGGTAGACGTGGAGAAGGAGGGCAGCGGTGAAGTAGCTGAAGAGGTGCGACTACGCCACCGTTACATCGAGCTGCGGAGATTGATCCCGACCAGAGCGCTGGGTTTACGCCACAAGATCACGATCGAGACGCGACGCTATCTGGACGGACTCGACTTTTGGGAGATCGAGACCCCGATACTGACGCGTCGCACGCCCGAGGGTGCGCGAGACTTCCTGGTCCCGTCGCGAGTGCAGCCAGGGAAGTTCTACGCCCTGCCGCAGTCACCGCAGCTCTACAAGCAGCTCCTCATGGTGGCCGGGTACGATCGCTACTATCAGCTCGCGCGGTGTTTCCGAGACGAGGACCTGCGCGCTGACCGCCAACCGGAGTTTTCCCAGATCGATCTCGAGATGTCGTTTGTCGGTGCCGAGGATGTCATCGCCGTCGTCAGCGGGCTTTTCCGCCACCTTTTTGAGTCATGCCTGGGTCACGATCTGGGCGAGATACCCACGTTGACCTACGACCAAGCGATGGCGCGCTTTGGAACCGACAAGCCCGATCTCAGGATCACGCAGGAGCTGACCGACGTAACGGATGTCTTCGGTGAGACAGGCTTTCGCGTATTCGACGACGTCGTCGGTGCGGGTGGGCGGTTGGTCGCGCTCCGGGTTCCCGCCGCCGGTGAAGAGAGTCGCGGCACGATCGATCGCTGGACCGAGGTCGCGCGTGGGGCGGGCGCAAAGGGTCTCGTGTGGGCTCGTCGTCAGACCGATGGTTGGCGAACCGCGGTCGACAAATTCGTCGAAAGCGCACACTGGGATGACGCCGGGGGGATCGCCAACGTCGAACCCGGTGATCTGCTGCTCGTCGTGGCGGACCAAGAGCGTGTGGCCCAACAGGCGCTCGGGGAACTGCGACTTCGCATCGCTGCCGAACGTGATTGGCTCGACGATCGATCTTCATGGCGTCTGTTGTGGGTGGTTGATTTTCCACTGTTTGAACGCGGCGATGATGGGGGGCTCGAGCCCAGTCACCATCCGTTTACCGCGCCGCGGGGTGGGTTGGCGGCGTTGGATTCTTCCGATCCGCTTACGATCGAGTCCGAGGCCTACGACTTGGTTCTGAACGGCTACGAGCTCGGTAGCGGCTCGATTCGTATTCACCAACGTGCGGTACAGGAACGCGCCTTTGCGATGTTGGGCATCGACCGGGCGGAGGCCGAGGAGAAGTTTGGCTTCCTGCTCGAAGCACTGGAGCACGGCGCGCCTCCGCACGGGGGAATCGCGCTCGGGCTCGACCGGATCGCGATGCTGTTCGCGGGCGCCAGGAGCCTGCGCGAGGTCATCGCGTTCCCAAAGACGACCAGCGCCAGCGCACTGCTTGAGGGGGCGCCGTCCGCCCCGGACGAGGGTGACCTCGCCGATTTGCACATCCGGCTCGATCAGCCCGACCCCTCAGCTTGACGAGACACCAGAGCGCTGGCTAAACTATCTGTCTAGTTGTGGTTATTGAAGCCTCTTCCCGCAGCCAGGCTATTCGGCTCGACGGCGTCGATCAGTTGGCGCTCTTCGGAACACAAGACAAAAACCTAAAGCTGATCGAGAACCTGAGCGGAACGCGCATGGTCGTTCGCGAGGGCGAATTGCGCGTCCGCGGTGGTGACCACGCCGTGGCGCGTGCGACCGGGCTGATCGAACATTTGATCGAGCTGGTCCAGACAGGTGCTGGCTTCGACGTGCAGGATATCCGCCGTCTCTATGATCGGTTGGAGGCGGGTGCGGTTGAGCTTCCGCCTTCCTCGGGCGCTGAGCGGGTGGCGATCCGCGGCACGCAGAAGATCATTCGTCCCAAGACCGCCGAACAGGAGGCCTACCTGACGGCGATCAACGAGAACGACATCGTCGTTTCGATCGGCCCGGCGGGTACCGGCAAGACGTACTTGGCCGTGGCGATGGCGATCGACGCGCTTCAGCGACGCGCGGTTCGTCGCATCATCCTGGCGAGGCCAGCGGTGGAGGCCGGTGAGACACTCGGTTTTTTGCCGGGTGACTTGCAGGAGAAAGTCGATCCGTATCTCCGACCGCTTTACGACGCGCTCGAAGACATGCTCCCGGGAGATCGAGTGCGGCGCTACATCGAAACCCGTGTGATCGAGATCGCGCCGCTGGCGTACATGCGCGGCCGGACTTTGGCGGATGCGTTTGTGATCCTCGACGAGGCCCAAAACGCGACCACTCGTCAGATGAAGATGTTCCTGACGCGGCTCGGGCTCAACTCCAGAGCGGTCATCACCGGCGACAAAACCCAGATCGATCTGCCGCCGGCCGAGTTCTCGGGTCTACTGCAGATCGAACGTATCCTGACCGGCATCGATGGCATCGAGTTTGTCTATTTGACGGCGCAAGACGTCGTCCGACACGCACTCGTTCAGAAGATCATTACCGCCTACGAGAAGCTGGTCCCACCCGACCCGGAGCGAGACAAGTGAACGCCAATCGCTGGAACCGCTTTGTTCACAAGTTGACGCTGTTTCGCGACGGGTGGAAGGCTGGTCGTGAAGCCGAGTCCCCGCGTGGGCTCGCGTTCCGCCTGGGCCTCGTAATGGTCATCGCGCTGCTGACGCTGATCCTCTTTCCGCCCGAGAGCGGCTACGAGGTGCCGGTCGTGCGGGTCGGAGTCGTGGCCTCCGAGGACGTGTTGGCGCCGTTTGATTTCCCGGTGCTTCGAGATGAAGGCGAATTGGAGGAGTTGCAGGAGCGGGCGGCGATCTCGGTCCCGCCGGTCTTCTCACACGAGCCGGCGCTGGCGGACTCGGCCGTGGCTGAGATCGATGCCTATCTGAGCCGGTTTGAAGTCGACTCGCCGAGTTCAGTCGAGCTGGCGCAGCTGAATCGAATCAATGGCCGCAGCGTGGGGTTGCGACCCGTCGAGCAGAGAGCGTTGACCGACGCACGCGTCCGCGCGGAGATCCGCTCGCTGACGCGTCAGATACTCCCCGCTGTCTACGTCGAGCACCTCATGTTGCAGGCCGCCGCTCTGAGCCGAATCCCCGGCACACAGGTCTCGGTAGTTCGACCCGACGGTAGTGAGGCGGTAGTACCGCGCTCAGAGATCATCGCGTTACGACCGGGTGCCGAGATCCCAGCATTGAGACGGCTGTCACCGATCGACGACGCCGCGGTTCAGCGGATAGCCGACCAGCTGTTGCCGGCGGTCATGCCGGCGAATCTCGAGCCCCACCCGTCGCTGACCGCTCTGCGCCGCACCGAGGCGCGACGAACGGTAAGCCCGGTAAAGAGCGAGGTGCTCGAAGGTGAGCTGATCGTTGCGGAACACACCCGCGTCACGCCGGAGCAGGCCGAGCAGCTGCGCAGCCTATCAGCCGAGCTCAGTCGTCGCCGCGGCGGCTTTACGGTGGACGACGTCCGCGCCGCGCTCGGATCGTTGTTCCTTGGCGTCGTGCTGCTGTTCTTGTTTGGCTTCTTCCTGTTTATGTACCGCGGCGATGTTTTCGGAGATTATCGCGCGGTTGGCGTGCTGACGATGATCTGGGCGCTGGTGGCTGGGTTGACGACTGTATTCGATCGCGTCGAGGCGATCCCGGTCTACGCGGCCCCCATCGCATTTGGTTCGGTGACCGTGGCGATCCTGTGGAACGCCCGTCTCAGCGTACCGTTCACGCTCTTCATGGCGGTGTATCTGAGTGCGCAGGTCGACCCTGGCTTTCCACTTTTGTGGACCGGGATCGTGGCTGGACTGTCGGGTGCGTGGAGTGTGCGCCGCATTCGTCGCAGGACGCACTTCTATGAGAGCCTGCTGTTCATCATCGTGGGGTACGCGATTGCAGTCACCGCTCTCGGGCTGACTCAATTCTGGGGTTGGGGAGAGTTCATCACGGCCTTGGGTTGGGGTGCGCTGAGTGCCGGTTTGGCGGTCTTCCTCGCGATGGGTGTGCTGCCGGTGCTGGAGTGGGCGTCTGGTCGGACCACGGATCTCACGCTGCTCGAGCTGGCCGATCTCAATCGACCGCTGCTCAAGGAGCTGCTGCTCCAGGCGCCGGGGTCGTACCATCATTCGATTATCGTCGGCAACCTCGCCGAGGCAGCGACCGAAGGGATTGGAGCCAACTCACTCCTGGCCCGCGTCGGTGCCTACTACCACGATATCGGCAAAATGATGCGGCCCGAGTATTTCGCCGAGAACCAACGCGGGGGAGTCAACCCTCATACCTCGCTGACCCCCGAGGCGAGCGCTCGAATCGTCTCGCGTCACGTTCACGACGGCATCGAGATGGCGACCGCCGCGGGTCTTCCAGAGGACGTCATCGACTTCATTCGCGAACACCACGGGACGACCCGGCTGACGTATTTCTGGCACAAAGCCGAGCAGGAAGAACGGACAGACCAGCCGACGGCGAGCGATTTCGTTTATCCCGGGCCGCGACCACGGTCTAAGGAAACCGCGGTTGTCATGCTCGCGGACTCGGTCGAAGCCGCCTGCCGAGTGGTGAGCGACCCATCTCCAGAGAGTTTCCGGAAAGCCGTTCGTCGCATCGTGGATATGAAGCTCGATGAGCACCAGCTCGACGAGGCCGATCTGACGTTTCGCGACCTCGCCATAGTGCGGGACAAGTTCGTCTCTGTGTTGGGCGGGATTCACCACCACCGGATCGATTACCCGACGGTTTCACTGCACGCCCCCGAGGTTCGAGATGAGCCTTCGGATCCACTTTCATCCGCTGGTCGAACCCCCGTCTGAGTTCGACCCCTTTCCCGTCCAGACGCTAGCCTCGTTACTGGCTGAGGAGGGATTGGAGACGGGCTCGGTGAATTGCATCCTCACCGATGATGGGGACCTGGCTCGACTGAACGAGCGGTTTCGAGCCAAACAAGGTCCGACCGACGTGCTCGCGTTTCCGTACGAGCTCGAGCGATCCGGCGGTGCGATCGGTGACATCTATGTGTCCATCGATCGCGCGCGAGAGCAGGCTACCCGGGCGTCCGAGTCTATCGAGCGTGAGCTCTGCCGGTTGTTCGTTCACGGCGCCCTCCACCTGGCTGGTTACGATCATGACACAGAGTCGGCCGATCGAGTTATGCGGGAAAAGCAGGAACAGTGGGTTCAGCGCGCCGCCAACGAAGCGGCTTGAGCGGTTGAACGAGAGGCGAGACGGATGAACGAGACCACGCTCTTTGTGGCCGCTATTCTCGGGTTCGTGGGGATCAGCTTCTTCGCGCTTTGTGAGGGCGCGTTGTTCTCACTCAAGTCGAGCCAGCTCACGGCCGAGACGACGAGTGTAGCCGAGCTCATCCGCAGTCCCGATCAACTTCAACGTGGAACCTCATTCGGCCGGATCGTCTCTTTTGTGTGGATGGCGGCGACCGGCTGGTTGACCGCGGACCTGTTGATGGGTGGGCGGTTTGGTGCTCTGGTCGGGCTTGGATCGGTGTTGATTGTCGCAGTCATCGCGCTTGTATTCGCCGATCGGGTGGCACGCGCAATCGGCGCCGAGCGGCCCGAGGCGTGGGCACGGAGAACGGCTCCTGTTTTGGCAATGTGGACGAGAGCGGTCGAGCCAGCGACGGCGATTCTGGGACATCTGGATGAC
>JBDHED010000109.1:0-11419 GCA_039591175.1 Gemmatimonadota bacterium | reverse complement strand
CGCGTCGACGAATCTCTGGCGCGCCCTGACGCTTGGAACGTTGCTCATGTTGAGCTTCGCTCCGACCAGCCTGGCGCAGGCGACCGCGGGATCCGCGGCGCAGGAAGTTGCACCTACGTTGGGTGAGCTGCGTGACCGGGTCGAGCGCCGGTATCAGGTGCTGCCCATTCAGAACGGCATCGTGCTGATGCCCAAATACCGTACGGACGTTCAGTCGATCGAGTTGGCCAATGGCTCCATCGGCATCGATGGGGAACCGGTGACTGGCGCCGAGTTGACCCAGCACATCGGTGACGACGCCGAAGATATCACACGGCTCTCGTTTATGGATTCGACCACTCGTCGCGTCCTGTTCGGGATCGGGCCACCACCAACCGGTGACGTAGCGGCAGATGCGGCGGCGGACATGGTTGCCGATGCGGCGGTCATCGATGACACCGCAGCCGAACCGAGTGATCAAGATGAGCCGCTGGATGAAGAGGACCATCAGGGTGCCACGTTCATCAGCGAGGAAGGGGACCAGGTTCGGGTCGGCGGAAGCGTCACCGTTCCAGCCGGCAAGCACGTCGACGGCGACGTCGTCGCGGTCGGCGGCTCGGCCCGCGTCGATGGTCACGTGGATGGCGACGTGGTCGCGGTCGGTGGCTCGGTCCGGTTGGGCCCCAACGCAGTCGTTGAAGGCGAGGTGACCTCGGTCGGTGGCTCGATCCATCGTGCGCCGGGCGCGGTCGTCCATGGTGCCGTCAATGAGGTCGCCTTCGGACCGAACTTCGACTTCCACCCCCGGTTTGGCTTCAGCCCCATGATCGGTGAGATCGGTGGGTTGATTGGCACCGTGCTGTGGATCGCTTTTCTGGCGTTCATCGTGAGCCTGGCGTTCCTGCTGGCCCGTGGCCCCGTCGAGCGGATGGAGTATCGGATGGCGACCTCGGCGTGGAAAGCCGCCGCCGTTGGTCTAGTCTCCTGGCTCTTGTTTATCCCGGTGCTGGTCATGACGACGGTCATTCTCGCCATCTCGATCATCGGAATCCCGCTGTTGATCGTGATCCCATTCGCGCTGTTGGCGCTGGCAATCGGGATCCTGCTCGGTTTCGTTGCCGTCGCCAAGTACATCGGTCATGAGGCCGAGCGGCGGTTCGGGTGGGATCACGCGAACCCGTACCTGTCGATTCTGGTGGGTGTCGGTTTTCTTACCGTGCTGACGCTGTTTGGCGGCGCGCTCGGGTTGATCGGTGGTCCGTTCGGGATCTTTGGCGGGATCCTGACGGCGATCGGGCTGGTGATCCAGTTCGCCGCTTGGACGACCGGTTTCGGGCTCTTCCTGCTGACCCGCTTTGGGACCCGCTACAGCTGGGGCAACGGGGAGACCCCCGAGCGCCCGGCTTCAGAGCCGGTGCCCGCTCCGAGCGGCTTCGCCCCGACCGAATAGGGTCGACGGAACCCTTCCCCTCCTCGGGTGGTACATTCGCCCGAGGAGGGGTTTTCTAATGCAGACATACTTATCACGTTGGATTTCGGGCTCGCTGACGCTGGCGTTGATGGTGACGGTGTCGATCGCTGGGACTGCGATGGCCCAAGCCCCGACCGACCGCGCGTCGCGGTCGTACCGGGTGATCCTGTTCTTGGCCGAGGATGGAGCGCCGAGGGATGTCGAGATCCGGCGGCTCAAGGAAGTCTGGCGCGAGGGCGAGGGTGCACCTCGATTGCGGGAACTACTCGCTACAGGCGAGGTCCGTCGGTTGGACGAAGTGACGATCCTCCCCGGCCGCGAGACCCCAGTTATCCAGTTGGGCGATGTAAGTGTTCGGGTGAATGGGGTTCTCAAGGAGCCCCGCGGTGACCGGATGTTCCTCCGCGTCGAAGTCGACGGTGGCGAAGAAGCGTTTGTAAAGGAGATGATCTCGCGCTTCGATGAGACGATCGTTGTCGCCTACCCACTGGCTCGCGGCGACCGGTCGATTGTAGCCCTTATCGTGCCCACCGGCGGTTCACCGTAGGTCTTTTCCGCGAAATCGGGCTGGACTAGGTTTGTCAGCCTAGCGATCGACGTTGCCCGAACTCCCTATTCTATGATGAAGAAGACCGCCGCGACCGGTACCAGAGAGTTCCTCCATCGCACATCACGCCGCCCGGTGTTGGCGTTCGACGTGGTCCCTGCCTACCGGCGGTATGAGTTACGATTGGCCCGCTATCAGGACATGGTGCCCGCGGTGCGTGATCTGTCGCGATCGGCCGAGGTTCTAGAGATCCTGGACGTCGGGTCTGGAACCGGACTGGCCAAGCGTTTTATCGATCATGCCGGCGTGGAAGCCCAGTGGACGGGGATCGAGATCGACCCGGACCGAGTCAATGTCTGCAAGCAACTGGGCTACGACCGAATCATCGACGATCACGATCTCGAGAAGGGCCCGCTTCCAATGGGTGCGAGCTCCTACGACGCCGTCATCGCCAGCCATGTCTTGGAGCACCTGGAGGATGCGCGTGCAGCAATTGAGGATTGGATGCGCGTATTGCGCCCCGGCGGCTTGCTGATAGTCGGCGTCCCCATGCATCTGCCGTTAGTCGCCACGTTGGCTCGCGCACGCTTCCACCGTCGAGGTCGCAAGCGCGACCGGGCTCACTGTCACTTCTTCTCGATGCACTCGTTAAAAGAGTTGTTAGGTCCCTATCCGGTCAGTGCGATCCGGGGCTTTCGGTTGATTTCAGCGCGCAAGTGGTTGCGCCTGGAGGATCAGCGCTGGTTCTATCTTGTCAACCGCAGAATATGGTGTCGATTTCCCGCGCTAGCGGCCGAAGTCAACGTCGAGATTCGAAAGCCGGTGAAATGAAAGCGCGACTCCTCTCGATTACGATTTCGCCTCTTTGTCTGGCCCTGCTGATCGCCTGTGGCTCCGGCTCCGAGGAGTTCCCGTCGTCCAACTGGACCGGGAAGTACGCCACCCGGATCGTGCAATCGTCAACCGATTGCGTCGACGCCGACGGGCCACCAGTGATGACCGGGTTCATCATGGACGTGATCCAGCTGACGACCAACAAGACGACGATCAAGATGAACCCGATCGTGGAGCTCGAGGGTGAGTTTTTGGGTGACCACGTCGAGGTCTCGATGCGAGTCGATCAACCCGTTTCGCTACCCGACTCGATCGTCGCTCGTGCAACTCCGGCCGACTCGTTGGACGTTATTACTTATTTGCTGACTGCAGATTTCGATCGCGATGGCTTCGAAGGCGAGTACATCGTGCGGTCTCCCGATCTTCGCGCGTTGATCAATCACAACCGTGGAGGTCGGTGCGACTTCCACTACCAGCTGGCGGGTACGAGGTTCGTCGCGATAATCCCCGAGTCGGAAGACTAGGGCTCCAGCACGCGACGCACGCCGACAAGCCAACTCGCCAGACGATACCCAAAGTTCGACTGCATCGGATCCGCCGGATTGAGCGTGTCCCATGCGACGCCGTTGCGGGTCGTTGACGCATGTACCATCTGCCCACCGGTGGTCAGGATCCCAACGTGAGTCACGCGCTCGCCGGGTGGCTCGGCAAAGAACGCCAAATCCCCATCGTGGGCCGAACTCCAACCGGCTCCAGGGTCGATCTCGGCTCCGATCACGGATTGCTGGTCCGCGTCGCGCGGTAGGCGCACTCCGTGGAGGCCATAGATGCGCTGAACGAGACCCGAGCAGTCAAACCCCTTCTCGGAAGTCCCGCCCCATAGGTAGGGGAGGCCCATAAAGGTCGCGGCGTGGGCGACGATCGCCGGGCCATTGTGTGGAAAGACATCGCTCAGGTGGTCGCACTGCACCGCCACTCCGGCTTTGACCCACCCCCGGGTGCCATCGGGAAGCGTTAGCTCGAGGGCGCCGTCGCTGGTGCGCGCGTCGACGATCGCACCCTGCACAAGGTCGGCCACGATCGGCGCTTCGGGACCCGGTGCCTGCCGTGCCACTGCTCCGCGAGCGACGACGATCCACGATCCGTCGCGGGGTTGGTTGACCGCGAGCCGGTCCCGATACTCATCGGAATCGCCGGGGTCGGACGTGAGGCACGCGCCGTGGTGAACCCACGCCACGTAGCCGTCACTGGTTTGTACCTGCAGCCAATCGCCGCTTCGGCGAAGCGCAAGCGCCTCCTCACCCATGATCATCTGGGACACCATCTCGCTGGTATGACTTGAATCGCGTCGCAAGTACGCCAAGCTCCTGTGTGCCACGACGCGGGTCGCACCTTTTAGCGCCCGCTCGGGCAAGAGCTGTACGTTGACCTCAGCGTGATCAGCGGCTTTGGCCCGAAGCTCCTTCAGCCCTTCGGCGGACGTCGTCGCACCGCTCAAGCGCACCTCGCCGTTGGCTGTGCGCTCGACGGTGATGTCCCACACCCCCAATCGGCGGTCAGGAACGTGTCGCGCACCGAGCTCCCTCGCGCTTTCTTCCCAGTTGGAACTCAAGTCGGCTCGGCGGCCAAGCGACGTCGCCCCTCCTGGTCAGCGAACTGGAGCTCGTATAACCGCGCGTAAACGCCTTCGCGAGCCAGCAACTGCTGGTGAGTACCGTGTTCGCAAACAGTTCCTCTGTGCAAGACGACGATCTGGTCGACGCGCCGAATCGTCGACAACCGGTGGGCAATGACGATCGACGAGCGGGCAGCCATCAGCTGTCCGATCGCGGTCTCGATTAACGCCTCGCTGGCGCTGTCAACGCTGGAAGTCGCTTCGTCCAAGACGAGTACCGGGGGATCGTGAGCCAGGACTCTAGCGAACGCGACGAGCTGCTTCTGACCGGTCGACAGAGAACGCCCCCGCTCGCCGACTTCGGTATCGGCACCATCGGGGAGCTCGGCCACGAACCCGTTGGCTCCGATCGCCTTCAAAGCCCCAACGACTTCGCGATCGTTCACGCCGGCGGCGTCCAGATGAACGTTGTCTGCCACCGACCGCGAGAACAGGAAAACGTCTTGTAAGACGAGGCCAACGCGACGACTGAGCTCGTCCCGTGGGTATTCCCGCACATCGAGTCCGTCGAGCAAGATTCGCCCCTTGGTCGGTTCATAAAACCCGCACAGCAGGCTAGCACAGGTCGTCTTTCCAGAGCCGGTCGGCCCCACCAGCGCAAGCTTCTCGCCCGGTTGGAGACCAAACGACACGCCGCGCAGCACCCAGGAGTCCGAGGTGTACCGGAACCACACGTCGTCAAATACGATCCCGCCCCGTGGCTGTGGCAGCTGTCGCGCATCACGAGCCGGTGCTGGCGCCAACGGTTCGTCGAGCAATGTGACCAGTCGTTCCCCTGAAGCCATCGCCGCCTGTAGCAGGTTGTACTTCTCGGCCAGATCTCGAATCGGACGGAAGAACTTCTGCGCGTACTGGAGAAAAGCGACCAACGCGCCGAACGTAAGGGCTCCTCTCAAAATCTCGCCGCCGCCGTACCAGACGATGAGCGCGACCGCAAGCGCTCCTACCAGCTCGATCAACGGGTAGAACAAGGCGTAGTAGTGCACTGACGCGAGCTGCGCGCTCTGGTGTTCACGGTTGATGTCCGCGAACTCGTCTGCGCTCGCGCGTTCCTGACGAAACAGCTGGACGACCACCAAGCCCGACACACGCTCTTGGAGGTAGGCATTGAGCCGTGCCAGCTGCCGTCGGATCTCGCGCTGGGCGTCACGCATACGGCGTCTCAGCGGAAATGAAATCGCAAGCACCAGCGGGACAACCAACAGTGTGATAATCGCCAACTTGGCGTTGACCGCGAACATCATGATGGCGATCGCAACCAACATCAGGGCGTCGCTGAGTACCGCCACGACGCCGGACGAGAAGAGCTCGTTCAACACTTCGACGTCCGAAGTCACCCGTGTCACCAACCGACCGATCGGCTGACGATCGAAGAAAGACACGGGTAATCGCTGAAGACGTTCGAACAACCGTTCGCGCAGATCGTGCATGGCGTGCTGGCCGACCCAGGCGGTTAGGTACGTTTCACCGTAGCCGACACCGAGCTCGAGCACGAGCAGCCCCAGATAGACGAGTGCGATTGTGAACAGGCCGGTCAAGTCACCGGTGGCGATGTAACGATCGATGGCGACCTTGACGAGGTAGGGCTGAAGGGCCTCGATGGTCGCCAGCGCGAGCAGCAACGCCAACGCGCCCGCTACGTGCTTCCGGTACGGGACCAGAAACGCCAGTAACCGCCGCGCCACCTGGGAGTCATAGGGAGCGTGGAGCGGTTCGTCCATGCTGCGGCTCACGATTCTCTTGGGCCGGGAAGAAACTCGGGTCGTTTCATCGTTGCGCAAAGGTGCCGGCCCGCGAAGCGTGGGTCAAGCGACCCGGCGAGGCTAGATTTACCTGTTCAGCGGGTGTCGATCCGGACCCGTGCCGCTGTCTTGGGGTACATGTCCACGAATCGATCAGTGGTCTGCTGAACGGAAGGAGTCTCGATGAAAGTGCGGGCGATGGCTATACCGTGGCTGCTTGTCGCCATCTTTGCGGCTGGTGCGTGTCGGCAGGGCGGCGAGACAGTTGTCGATGAGGCTCGTGTCGACGAGCGGTTGGGTTCGCTCAAGGTGATGAACAGTGTTGATGAGCCCGTAACGGTGTATTTGGATGGCGAAGAGGTGTACTCGGTTCCGCCGGGTACGGCGTATACATTCCGTAATCTGCCCACGCGCGAAGTCTCGATCTATGGTGTGGGGCGGGTCAGCGAGCGCCACTATGGATTGCCAAAGCTGAAGATCGAAGAGGGAGGGGAGTACGAGTGGACGATTCGCCAGTGACACGGGACGTAGCCGAGGCCCCATCTACTGAGAGGCGTCAGCGAGGTCTGGGACCGGCCGCCAGCATGCTCGTCCTGGGCATACTGATCGGACTCGGGATCGGGTGGCTGGCGTGGCGCGGAACCCCCGGCTCGGGCCCCGTCAGTGCTGGTGCATGGCGTCGATGTCGGCTCAGACCCGGTCCTCGGTCCCGAGACCGCCCCGATCACTATCGTCGAGTTCTCCGATTTTGAATGTCCGTTCTGTGAGAAGTTTGCGCGCGAGACAGCGCCCGCGTTGAGACGTCAATACGGCGACAAGATCCGCTGGATCTTCGTCAACAACCCGCTTCAGTCGATCCACCCCAAGGCCTACGACCTGGCGTTAGCAGGCGAGTGCGCCCACGAGCAGGGTCTCTTCTGGGAGTGGTACGACGCCATGTTCAGCGGTCAGTTTGGAACCAACGACGAGGCCGTGGCCGCTGCAGGGCGGGCGATCGAAGTCGACGAAGAGCGGTTCGAGGCGTGCTATCGGAACGCCGATCACGCCGCCGAGGTGGCCACCGATTTGAAGGAAGCGCAGAAGTTCTACATCCTCGGTACGCCGACCTTTTTTGTGAATGGTCAACGCCTCGAGGGCGCGCTGCCAGCCGAAGTCTTCGCCGAAGTCATCGACGAGCTGCTGGGCACTTAAGCCGCTTCAAGCCTCTTCCAGTGCCGCTTCCAACTGTTGCCGGCGGTACAGCTCTGCGTACAGTCCGCCAGCCGCCAAGAGCTCATCGTGGGTGCCGCTTTCGGCGATGCGACCTTGCTCCAGGACGACGATCCGGTCCGCGGATCTCAGCGTCGACACGCGGTGGCTGACGAGCAGAGTCGTCCGGTTGTTCATGAAGGCCTCGAGGCGACTCAAGATGCGCTCCTCTGTTTCGGTGTCGACCGAAGAGAAAGCGTCGTCCAGTAGCAGAATCGTGGGTTCGGTCAGTACCGCTCGAGCCAGCGCCGCGCGCTGTTTTTGTCCTCCCGACAGAGTGATGCCACGTTCTCCGACCACGGTCTCATATCGGTCTGGAAACGTCTCCACCTCTTTAGCTAAACCGCTGATCAACGTCGCCTCTTCGACCGACAGGTTGCCGTCGGTGGCACCGCCAAACTCGAGGTTTGCTTTCAACGTGTCGCCAAACAGGAGCGGTTCCTGTTGAGCCACCGCCACTGCGCGACGCAACACATCGAGCGGGTAATCTCGAATTGGGCGGTCGTCGATCTCGATCGTCCCCGCCTGTGGCTCGTACAATCGGGTGATCAGCCTCAGAAGCGTGGTCTTGCCGCTCCCCGTCGGGCCGGTGATCCCGACTGTCGCTCCGGCGGGTATTGATAGGTTGAAGTCATCCAGGACGGGAGGTCGGTCCGGATGATAGCGGAAAACCACTTTATCGAGAGCGATGCTCCCAGCGGTGATGGTCGCCGCTGGGTCAGCGTCAGCGTCGTCAATGGTTGGAACGGCGAGCAGAACCGCGTTGAGCCGTCGCATCGCTGCGGTCGCGCGCTGAAGGAGGTTGGCGATCCAGCCGAACGCGATCAGCGGCCAACTGATCATCCCCAGGTACATCAAGAACGCCACCAGG
Organism: Gemmatimonadota bacterium; assembly: GCA_039591175.1. Taxonomy (GTDB): domain Bacteria; phylum Gemmatimonadota; class Gemmatimonadetes; order JACCXV01; family JAHWKZ01; genus CAMYLR01. The sequence goes on along the minus strand of JBDHED010000109.1, from coordinate 3,052 downwards.
TCGCCGAGCGTCATGTGTCCAGCCACGACGCGGCGGCCCCCTAGCCAGAGCAGGATCAGCAGGCTCAAGCCGAGCAGGAAACCGAGCGCTGGGCCCAACACCGCCCGAACTCGAGCCAGCCCCAGGTTCGCCGTGGCGTACTCTTTGCTTCGGGTTTCGAAACGATCCTCTTCACTGCTGCGCAGACCGTAAGCGCGGACCACCCTGAGGCCAGCCAGGTTCTCTTGAACGGTGGTCGTCAGCGTGGCCAGCGCCGTCTGACTGATGAGGCTCAGGCGATGGATTCGCTGGCCCATTAGCTTGACAGTCACCGAAACGAATGGCAGCGGCAGTAGCGCAAAGAGGGTCAGCCACGGGTCGAGCCAGAGCATGAACGCGATCGCCAGCGCGATTGTCGCCACGGTATTGACGCCAAACAGAATGCCCGGTCCGAAGCTCATGCGGACGGCGCCGAGATCATTGGAGAGACGACTCAAAACGTCGCCGGTCGGCAAGCGATCAAAAAACGCCGGCGACTGTCGCAACAGGTTGGCGTAAAGATCGTCACGGAGATCGGTTTCGATCTTTCGCGACGCGCCGTAGATCAAATGTCGTTGGGCGTACCGGAAGACACCTTGAATCGCCGCGATTACGACGATCGCCCCAGCGTACACAGAAACCGTGGTCCAGTTCGCCTCTGTCTGGAGCGCATCGACTGCGAACTTGACCACGATCGGGCTCAGGGAACCAAACCCAGCGCTGAGGGCTATACAGATCGCCCCCCACACCAGGGAATTCCGATACGGTCGGACGTATGGAACGAGCGAACGAAGAGGATGCATGCGCCGTAAGCTCCTGAAGCGAGCGGTCTGTGGCCAGCCCGGCGTCGCAGCAGCCGTGATCGCGGTCGCGCTGGGATGTCAGCACGAACCCGGCCGCACGATCGTCGTCGAGGCCGACTCGACCGCCGCGATCCCGACGTCGCTGGACACCATTCCGACGGTCTCCCCGCCAACTCCCGAATCGATCGAAGAAGTCGTTATCGTCGAGCGGTCGGCCTCCCCCGCCGACCTGGAAGATTCGGATCCGAAACCCGTCGATACCACCGAGGTACCACACGGCACCCAGGCCGGAGAGCCCGACACGGTCGCTACCGTGATCGAAGAACCGGCCGAGTCAACGACTCTCGATCCAGGTCTGCCGGAGGGAACGCAACTCGAACTCGAGCTCAGAACGCCACTCCATACGGCGACCACGCTCGTCGGAGACCGCTTTGCGGCTCGGCTCACCGATGACGTACGGGTCGGTGAGACGGTCGTACTGCCGGCTCACACGTTGGTCGAGGGCCGAGTCAGCCGGGTTGTGAGAGCCGACGACGGTGACGACGAGCAACCGGCGCAGGTTGAGTTGGAGTTTCGGTCGCTGATCCTGCCGTCGGGCGAACGGCGCCCTTTCAGGGCCGAGTTGGTGGATCCGGCAGCCGATGAACTCGAAGCGGAGGTCGATGATGGCGCCGGTGGTGACCGCGTGGCGGGTGCCGCCAAAGGCGCCTTGACGGGAGCGCTGCTGGGTCAGGTGTTGGGCGGCGGATCCAAGTCGGTCCTCGTTGGAACGATCCTGGGCGGTGTGGCGGGCGCAACGCTCGTCGCGTCAACACCCGATCGCGAAGTCATCGTGCCCAGCGGCACACTTTTGACCGTCGTGCTCAGCGTCCCGATCCGTGTGTCGCTTCCCGAAACCAGCGAGCAGTCGACCGAGCCCTAGTGCGCCTGTGCTCCACGCGGTCGTAGGCGATCAGGTGATCGAGGTTTTCGAAAGTCCACGGGCTGCATGTCGAGCCCGGTGTCTTCAAGCGCTAGACCCCAGCCGCTTCGCCCCCGACACGAAGGTCGCTCCGCCCGTATAGGAGGCCCGTCCCGACCCCAAGCTCGATCCCCTGGGCACGGCCAGAGTAGCCGCGTCTCGTCTCCACGCGGTGTCCCATCGACTCGAGCTGGATCACCGTGTCCTCGGAAAGCGTCCACGGCTCGGCCCGAATCGTGTCCGGCAGGTGCTGGTGGTGGAACCGGCCCCCGTCGAGCGCTTCGGCGAGCGTCATGTCGTAATCGATCACGCCGATCAGGATCTGTGCGACGGTCGTGATGATCGTCGAGCCACCAGGGGAGCCAACAACGAACCGGGGGTCTCCGTTCTGGATCACGATCGTCGGTGTCATCGCCGATAGCGGTCGTTTGCCGGGCTGGATGGCGTTCGCTCGCCCTTGTACGAGCCCGTACGCGTTCGGTACGCCGGGCTTCACGGTCAGATCGTCCATCTCGTTGTTGAGAAAGAAGCCGGCGGCGGTCTCGAGCGAGCCGAACGAGCCGTTGATGGTGGTTGTGGATGCGACCGCGTTCCCCATCGGGTCGACGATCGAAAAGTGCGTCGTCTCGGTGCTCTCCGCCGAGACTCGCGCCGATGGTGCGCTGAGCTCGGATCGGATATCGATCGACGATGTGGCGCGCAATGTGTCGATCGAAGCCGCGAGATCTTGGGCGTACGATTCGGTCAACATCGATTCCGGGATGTCGACAAAGTCAGGATCGCCAAGCAGCGCGTTGCGCTCGGCAAACGCGCGTCGCATCGCCTCGACGATACGGTGAACCGCTCGCGCGCTGTGATAGGGGTACTCGCCGAGCTCGATCGTCTCGAGCTGCTCGAGGATCAGCTTGAGCGTGATTCCGCCTGAAGATGGCGGACCCATGCTGTGAACGGTGTAACCGCGGTAATCGAACGTGATCGGAGGTCGCTCTACGGCGCGGTACCGGCGCAAGTCTTCGTGAGTGATCAAGCCTCCACGTCGCTCCATCGCACCGACGATCGAATCGGCTATCTCGCCGCGGTAGAAGACGTCCGGCCCACGAGTCGCGATCAACCGGAGGGTACGCGCGAGCGCGGGCTGTCTTAGGGTGTCTCCAATCGCCGGTAGTTGACCGGTCGGGAGTAGGATCGCCGCAGCGCCGGGGAAACGTCGGATGTCGTCGATCTTGCCGGCGATCAACCGACGCGAGTACGGGTCGACCGGAAAGCCCCG
>JBDHED010000108.1:0-7161 GCA_039591175.1 Gemmatimonadota bacterium | reverse complement strand
ACGAACAGCGGCCAGACGCGGTTTCCGATCGACATCCGCGAAGTCAACACAAACTTGTGCATGAGGTGTCACCAGAGAAGGGCCGTACCGGACCTCGATTCACCGCAGAGAGGACCGCACTCGCCACAGGGCCCGCTCCTGCTGGGCGAGAACGTGGGCTGGATTCCGCCCAACTTTGAGCACGACGAAGGCAGCATCGTGGGAACGCACGGGACCGAGCGCAACCCGAGGCTCTGCGCCACGTGTCACGTGAACCAACTCGAGTTTACCGACCCCTTGACCGGGGCCCAGCGTACCGGTTCCGGGCACCTGTTCAAGCCCATTCCGTGCCTCGATGAAAACGGCGCTCCCACCGCGTCAGAGGAGTGCGAGCTCGAGGAACGGTCCTTCGATTCGTGCACGGCCGCCGGCTGCCACGGGACGGAGGATGCCGCGCGTTCGGCCTTTACCCTCGCTAAGGATCGGATCGCGAGGCTCGTCGAAGAGCTCGATGCCCTTCTGGAGCAGATCCCGGAGAGCGAGTTCGACCGCAACGACAACATCTTCACGATTGCGGAGGGAGCGAATTTCAACGCCGGCCTCGGTGCGATCCGAAGCTCCGCGATTCACAACCCATTCCTGACCGAGGCGCTGCTCGTCGCCAGCATCGATGCCGTCGAAGAGGAGTACGGGGTCATGAACAGCCTGGGGGTGGTCGATTGGGAGGCCCGCCTACAAGAGATCAAGAGCAAGGTGGGGAGGTAGCTACCGAGTTCGGAGGTGACGAAACCCAGGCTCCGGCTACCCTGGCCGGAGCGATCACAGGCGCCGCTGACCACGTGACCCGCGCTCGGCGGCGCCTCTTCTTTGGGAGGAGGACCAGTCGGCTTGTCCGCACGCCAAACGTAGTTTGGCCGTGGCTCGAGCGCGGCAGTCCCCTACTGTAGACTACGGACTTTCCCCTACAGACAGACTTGTAACAACCGGTCCATAATACCAATGGAGACAGGCGATCAAAGCCAAGGCGGGGAGGTAGCGACCGAGTTCGGAGGTGACGAGATTTAGGCTCTGGCTAATCGGGTCGGAGCGAAACACAGGCGCCGCTGACCACGATGACTGCGCTCGGCGGCGCTTCTCTTTGGGAGGCAGTAGCGGCAGAGGGCCATGACCGCGATCAACGCTGACCCCACAGCTACCCGGCCATCAAAGAAAGAGCCGCGGCTCGGCTTCGAGGAGTTGCTGCTCATCGGGATCGGTGTTCTGATCGTCGCCGGCTGGGTCTTGGGTATCGTGCTGTTCGTGTTCTCGACCAAGCCGTTGACGATTCCCGAGGCCCAGCCAGCGGTGCCGGTAGTCAGCGAGGACACGTTCGAGGTGGGAACGAGTCGCGTGCAGAACTGGGGGGAGCGCATCATCCTCGTCGTGCGTCGCACTGAGCACGAGTACTACGCGCTGCAAGGCACTTCGCCGACCGATGGCTGCATCCTCCAGTGGGACCCAGACTCGCAGCGCGTGGTCTCGCCTTGCAATCACATCGTGTACAACCTGAGTGGGGACGTCGTGACCGGTCTGACGACTGGATCTCTGCAACGCTACGCGGTTTTCGTTCGAGACGGCGTTGTGTATCTGACCCGTGGCTAATCTGCTCGACCGCACGCGAGACGCGCTCTCCCGCTGGCGGCGCCGCTTTCGCGGTGACCTCAAAGAGAGCACAGACGCGAGCTTTTTGACCGCGCCACGCTTTTTCGGTCTGCTCTACGGGCCGATCGACCGCTCACTGCCGATTGACCAAGCGCTGCGTAAAGCGTTGGCGCACCGATTGCCCGCGCACGTGGGATGGCGGCACGCACTGGGCGGTGTCGCGTACCTGTTGTTCATGGTGCTGGTCGTCACGGGCGTACTGCTGTCGTTGCATTATCGCCCGTCGTCCGAAGAGGCCTACGGCAGCATCCAGCACATCGTCAACGGTGTCACCTTCGGTTGGCTGGTTCGCGACGTTCACGTTTGGTCGGCGACGCTGATCGTGATCGTCGTCCTCGCTCACATGGCACGGGTCTTCTTCGATGGCGCTTACAAGCCGCCGCGCGAGACGAGTTGGCTGATCGGGTTGTTACTGCTGTTCGTGGTAATCGCGTTTGGCGCGACGGGCTACCTGCTGCCGTGGGATCAGTGGGCGTACTGGACGGTAACCGAGGTCCTGAACACAGTGGCGGTGTTTCCGCTGCTCGGTGGTTTGATCGTCACCGCGCTGACTGGTGACGTGTTCGTGTCGGGCGCGACGCTGAGCCGTTTCTTTGCGCTCCACGTGATCATCTTGCCGTGGATCGCATTCGCCTTGCTCATCTTCCATTTTCGGATGATTCGCACGCAGGGGGTCGCGCCCCCGAGGGGGGCCGTCGAAAGCGACACTCCTGGCGTTCCCTTCTTTCCCCATCACTTGCTTCGATCGTTCTTAGTCACGGTCGTGGTGCTCGCGATCGTAATCACCCTGGCTACGCTCTTCCCGCGACCACTCGCCGAGCTCGCCTCGCCAGTTGAGCCGCCGAACGAGCTCGTCTCGACGTGGGTCGTGGTGGATGTGTCGCTCGCCCTGATTCGGTTCTTCGGCCCGTGGGGCTTCACTTTCTTCACGCTGCTGGGGTTGAGCATGGCGCTCATCCCGCTCTTCGATCGGCACCCGGAACGACGACACCGGCTGGTCACCGCACTCGGTGTCGTGTTCTTTGTCGGGTTCGCGATCCTCTGGCTGGTGGGGCATCAACTGCGGTTCTCCGGCCCCGACGTTGGGGCCTCACCCCCAACCGAGATCGCCGAGCCGGAGCAATCGGGGGCTGAATGAAGCGCGGCTGGATCGCGGTCGCAGTGGCGACGGTGGCCGTGTTCGGTGAGTCGCACGGGGCTTTGTCGATCACCGTCCAAGACGCTCCGCCACAGGTGGCGGCGGCTGATACCGTCTACGGATGCGTCCTCTGTCACGCCGATAAGCGCAAGGCGTTCATCGAAGGCATTCACTCCGAGCGCGGCATCGGGTGTCACGACTGCCATGGTGGCGATCCCACCGGTCTGGAGACGCCGACTGCCCACACTGGGACCTACGTCGGCACGCCGGACAAGCTCGCCACCGTTGAGCTATGCGGTTCGTGTCATTCTGATCCCGACCGGATGCGGCAGTACGGCCTCCACGTGGGGCAAATCGCCGAGTTCCGAACCAGTCGACACGGTCAACTGCTGCTCGGGGATCGCAACACCGACGCGCCGACGTGCACTGACTGCCACGATGCGCACACGATCCTCACTCCGGATAACGCTCGGAGCCGGGTTCACCCGACCAACATCCCTGGCACGTGTGCCGGTTGCCATCAAGACGAGAACCTGATGGCGCAGTACGGTCTGACGATCGATCAGTTTGAGCTGTACCGGGAGAGCGCACACGGAGTGGGATTGTTTGAAGGACAGAACTTTGCAGCGCCGAGCTGTGTGGGTTGTCACGGGTCCCACGCCGCGCTGCCGCCGCAGGTGACCGAGATCGCAAACGTTTGTGGCCAGTGTCATGTGCTCGTGCGACGCGCGTTCGATGACGGTCCTCACGGCGCAGCGGCCCAAGCCGGCTCCCTTCCCGGGTGCACTGCGTGTCACAGCAATCACCAGACCGAGCGCGTACCGCCGGACGCGATCGCGGAGACATGTACGGAGTGTCACGCCGCCGACAGCCGTGCGGCCCGGTTGGGCATACAGGCCGAAGAGTTGATCGTCGGCGCCGAGAACGACTTGCTGGCCGCGGACGAGGCCATCGAGGAGCTGGTGGTTGCCGGCTGGCAGGTGAGCGATCTCCGGTTCCGGTATCAAACCGCGCTCACCGACTACTTACAGATCGCCGAGCTCCAGCACAGCCTCGATGTAGAGCAGCTCGAGGATCTGAGCCGACGGGTGGGGTCGATCTCACGGGACATTCGGACGACGGCGGAGGTCAGTGAGGAGCAGCGATGGGAGCATAAGCTGTTGTTGGTGCCGGTGTGGTTCCTCACACTGTCGGCGATCGTGTTGGGCTGGTTCAAGCTCCGTGGCTTGAAGGAGTAGCAGTGTCATGCGGACCCTCTCCGACCTATTCGCGCGTTTCTCACGACCGCTTAGGATCGCTATTCAGATCTCCATTCTGGCGGTAATCGTCATCGCCGTGGGAGCGGTCGGCTTCATAGAGTACAGTGCCCAGCCGAGCTTTTGTCTCAACTGCCATGTCATGGAGCCATACTACGATTCGTGGGCCACATCCTCCCACAACGAAGTGGCGTGCATCGAGTGTCACTATGCGCCGGGTGTCAAAGCCGAAGCGATGGGCAAATTCCAGGCCGCCAACCAGGTCGTGAGATACGTCACCGGCACGTATGGCATGAAGCCCTGGGCCGAGATCGAGGACGCCTCGTGTCTTCGCTCGGGGTGTCACGTCGAGCGGAGGCTCGAATCAGAAGTCGATTATCGAGGTATACGCTTTGACCACGCACAACACCTAGGGGAATTGCGCCGTGGCAAGCAGCTCCGATGCACGGCTTGCCACTCCCAGATCGTTCAGGGCGACCATGTCGCGGTCACAGCGGACACGTGTTTCCTCTGTCATTTCAAGGATCGACCGGTGGGAGAGCCGCTCGCGGGATGCACCGGCTGCCACCTCGATCCACCGCGGTTGGTTTCCGACGCCGGCTTTGTGGTCGACCACCCACGGTATGTCGACGAGCTCACATCGTGCATTGGCTGTCATGAAGAGGTGACCAGCGGTTCGGGCGGAGCCAGTCAGACCCGCTGCTTTACCTGCCACAACGAGCCCGAGAGGATCGATCAATACGAGAACATCGACCTGGTGCACAGGGTTCATCTTGCCGATCACAACATCGAGTGTGCCCAGTGCCACACGCCGATCGAACATCGAGTCACCTCGCTCACATCGACGTTCGAGCTTGACTGCGCGAGCTGCCATCAAGGCGTTCACGATCTGCAACGGCGGATGTACGCGGGCACGGGTGGGCACGCGACCGAGAGCATGCCGAGCTTTATGTACCTGGCGCGCGTCTCCTGTCGTGGGTGCCATGGTCTTCCGAGCGAGACCGAGGGCCACGATCAGGTACAGCGAGCCGGTGAAGCGGCGTGCCTGTCTTGTCACGGCATCCGCTACGCCAACATCCTGCCGTCCTGGCAGCAGGAGATGGAAGAGAGGGTCCGTCGGATCGGAGCCGTCGTCGCTGGTGCCGAGAGCCGGGTTGGGTCGGCTCCCGTCGGGAGCCGTACCACCGTCGACAGCCTGATCAGCTTGGCGAGCGAGAACGTTGAATTCGTTCGCGTCGGCAAAGGAGCCCACAACATCGCCTACGCCGACGAGCTGCTCGCTTCGGCCGTCGATCTCGTGCGCGAGGCGATCGAAACCGGTGGCCTGCCGTACTCGGTCGATAACGTCGACCTCGGAACGCGAGTCAGAAGGAACGTCTGTCTGCGATGCCACCTGGGAGCGGAGGATCTTCAGGTCGAGTTCCAGGGCGCGCGGTTCGATCATCAGCCCCACGTCACGACCGCGGGGTTGGGTTGCGCCGACTGCCACACGTCGCTCGACGATCACGGGGGAACGACGATCGAATCGCGGGAAACGTGCGAAACGTGTCACCACCCGCAGGTCCGACCGATGAACTGTGCCCGTTGCCACTCGGGCCCCGGCGGTGCCCCCTCATCGGTGATCGCGCATTCGAGCGGAGATTTCTCACACGACGTCCATCGCGGTGCGGGTCTCGCCTGCGCTACATGTCACACCCCGCCCGCGATGGGCGCAAGCGATCTCGATTGTACGACTTGTCATGAGCAGCATCATCAGCCCGAAGCGACCTGTCTCGGTTGTCATCAGCAGGGGACGATCGAGAAACACACGCCGGCGATGCATGGTCAGTGCGCGGTCTGTCACGGGGACGAGATATCGAGCGTCGGCGAATGGAGTCGGCAGGTTTGTACCGTCTGTCACACCGATCGGATCGAGCACAACGCGCCGGTGGAGTGCACGCAGTGCCATCAGATGCCAGCCCTGGCCGGAGCGCGAGAGGGGACCAGTTGACGGGAGGTTGAAGCGTACCGCTGAAGGGTGACCCATGCGTGAGCGCAACCGAGGACCAGCGAGAATCGTGCGAACCCTGCTACCCGTCGTGCTCGTGCTTGGTCTTGGGGTCGGCAATACGTCGGCGACTGCTGCCCAGGTCGAGAACCAGGAACCGTCGATCGTGACCTGTGAGAGCTGCCACGGCGATCCGGATTTCCTCGTTGGCAAGGGAACGCCTGAACAACAGGCGGCGCTGTTTGTCCCGGACTCCGTTCTGCTGGATACGGTGCACCGAGAGCTCAACTGCGCAGACTGCCATCCCGGTCCCGCCGTAGGCTACCCGCATGGACCGCTCGCCGCTCTGAGCTGCGGCACATGTCACGAGTCAGAGCAGACCGACTGGGAAGTGTCGGTGCACGCGCTCAACGTGATGGACACCGGCGATGCGCCGACGTGCGTGGGTTGCCACGGGAAGCACGAGGTATACGGCATAGACGATCGCCGCTCACCGACGTACCCGCTCAACGTGGCCACGATGTGCGGCCGCTGCCACGCCGATCCGAGCATAATTGGCACGTACTTCTCCACCCCCGAAGAGGCGCAAGCGCGGGTCGCGGTCGAGCAGTACCACGAGACCGTTCACGGAGCGGCGGTCGAGCGAGCCGGCCTTGTCATCTCGGCCACGTGCAACGATTGCCATGAATCCCACCGTGTGTTACCGGGCGAGTCACTCGGGTCATCGGTGAACCGAGTCAACGTGGTAAAGACGTGCGGCGTGTGTCATGTCGGGGTCCTTGAGACATACGAGGAGGGGTCGGCGCATGGCACAGCCTACCGCGAGCACTTACGCGGGCCGACGGGACACGAGGCTCCGGCCTGCGTTGATTGTCACTCCGCGCACAGCATCGTGGAGGCGAACGAGCCGAAGTGGTTCGTGGGCATCGTCGAGGAGTGCGGCAAGTGTCACGAGGACGTTTACGAAACCTACTTCAGCACGTATCACGGACAGGTAACGGCACTCGGTTTTGAACTCACCGCCAAGTGCAGCGACTGCCACACACCGCACAACATGCGCCCGGCCTCGGACCCCGAGTCGAGCGTTCATCCGTTGAACC